>JAAYFE010000150.1 GCA_012728365.1 Tissierellia bacterium
GCCTTAACCTTATGGAATACCACCTTCAATTTATCCTTAATAGAATCATAATAGGCCTTATACATTTTAGTACCATATTTATTTGCCTTCCATTCACTTGTTGCCCACTTTTCTATACCCATATAATCATAGTATAGGTACAAGGTATCCTTTCCCCTTTTTAGTGCTTCTTCCATTGCAACCATTGAGCCTCTTATTTCTCCTGCCACATTTCTCATTTCAACTAAATTCTCATCATCTTCCTTCTCTGATAAAGTAATCTTTCCATCCTTTGAAAATAATACTATACCATAGCTATAAAGCCTACTTTTAACATCATAGCTTCCATCTACATAGGCAATCATTTCATTTTCCTGTAATTCTTCAATTTTCTTATCATCTATCCTATTATCATCTTCTCCTATAAAGTTCAATGCTTCTTCATAGCTAGAAAACTTTTTATAAACTGCATTTGGATATCCTTTAACCTGGGCCTCACATTCTGACCATGTGTTAAATATTCCTACCTTTCGTCCATTCTTTACTGCATAATAATACTGTGTCATATCTTCCTCCATACCTAAATAATATTGCAACCTAGTGTATTCTTTGCTTCCTTTAATGCAAAATCATGGGCTTCTTCATCAAAGGTAGCTACTCCCTCTTCATATATATTTACAGTATAGCCTAGGTTTCTGGCATCAGCTGCCGTATATAGTACGCAGATGTTTGTACATACGCCTACTAAATATATTTCTTCCACCTTCTTTTCCCTTAAATATAAGTCTAAATCTGTACCAAAGAAGCCACTATATCTTCTCTTTTTAATTATTTTATCACCATCTTGAACATGAATACTATCTATTATTTGGCTACCAAATTCTCCTGCAATACAATGGGGTGGAAACATATCAAACTCCTTGTCATCCCTTTCATGGTTATCACACAAAAATATTACTGGATAATTATTTTCCCGGAATTCCTCTATTTTGTCATTTATAAAGTCTACTATTTCTTCTGCCTTCTCGCCAGTATATAAGGCTCCATCCTTAAGTATAAAATCATTAAGCATGTCTACTACAATTAAAGCCTTCACCCTAAACCCTCCTTTCCTTTAAATTAAATATTATCATTTTTGTTGTAAATATAAAATAGGCTTTATCAAAGCTTTTAATTATAAGCCAGTTTATATCTACAGCTTTAATGGTATAATAAAGGAGTAAGCTATGTACCTATAAAATGCATAGTAAGGGGGTATTTTAATGAATATAAGCTTAATAGGGGTGCCAATAAAATATGGTGCAGATAGAGAGGGAGTTCAATATGGACCACAAAAATTAAGGAATATGGGTATTGTAGAAATAATAAAGAAATATAAAAATGAGGTATACGATTTAGGAAATATTTACATACCAGAAGTGCTGGATTCAGAAAAGTATGCCCATCATGAAAAAATAAAGTACCTAAAAGCAATAACAGATATGAGCAATAATTTAGCCCACCTGGTATACAGTGCCTTATGTTCCAATAGCTTCCCCTTGGTACTGGGAGGTGACCATTCCTTAGGCTTGGGAAGTATTTCAGGTGCCAGTAAATTTTTTAATGAGCTTGCTGTCATATGGATTGATGCCCATGCAGATATAAATACCTTTGAAACTTCGCCTTCTGGGAATTCCCATGGAATGATTTTAGGTGCAGCCTTGGGAGAAGGCCATGAAGATTTAACCAATGTCTACTTCAAGGGCCAAAAATTAAGGCCAGAAAATACTTTTATTTATGGAGCCAGAGAACTAGATAAAGGTGAAGTGGAATTGGCCCAAAGGCTAAATTTAAATCTATATTCCATGGATAGAATAAGAAAAATAGGTTTTGAAGAGACACTGGAAGATCTAGTAAGCAAAATAAAGGAATTAAAAGTTGATGGAATCCATTTAAGCTTTGACATAGATTCCTTAGATAAAAAACTGGTTCCAGGCACCGGTACCCCTGTTGATGGAGGCTTCAGTATTGAAGAAGTTAAGAAGATACTTAAGACCCTTCTAGAAACTAATATGATTAAATCCATGGATTTTGTGGAATTAAATCCAAAACTTGATAAGGAGGATTCTACAGCTAAATTGTGTATTGAGTTAATAGATTGGATTTTTAAACATATGTAAAAGGGGTATAAAAGAAAATAAACATGGTGCAGGGGAGGGGTAATTTTGAAGGTATTAACTACCTTTAAATTTACGGAAGAGGAATTTGAAGCCTTGGAAAAACTTGGATATGAAGTGGTATATAAGGATGAAAAAACTGTAAGCTTTTCTGAAGATATAGAGGATATAGATATATTAGTTACCTTTGACTGCTTTAAAAAACTAGATATAGATAAGTTTCCAAATTTAAAATGGATTCAGCTATTAAGTGCTGGAATTAATCAGGTCCCCAAGGATAAGATTCTAAAAAGAAATATATTTTTAACCAATGCCAGAGGTGTTTACAGCATTCCAATTGCAGAATGGATTGTGCTAAAGACCTTAGAAATGTTTAAAAATAGCAAGGAATTCCATGAAAAACAGAAGAACAAAGTGTGGAAACAAAACACCCACTTACTTGAACTATATGGAAAGACCATAGGCTTCATAGGCACAGGTTCCATAGCTCAGGAAGCAGCTAAAAGGTTTGAAGGCTTTGGAGTAAATATAGTAGGGATAAATACAAGTGGAAGGCAAGTGGACCACTTCCATGAGTGCTATAGTGTTGATAAACTAAAGGAAATTGTAAAAAAATGTGATGTTGTAGTTGTAACAATTCCCTATACTGATGAAACCTATCACTTAATAGATAAGGATGTATTAGACAGCATGAAAGATGAAGCCTATATAGTAAATATTGCTCGAGGGGTTATTATAGATGAAAAGGCCCTTGTAGAAAATTTAAAATCAGGTAAAATTAAAAAGGCAGCTTTAGATGTATTTGAAAAGGAACCCTTGCCAGAGGATAGCCCTTTATGGGAAATGGAAAATGTATACATATCTCCCCACAATTCCTGGTCTTCAGAAATGATATTTAGAAGGAGATATGAAATTACCTATGAAAACCTAAAAAGATATATAAATAATGAGGATTTGATTAATGTAGTGGATCTAAATAGGGGATATTAAAGTGTAGCATGGCTACCCTTTATTTTAATCTTTACATTACAAATCCCAATATTAAAAATATTATACAGGCTAAAATAAATGGAACCACTACCAAGGGGAATGAAGTGTTGAAATAATCAGCATTTGTTACCTTAGTAGATGCACTTGCAAGAATTACCGTATCGCTATAAAGGCATATATGGCCTCCAAAGGCAACTCCAGAAATTAGGGCTCCTGCACACAGGAAGGGATTAACACTCATTGCAGAAGCTAATGGAGCCACTATTGGAAAGGCTATGGCAGCCAGACCCCAAAAAGTACCTGTTGCAAAGGATAAAAATGAAATTACTACAAATATAATCAATGGAAGTAGGGATGGATTTACATTGTCCATTGCTATACCTATAACATAATCCGTTAATCCTAGGCCCTTATTAACATCCTGGAACATATATGCCAAAATTATTAGTACCAGAACTGGGAACATATCTGTTAATCCGGCTATTATATTATCAAAATATTCACCAAATTTCATTACCCTTTGGATCAAATAGAGTACAAAACAAAGGCCAAGGGAAGCAAATAAACCTAACAATATGTCTTCAGTTACTACTGTAATAATTGCCAACAATATAATGGGAGCAAGGAAGTTTATAGCCCTATTTTTGGTGGTAGATGTGGCTGCTATTTCAGATTCAGAATCTGCTAAAGCTTGCTTTGAAGCTTCAGAAAGAACCTGTCCAGTTTCTATTGTCCTTTCTTCAGCTTTTTTCATTGGTCCAATAAGGGGCAATATTCGTAATGCAAAAAGGGGAACTAAAATTACTGCCAGCCAGCCATAGACTATATAAGGTATAGTTGATATATAAGCTGCTGTTGGACTTAAGCCTCCTGTCATATCCGATTGTTCCATTAATCCAGACATAAAGGCTGACCAGGTTGAAAAAGGTACAATGGCACAAACAGTAACACCAGTTGAATTAATAATGTATGCTAACATCTCCCTGGATATTTTAAACTTATCTGTAATTTTTCTCATTGCTGAACCTACTACTAAGGCATTTAGATAGTCGTCAACAAATACTATTATGCCTAATATCCAGGTTCCTAAAAGTGCAGATTTTCTGGTCTTAATTATCCTTTCTGTAATAGATGAAAAACCATGGACTCCTCCTGATTTCTCCATTAGCATGGTCAAACTTCCAAAAAGTCCACATATAAGTATTACCCATATTGTATTTTCATTAGCCATTACTTTGAACATGCTATCTAAGAACAAATTAAATGCATCTAATAAGTTTTCTCCAAGAATTATAAATCCTACAACAAGGCCAAGAAACATGGACTGAAAGGTTTTTTTAGTTATTACAGCAGTAATTATTATTACAGCTACAGGTATTAAGCTAATAATTCCATAACTTGTTCCACCTTCCATTAATACTCCCCCTTTCATATAAAAAACTTATTTAAAATTTTCTTCTGAAAAGACTATATTGCCAATTGCTTCTGCAAAAATTTTAGTCATAAGTATTAAATTATCAATGTTGATCCTTTCATTTTCTTGGTGGCAGGTATCTTCTTCTCCTGGGAAAATAGGTCCCCAACTAACTATATTAGGCATTGCTTTAGCATAGGTACCTCCATATTCAAGAGAAAATTCGTTTTTAAATCCCGTTACTTTTTCATAAGCTTCAGCAAAGGCTCTAATAAAGGGCTTATCCTTATCAACATATATGGCAGGTAAAAATTTCTTTTTACTTATTTCTCCTCCCATTTCTTCAGCAAGCTTTTCAAAGGCCTTTTCTATATCTGCTTCCTTAGTTAAAAAATTAAATCGTACATTGATGTTTATATGTATTCTATTTCCTTCAGTTCTGATCAGTGTAGGAGATACTGTATTTCTATGAATAAAGTCCCCATTATAATACTCATCCTCACTATATAATCCAATATTGGAACAATAAATATCCTGGAATTTTTCAACTATTAACCTGGCTACTTTGGCTATACCACTATCAGAATTACTTAGATTGCCTATTATCTTACACATGTTGATAATAGCATTGTCACCTTTTTCAGGCATACAAGAATGGGCAGAAGTTCCATAGGCCTTAAGCTTAATAGGGTGTCCATTTAATATTAATTCTACAAGGCATTCATCAGGTACAACATTAGTTGCCCTTCCACCATTTATGGATTTAATAATTAAATCTCCATCATTTTTTTCAGATACTGGAATAGTAATTTCAATGTCTGCCATTCCCTTTTCAATATTACATATTGGAAACTCTCCATCTGGGGTAAATCCATAATCAGGAAGGGGAAACTCTTTTACGTAGGCATTTATGTCCGTCCATTCAACTTCTTCTTGAGTCCCAATTATTAATTGGACCTTCTTTTTTAAAGGCTTTCCTAAATTCTTTACAGCTTTCATAGCATAGAGACAGGATATAATAGGGCCCTTATCATCTAAGGTTCCTCTTCCCCATATATATCCATCTTTAACTACAGGGTCAAAGGGAGGAGTATGCCAAGAATCTAAATCCCCTGGAGGCACCACATCTACATGGGTTAAGATTCCTAAAGTTTCAGTGCCTTCCCCCAGTTCTACTACCCCTACCTGATCATTTAGTACAACTGTAGCTTTAAATCCCATTTTTCTTCCTAAATCCAGTACAAAATGCAGGGCTTTTTTTACTTCCTCAATATTTTCAGAAACACTTTCTATCTTTACTAGTTCCATTAGATCTTTAATTATCATATCTTTCTGGCTGTCTATGTATTCAGTTATGCTTATCATTTTCACAACCTCCTTTCTATATAAATTTTGTGTAAATTTAAAGACATATTAATTTTAGTCTAGTCCCAATCTTTTTAATATTCAGAACAATGCCCATATATAATTATATTACATATAAAATGAAAGGGTCTATATTAATTATATTTGTAGATAAAGTAAAAAATTCTGCCTTTAGCTATAATTGTCAAATCTCATACAAAGAAGTTAAAATTCAACAATAAAAGGATAGTTTATTTAAACTATCCTTTTATTGTTGCAAAACCTATTTGATTTTTTATATCATATAAACACTCTAAGCTTTCCTCTGGCAGCCTATCCCTGCCAGCCTTTTCTTCCTTCATTTTCTCTAGGAATCCAATTCTATAATCAATACTATTATTAAGGATTGCTATATATTTTTCATCTATTTCAACTTCAAATCCCTCAATTGGAAGGTATTGAATATTCTTCATATTCCCTAATGGCTTAAAAATGGCCTTTCCATTTATAATTTTCTCTAAGGAGTTTAAGGTCACTTCTTTTGGTATTTTTTTATCTATAAAAAAGCCTGTATTAAATACATAGCAGTCCACTTTACCCTTTTCAAATAACTCCTTAAATTTATAATAATCGTCCTTTAATGGATAGGTTCTAAAAGGATTAGCATAAGGTTCAATAACCAACCTATCCCTATCTACCCCTTCCACCAGCCTTTCGGCATTAGTCCTTTTAGTAGCTAAAGTAGCGCCCATAGTGGCTGCCAAGATAGGACTATTTATTTTTAATACAGGAGGTAAAGCAGGATCCTTCATTAGCCATATAATAGCATCTACAGATTCTTCTATTTTATCTACCCTATTGTCTGCCCATAGTTTTGATTTTATTGCCCTTCCATTTCCATTTCTTAAATCCTCTGTAACTATTACAATTTTACCATTCTCATCTAATGTGGCACCACAGTTTTGTACTGTTATTAAATATTTATTTGCTTCCGATGCCAGGGGATAGTCTTGGGTCTTATCAAAATATGATGGTTCTAAAGCAATGGAGGATTTATCCTCTGTTGATATAATATAGGCATCATCATGTAATATGGTTATATCATATTTGCCACCATGCTTTTCATGGGTAATAGTTGACTTACCAGAACCAGAAAGTCCAAATACCCCAATGGTATATTTTCTACCATCTTTAAAATTATATCTTTTTAATCCACCATGGCAGGAGGCAAAACCATTTCTATTGGCAATCCCCCATGCTAGGGTAAGGGTGCCTTTTTTATGCTCTCCAAAATATTTCATTCCCAGTATACAGGCACAATTGTGTTCAGGATCAAATATGGCCAGGCCTAGGGGATGGTTTTCATGTTCCCAATCTGGGTCTGAAAATATGTATATATCCCCTTCCTTTTCGTATACTTTAGAGTTTTCATACATTTTCATATATTCTTCATTAATATACTGGAAATTTAAAAGCCAATTATATAATATGTTTTCGTGACCTTCAGGTATTAATAAATGGGCTTTTATCATAAAGTCCTCATGGAGTCCAACAATAGCCTGGGCATGATATAGCTTCCTATATCTAGTTTTGTAGGCTGCATCCCTTATTATCTCTGCATAATAGGATGTATCAACACCTACCTCACCTATGATCCTTCTTGCAGCTGCACACCTGCCAGTAACAGCCCCGTCATTAAAAAGCAATATTTTAGCATCCTTATCTAATCCAATTTCTTCTGGCTTATATACAGGCAGATCTGTAACTATGGTTCCAGGAGAGTTTTTGGCTAAATTATATGCTTCCCTTAAGGAATTTACCTCCATGACATTATTTCCATAAAACACTGTTTCAATGGTAGTCCTTACTTGAGAAAAAACAGGATTTGATTTATTAATTTCATCCCTTTTAAAATAAGTAATAGATGCCATACAATACCTCCATAATATATTTGCTATATATTATATATTTATACACACATAGTTATATAATAGCAAATATATATGCTGGTGAAAAGGTTTTTTGTATATAATATTTGGAATATTTTGTTATATATTTGCATTAAAAAAACCTTGTAACTTTTAAGTTACAAGGTTTAATATGGTGGAGATAAGGGGACTTGAACCCCTGACCTCTTGACTGCCAGTCAAGCGCTCTCCCAACTGAGCTATATCCCCATGACATATAAAATAATATAATATTTTTGTCCATAAGTCAAGGAAAATTTATAGCTTTTGCTTGTCAATAACATAACAATATCTAATATTCTAACAATATAAATTAATTATATGATATAATTGTGTAGTATAATATAATTAAAACTAAAAAGGAGGATTTTTTTAATGAACCCAATGATAAAAAGATTATTCGATCAAGGATTTTTGACAGAAGAACAAGCTAACTACATTGAAGAAGCCCTTGCTAAAAAAGAATCATTAATAGTTTCAGGCCATAGAGGTTGGGGAACTCGTCCATTAATAGCTACATTAATGGCTGCAGCAAAAGCCAGCCACAAAACTATTCAAGTTAAGGGCTTTGACGATTTAAATAATACAGATGTGGATTATTTCATGATTCCAGGAATAAGTGACATAGATTTTGAAAAGCTTGTAAAAGATGCTATGGCCACACCTAATGTTTCTTTAATTACTATTAAGGATCCAGAGCATCCATATTCAATATTTAAATTAGTACGTGAAGTTTATAAAGAAACTGGTGACAATTCAAAAGTATACCATATACTAGAATGTGCTAAGGTAGATAATGAGCCAATATTGGCTAAGATAACCAAAACAACTGTTGATGAAAATGGAAGGGTTAAAAAAGAAGACCTTAAAAGATAAATAAAGGAAGGAGTAAATTTCTCCTTCCTTTCTATTTTTCTTCAATAGGATCCATATGGATTACTATATATATGTCCAGTTCCCTCTCTATTTTTCGTTCTATCCTATCTATTTCATCATGTATGTGAACTATATCAGCATCCTTTGATACCTCTGCATGGACTGAAGCCATTATTTTATTAGGTCCATAATCATGGATTATTAAATCATGGACCCCCTTAATATGTTCATTTTCAAGTATTAGTTCCTTAATCCTTCTTACAAGCTCTGGATTTGCAGCCTTTCCAAGAAGTAAGCTTACAGAAGTCTTGGCAATAGAAAAACCTGAATATATGATGACAATGGATATAATAAGGCCCAGTATACCATCAATAGGCAGTGTAGTGTACTTGCTAAGCACAATTCCTAATATTATGGCGGTAGTTGCTATTACATCATTTAAACTATCCTGAGCATTGGCCTTATTTATACTTGAACTTATTTTTTTACCAATGTATCTATTGTAGGAAAACATCCAGAGTTTTATTAATACTGTCAGGAAAAGTATTCCCATTATAATAAAATTAAATTTAATTTCTTCAGGATTTACAATCTTCTTTATGGAAACTTTAAAGGTTTCCATACCTGCTCCAAATATTAAAAAGGACACCACTAAGGATGCAATATATTCATATCTGCCATGACCATGAGGATGTTCATCATCTGGTGGACGATTGCTTAATTTAGCACCAAATATGGCAACAACCGATGAACCTAGATCACTTAGATTGTTTACTGCATCTGAAATAATAGCAATACTGTTTATAATTATGCCAATGGATAGTTTAAGTATAAAAAGTAATAGATTACATACTATGCCTAAAATTCCTGATAATACTCCATAGGCTTCCCTCACCTCTTTATCATATACCTTGTCATAATCCTTAATAAATAGCTTAATTAAAAGTTTTATCATATACTCCTCCTAAATTTCACCTTTCATTTAAATAATATTTTATCCAAAGGGTTTAAATATTTTCCTGCCATAAAAATATCTGCAGTAAGTTTATTAATCTGCAGATAAGGGCCTTACTTATTTTATTAAATGAAATTTTTTAAAAACCATCTTCATCCATTGGCCTATCAGGTATTATGATGGCACAAATTAAATAGGCCAATATACCTGCTCCATATGCTAAGGAAATAAAGGCCCATATTAATCTAACAATAGTAGGATCTATATTAAAGTATTCAGCAATGCCTCCACATACACCTGCTATTTGCTTATCCTTATTAGATTTATATAACTTCTTATACACCTATACTCCCCCTAGTACATTTATTTTACTAGAAATTTATATGCTATTTTATTTAAGCTTACCATGAAAATTATACAATTTCAAAGAAAAAAAATTAATATTATTAAAAATTCTTTATTAAAAGCTAACCCTATTGCCATAACAAGCTAAAACAGTAGATTTAAAATCTACTGTTTTAGCTTGTTATGCATTATTATATAAATTTGTTAGTAGTATTTTCTTTTTGACCATCTTCAACTATCTTCTTCCTAGCTATTTCTCTCTCTAACTTCTCCCTTACATCCATGAGTATCACCTACCTTTTAATAAATAAATCTAATATACTGCTTGTACATTAATAATATATTCTCTATATTAGTAATCTGTGACAAGCTTGCCTTGTATTTTTTACATTGTAAACAAAAAACCATTCATCTTATATTAATTTATCTCTTTGTTCCGATATAATGAAATAAAGTGTAACCTTTACCCTTCCATATCGTTTATTAAGTGAAAGGGGTTATTTCTGTGAACAATAAGCAACTGGAAAAACTTTTTATTAAATATCATAGAGAACTTTACATATATGCCCTGTCCCTTTGTAGAGACCATCACAAGGCTCAAGATTTAGTAAGTGATACCTTCTTCAAAGCCTTGTTGTCCCTAGATAAAAATACACCATATATAAAGTACTGGCTCTTTAAGGTATGTAAGAATCTTTTTTTGGATAGGGTTAGGAAAGATAAAAATTATACTGCTGTTGATAACTTGGAAAATATTCTAGTCACAGAAAAGACTCCTGTGGATAGTATAGTTGACAATGAGAATAAGAAAATTATCTATCAGCAAATTATGAAATTAAATCATTCCTATAGAGAAGTTATAGTCCTTTATTATTACTGTGATTTTACACTAAAGGAAATTGCGAAAGCAAGCGGTCTAACAGAAGGAGCTGCTAAAGTAATGCTTTATAGGGCAAGAAAAAATCTTAAAAAATTGCTGGAGGTGAACAAGGGTGAGCTTTAAAGAATTATTGGATAGATATAAAAATGGCACTGCTACAGAGGAAGAAATTAAATTGGTAGAAGAAGAAATAAAAAAATATGAGGCTATAGAAGAATACCTGGCAGAAAAGATGGATTTAGACTTTATATCCTTAAAGGAAGATGAAAAGTTAAAGGAAGAAACTATAGGTATTAAAAAAAGTGTAAACAAGCGTTTAAGAAGGGTTGTTATAGCATCAGTATCTATAGTACTAGCTATAATATTGGGTATATTTTTTATTGTATCCCCTATAGTAGACAGCTTTTATTATAATCCAACAGAAAAATTAATAGGTGGAAAATACAGCAATGATATTTTTTATGATCTAACAGCCATCACTGAACTCAATTATCC
>JAAYFE010000151.1 GCA_012728365.1 Tissierellia bacterium
CCAGGATTTTCAATACTATATGGAGTAAAGGCTGGTATTTTATGGGGTTGTATTTACTCTTTATTTGGACTACTATTATATGCTAATCTATTTTCAAACTTAATACGAAGATCTGGTGCAGTAACATTGCCAGAATATTTTGAAACCAGGTATAATGGAACTGTCCGAGGGCTTGTGTCTATAACTTCAGTTATTGGAATGTGTGGCATCCTTGCAAACAACATAATATCCTTATCCTCTATAGTATCTGGATATACAGGCTGGCCTGTTTATGCAATTACAGCTGTTGCTTTCTTTGTTATATTGATATTCACAACTATGAGTGGAATGTGGGCAACAACTATTACAGACTTTATACAGGTAACTATAGGTACCATAGCAGTTCCTATTTTCTTGATAATTCTAGCAGTTAAATATGGGGGATTTGACTACTTTAGTAGCTGGCTAGGTGGAGATTGGGTAAACCAAGGTCTAGCAGGTGCTTCTTTACCAGGATTATCATTTAAATATCCTAGTATATTAACATTTATGATACTATTTGGTACGGCTTTAGTATGGGGGAACAATTACTACTGGATAAAAATTGCATCCTGTAGAAATGAGATAGTAGCTAAAAAATCATATAGCCTTGGTGCTATTTACTTGATAGTAATATTTATGATACCCTTATCCTTCATAGGTATATATGCAGGTGTTACCATGCCAGAAGTATTTACATTGGCAGGAGGAACAGTTGCACATACAGCTGCCTATGGGGTCATTGCTAGGGAAGTTACACCACTATTGAGTTGCCTATTCATTGTAGGGGCTGCAGCTGCTTCCTTGTCTACCTCTTCAACTGCTGCAATGGGGGCCACCTCTACTGCCACAAGAGATATATACCAGAGACTAATTAATAAAGATGCTTCACCTGAAACCACATTAAAGGCAAGCAAGGTTATTATGGCCCTAATAATCATAGTTACATGGGTCATGACCTTTTTCCCTGGAGGTCCTACTTATCTGTTTGCCTTTGCAAATGCATGGCTAACCCCACCAGCAGTACTACTATTATTAGGAGCAATCTGGCCAAGATTTAATTCAAGAGGTGCTTTTTGGGGAGTTCTAGCAGGGATGGTAACCATGGTAGTATTAACAATTACTGAACTAACACAAATTTTCAATATAGGAAATTGGACACATATGGCCATAGTAGGTTTCCTGGTGTCTCTAATTGTAGGTGCAATTGCAGCTTTAACAGGTCCGCCTAAGTATTATGGGTCAAGTAATTGGAACATTAAAGCTAAAAAAGGTAATCGCATAGATATAGAATTAAATGACTTTGATATAAAAGTATTGGAAATGATAAATATTGGCCATCAATATTTGGCAGATATTAGTGATGGATTAAATGTGGATTCCAAAGTTTCAACAGATTCTATAGAGAAGCTAGATCAAGGGGGTTTTATTGAAAGAGCAGGACTAAGAGGCAGTAAATTTTTCACCTTTAGCGTAACTGAAAAAGGTAAGGAAGCCTTGCCTGCCTTAAGTGAAATAGAATCTAAAATGGTTGAAGATTATCTAACACCTAAATATGTTAGATTTTTAGAAATGGCTCTTAATAGGCCTGATGAAATTGGCCTTTTTGCAAAGGATAATAATATGACATCCTTACAAATGTCTAGTATGATTTCTCACCTAAATAGAAGGGGCTATATTATAGAAAAAGGTATGTTTAGAAGAAGAGTTGAAGTTACTGAAAAAGGCAAGAAAATGGTAGAAAAGTATGCAGTATTTGTAAAAGCTTAAACTAAGACAATTCCATAATTAAAGAACCCGTAAAGGGTTCTTTTGGTTTATAAAGATTTTTAATTGTTTATATTTGAGTGTTAAAGGATAATTGGTTTTTATAAACCTACGAAAAATTTTACAATTAAACCAGCAATCATACCAATGAAAGGGTCTGTAACAGCAGTAACTATTGTTGTTGCACCAGCAACTAAAGGTGACTCAGTAATACTTGCTAATGCATTATCTGGAAATACTACTATGGCACCAAGAACAAACAAGAATCCGGCAATTGATTGATTGGGAACATGTTTAGCTATCTTTGGCAGTATCTTTATTAGTAGAATAACAGCCATTATTGCCATCATTAAAATACCGCTTCTTACTGGATTAGGTGCAGCTGCAGTACCACTTATAATAGCCTCTACAGGTCCACCACCAAAGAATGCACTAACTGCATCTCCTATTCCTGAATACAAGGTAATCTTATCAACATCTACAGCTGCATTAGCTATGCTGCCAGTAACGCTTGCATATGCAATATTTCCACCTATTTGTAAAGTTACTAGAGCAAGTGTACCACGGATAACATTTGGGCTAAAATCAAATTTAAGAGGTTCGAATTTTTCATGGCTTAAGTCTAATTTATTTTCACTACTATTTTCATCTTTTGGTGAGTTTTTATGTGTATTTTTAACTAAAATATGAACTATTGTACTTATGAAAACACTTGCAACTATGGTATAAATTAAATTATAGTTACTAAGGAAGTAGACTAGGATAGCTGTTGCCATGGATATTCCGCCTGCTATCTTGTTTTCCTTAATCATAACTATCCCAGTTTTAGCAAGCATAATTCCTACTCCAGCCATCATACCATTTAAAATGGCTGGACCTATAAACTCAATTGTAGCATTTAATAAGCCTAACCCTCCAACAATGGCCATTATTACTCCTGTAAAGAAAACAATATTTAATCTTTCATTTCTATTTTTTCCTAAAACACCTGCCATTACAATAGATTCAGCTTGAAAAGAAATTGGAGCAACCTGTTGAAATACCAACATACCTATAACACCTGCAACGAATCCTAAGGAAGTTGGAAAGAGTCCAAAACCGTAGGAGAGAGATAAAAGACCTTGAGGTAGTCCATTGATAACAACTGCAATGGCAGCTAGTAAGTCTTCAAAAAACATAAATTTCACTCCTTAAGAGTATAATTTTATTTTATTAAAGCCCCTTGGTTGATTTCGGTGATAATACATTATTTAGTTAAATGAAACCAATAGGGATTGTTTAAATTGATAAGTACTGCAACAAAAATAAAATTTATCATATTTAGTCAAAGTCAAGGCCCTGCAGAAGCAGGGCAGGGGTGTAGCCTTTGCTTTAATTTACTTAGAGAAATGTGCTATTAATTCATCACTTGTAACTACATCGCCGTATACATAGTCGATGTTTTTTAGAAATGCTTCATGAAGTTCAACGCTTGTTCCTGCTACACAGTCGGATAAAACAATATTACGCATGTCTCTTTGATGAGCATCAAGCACAGTAGCGAATACACAAACGTTAGTGGATACACCTGTTAAAATTAAAGTATTCTTTTTTAGTCCTTTCATTATAATTTCCAGATCAGTTAAATAGAAACCTGAGTATCTTCTTTTAATTACTACATAATCCCTTTCCTCAGGTTTTAATTCTTCGATGATTTCAACACCTTTAGTACCTTCAACGCAATGTTCAGGTTCATTTCTTTCTAGTTCCATCCCGAAATCTGTTTTCTTGCTATTATGCATTTCTTGTGTGTAGATAACTGGGATATCGTTTTCATATGCCCACTTTTTCATTTTTTGGATATTTGGTACTATATCCATTC
>JAAYFE010000152.1 GCA_012728365.1 Tissierellia bacterium
GCTTATGAAGCAGCTTTTAATGGTATCTGGTATGGATAGATACTATCAAATCGTAAGATGCTTTAGAGACGAGGACTTAAGGGCTAATAGGCAGCCTGAATTTACTCAAGTGGATATTGAAATGTCTTTTGTAGAGGTAGATGATGTAATTGAGATTAATGAAAGGATGTTATATAGAATATTTAAGGAGCTGAAGGGAATAGAAATAGAACTACCTATTCAAAGAATGACTTATAAGGAAGCCATAGAAAGGTTTGGGGTTGATAAGCCAGATCTGAGGTTTGGTTTTGAGCTGGTAAATATATCAGATATAGTTGCTAATTCAGAATTTAAGGTATTTAGAAATGTTATTGAGAGGGAAGGCTCAGTAAGGGGTATAAATGTAAAAGGATATGGTGATAAATTCTCTAGAAAGGACATAAACTCTTTAGAAGACTATGTAAAAACCTTTGGAGCAAAAGGCTTAGCCTGGCTTAAGGTAACTGAAGAAGGCGTAAACTCTCCTATAGCAAAATTTCTTTCAGAAGATGAGCTAGAGGGTATATTAAATAAGATGGAAGGGGAGAAAGGAGATTTACTTCTATTTGTAGCTGATAAGGATAATATTGTATTTGACAGCTTAGGCAACTTGAGAAATGAAGTAGCTAGAAGGCTTGATATATTAGACGATAATATAATAAAACCAGTATGGATTACAGAATTTCCATTGTTTGAATATGATGAAGAAGAGGGTAGGTATGTAGCTAAACACCACCCATTTACCCATCCAATGGAAGAGGATATTGATCTATTGGAGACTGAACCCTATAAAGTAAGGGCTAAGGCTTATGATATAGTTATAAATGGAGATGAAATAGGTGGCGGAAGTATAAGAATAAGCGATAGCAGCCTTCAAGAAAGAATGTTTAAGGCTTTAGGATTTTCTAAGGAAGAGGCTTGGAATAAATTTGGTTTTCTATTGGAAGCCTTTAAATATGGTACACCACCCCATGGAGGAATTGCTTATGGTTTTGATAGGTTAGTAATGCTACTAACCAATAGCAATAATATTAGGGATGTAATTGCCTTCCCCAAAACCCAGTCTGCTACTTGCTTGTTAACAGGTGCTCCATCTGATGTAACAGCTGAACAGCTACAAGAAATACACATTAAAATAGATTTAGAATAAATTGTAGTAAGGTGATTGAAAATGGACAACAAGTTTATAAGGTCACAACTTTTATTAGGTGAGGAAGGAATATACAAACTTAAAAATTCAACTGTTGCAGTATTTGGAATAGGTGGTGTTGGTTCCTTTGCCAGTGAGGCCCTAGTAAGGTCAGGTTTGGGTAAGATTATACTTATAGATTATGATATAATAGATATAAGCAATCTAAATAGGCAAATTCATGCTACCACAAAAACTATAGGTTTGCCAAAGGTAGATGTAATGAAAGAAAGGCTTTTAGAAATAAATCCAGAAATAGAAGTGGTTGCATTTAAAGAAAAATATAATAGTGAAACAAGATATAAGCTCATATCAACTGAATATGACTATGTTGTAGATGCAATAGACATGATTACATCTAAAATAGATCTAATTGTAACCTGTAAAACTATGGGCATTCCAATAATATCCAGTATGGGTGCTGGTAATAAATTAGATCCTACTGCCTTTTCTGTAGGGGATATATATAGCACCCATACCTGTCCCTTAGCTAAGGTTATTAGGCAGGAGTTAAGAAAAAGGAATATTGAATCTTTAAAAGTAGTATGGTCAAAGGAAAAGCCTATGAAGGCTAATTTAGAAAGGGAAGGTAGGAGGAAGGCCATACCTGGTAGCGTATCCTTTGTACCTTCTGTTGCAGGCCTTATTATTGCTTCAGAGGTGATAAAAGATTTAATATGGGGGTGAGTTTTTGGAACAATTAGGTATAGTTCGTAAGGTAAATAAAAATAACGCCCTAGTTGAAGTAAGACGGATTTCCGGCTGTGGGGGAAACTGTGCTTGTTGTGCTGCAGGCTGTGATGCTAAAAGTATTACAGTATATTTAAGAAACAATATTGGTGCTAAAGAAGGAGATTTAGTTGAAATTAAAGCCTCATCTAAGAAGGTTTTAAAATATACCTTTATTGCATATATGATTCCTTTCATTATGCTTATATTTGGAATTGGGTTAGGAGTAAGCTACTTTCAATCTGCAGGATTTGAAAACTATGAAATATACGGCTTTGGAGTAGGAATGGGTCTATTGGCAATATCCTATTTGCTAATCAAGATTATTGATAGGTATCTAAGGAAAAAAGGAGAAACTATTTTAGAAATGACCAGAATATTAAACTAAGAGAAAGGAATGATATAAGTTGTCTGTAGCTGCAAAGGAGAAGGATCCTATAATATTAAGGTTGCGGAAAATTGAAGGCCAGGTAAAAGGTATACAGAAGATGATTGAAGAAGGAAAAAAGTGTGGAGAAATTTTAGTACAAATCGCAGCAGTAAGATCAGCTATAAACTCTGTTGGAGGTTTAATATTAGAAAACTATATAAAAGAGTGTCTAAAAAACTATTTAGATGGTAGTCTCAAGGAAGAAGCACTAGATGAACTTGTAAATATTATGATTAAATACACCAAGTAGCTATTTATTTTTTACCCTTCTAATAGATTTAGATAAGGTAGTTGAAATAATAAGGCCAGTTGATATAGCAGCTGCAATGAAGATGGTCTCAGTACCCTTAGTTGCAGCTGCGTAAAAATCTCTTTGTGATAAAGTTAACATAGTATAATACATACCAGCTCCAGGAACCAATGGAATTATGCCTGGAATTATGAATACAGTGGCTGGCTTTTTAAAATATCTGGCAAAAAGCTCACCCAATATACCTACTGTTAAGGCAGCAAGGAAGGTGCTGATAATTTTGTTGTTTAAGTACAAGCCTGTTATGTAAAATACAACCCATCCTATTCCACCTACAAAACCACTTTTTCCAATTAATCCTTTAGGTGTATTAAATAAAACACTAAATCCAATTGTAGATACAAAAGAAAACAAGAACTGTTTTATTATTTCTAACATTTATCTTATCCCCCAAAATACATATTTAATATTAATCCTACTCCAAAGGCTATGGATAAGGCAGAAAAAATAGCCTCCATTGCTCTAGATAGTCCAGAGACAAAATCACCAGATATAGTATCCCTCATGGCATTTGTTATGGCAACACCAGGCACTAAGGGCATTATTGATGCAATTATTACTGTGTTCATATTATCGGCAATCCCAATAACTGTTATTAATATGGACAAAATAGTAGCTATAATTGAACCTATAAAATTGTTTATAAAGAAGGTTAATTTATATTTATTTATTTTATTTACTACTAACACTACAAAGAAACCAACAAATATACTAGATAGAAAATCAAATTTACTCCCCCCAAGCAATATGGAAAAGAATCCGCATGATAGGCTGCCAAATAGGCTTTTAAAAAGGGCTGAATAAGTTTCTGTCTTGTTTATCATTTTCAACCTTTTTATCCCTTCATCTATTGACATATTAGTGCTTACAAACTCTCTGCTGAAATCATTTACAAGATTTATTTTGTCTAAATTAATTCTTATAGACTTTATTCTTATTAAATAGGTTAGTACTTCCTCTTCATACTCAAGGGATGCAAATATTCCTGTTGGTGTAACGAAGGCATTTGCATATTTAATGTTTTTTCTAGATTTTATTATTCTTTCTATAGTATCTTCAACCCTATAGGTTTCTGCTCCATTTCTAAGCATTATCCTACCTGCTAATATGGCTAATAGAAGCAGTTTCCTTGCTTCATTTTTATTATTTATAATAAAATCATTCACAAAACTCACCCCACAATAGTTAGCTATTGTCATAATATTAAAATACTTATATAATAAAGCTTGTAGGGAAATTTTTATAAAATCATAATATTTTGTCTATATTATATTATACCTTTATTATCTAATAAAGAATTCTTTTTAGATAATAAAGAAATTCTACAATAAATTAGAGGAAGGAGATTTAATATGGATTTCACGAACTTGAGGAAATATGATTCAGAAGTAATGGAAGCAATAGAATTGGAAATAAAAAGACAGCAGGAACATATTGAACTAATTGCTTCAGAAAATTTCGTTTCAACGCAAGTTATGGAAGCTATGGGAAGCCACTTAACAAACAAATATGCAGAAGGCTATCCAGGAAGAAGATATTATGGTGGCTGTGAATTTGTAGATAGGGTAGAAGAAATAGCTAGAGATAGATTAAAAAAGCTATTTAATGCTGAGCATGCAAATGTTCAACCCCATTCAGGATCTAATGCTAATTTAGGTGTATATTTTGCAATATTAAAGCCTGGAGATACAGTTTTAGGCATGAATTTGTCTCAAGGAGGACACCTTACCCATGGAAGTCCAGTAAATATATCAGGTACCTACTATAACTTTGTAGACTATGGAGTTGATAAAGAAACAGAAAGGATTGACTATGAAAAAGTAAGAGAAATAGCCTTAAAAACAAAACCAAAACTTATTGTTGCAGGTGCCAGTGCTTATCCAAGGGAAATAGATTTTAAAAAGTTTAGAGAAATAGCTGATGAGGTAGGAGCATATTTAATGGTAGATATGGCCCATATAGCTGGTCTAGTAGCAGCAGGACTCCATCAAAATCCAGTTCCTTATGCAGATTTTGTAACTACTACAACCCACAAGACTTTAAGAGGACCTAGAGGTGGAGCAATTCTTTGTAAAGAAAAATATGCTAAAATTATAGATAAATCCATATTCCCTGGCCTACAAGGAGGGCCCTTGATGCATATAATTGCAGCAAAGGCTGTTAGCTTTAAAGAAGCCTTAACAGATGAATTTAAGGAATATCAGAAGCAAGTTGTGAAAAATGCTAAGGCACTGGCTGAAAGTTTAATAGATAGAGGATTTAGATTAGTGTCAGGTGGAACAGACAACCATTTACTTTTAATAGATGTTAGGTCTAAAGGTTTAACTGGAAAAAAAGCAGAAGCATTATTAGAGGAAGTAAATATTACAACAAATAAAAATACTATTCCATTTGATCCGGAAAAGCCTACTGTAACTAGTGGAATTAGAATAGGAACTCCAGCAGTTACTACTAGGGGTATGAAGGAAGAAGAGATGAGGGAGATTGCTGAATTGATTGATTTAGCATTAGATGAAAGTAAGGATAGAAGTGAAATTAGAGATAAGGTACTAGGCCTTTGTAACAGATTCCCGTTATATAAATAAAACAAAACCTACAGGAATACCTGTAGGTTTATTAATTTTAAAATAGACTATGTAATAAATATTAATTTTGATATAATAAGTATTACGTATAAAAATAAAATATGGATGTGTTGTTATTGAATTAAAAAAGATTAAAGATACTAGAAATATTATAGAAAAAGTAAAAAAGGGCAGCATTGCTGAAGAGTTAAATATTGAAGCGGGAGATGTATTGTTATCTATTAATGGTAATAAAGTTAAGGATATAATAGATTATAAATTTTTAATAACAGATGAGTATATAGAAGTAGAAATTGAGAGAAAAGATGGTCAAGTATGGGTATTTGAAATAGAAAAGGAATATGATGAAGATCTAGGTATAGAGTTTACAAATCCTTTGATAGATAAAGCTAAATCTTGTAGGAATAAATGCATATTTTGCTTTATAGATCAATTACCTAAGGGTATGAGAGAAACCTTATATTTTAAAGATGATGACTCTAGATTATCTTTTTTACAAGGGAATTTTATAACTTTTACTAATATGAGTGATGAGGAAATAGAAAGGATTATTAAGTATAGAATAAGTCCAATAAATGTTTCAGTACACACTACTAACCCAGACTTGAGAATAAGGATGCTTAAAAATAAAAATGCTGGAAAGATTATGACAATATTGAAAAGGTTTAAAGAGGCAGGTTTAAAAGTAAATTGTCAAATAGTATTAATAAAAAATGTAAACGATGGTATAGAGCTTGAAAGGACTTTAAATGATTTATCTAGTCTCTATCCAAGTGTTTCAAGTGTTGCTGTTGTGCCTGTAGGGCTTACAAAATACAGAGAAGATCTTCCTAAAATAGATCCCTTTAACAAAGAATCAGCATCAAAGGTCTTAAATCAGATTATAAGAAAACAAAATGAACTTCTGAAAAAAATTGGTACAAGATTTGTTTTCGCCTCTGATGAATTCTATGTTATGGCAAATTATCCAATACCGCAGTACCATGAATACGAAGGATTCCCGCAAATTGAAAATGGGGTAGGTTTAATAAGTAATTTTGAGTATGAAGTAGATAAGGAGCTTAAAAACATTAATAATACAATAGATTTAAAGAAAAGCTATATTATAGCAACTGGAACCCTTGCATACAATTTTATGTTAAGAATAAAAGATAAAATTTTAAGTAAGTTTAACAATTTAAAACTTGAAGTAATACCTATAGAAAATAAGTTCTTTGGTAAACTAATTACTGTATCAGGTCTTATAACGGGTCAGGATTTGTTAAATAGTTTAGCCAAATATAAAAATATAGATGGAATAATAATTCCAAAGAACATGTTACGAAAGGATACAGAAGTTTTTTTAGATGATTTAACTGTATCTGATATTGAAAACCATTTAAATATAAAAATCATACCAGTAGAGGTTTCTGGGAAGGAATTAATTAACATATTTAAAAGAGGTGAGTAGGAATGGATAGACCAGTAGTTTGCATTATTGGGAGACCTAATGTAGGTAAGTCTACCCTATTTAATAGGATAGTAGGTAGAAGAATTGCTATTACTGAGGATACACCAGGAGTCACAAGGGATAGGATATATTCAGAAGCTGAATGGTTAAATAAGCATTTTACTTTAATTGATACTGGAGGCCTTGAGCCAGAAAGTGAAGAAATAATACCTAGAAATATAAAGCGGCAAGCAGAAATTGCAATTGAAACTGCTGATGTTATATTATTTGTAGTTGATGGAGCAGAAGGTATAACTACAACTGATAGGGAAATTGCAAATATTTTAAGGAAATCCAATAAAAAAATTTTGTTAGTTTGTAACAAGATAGATTCAAAGATAAGTCGTGAAAATCTATTTGAATTTTATGAACTAGGCCTTGGAACTCCTATAGCTATTTCAGCTGAACAGGGAATGGGTATAGGAGACTTGTTGGATGAAGTAATAAAGCATTTTCCGGAAGATAAGGATACTGAAGAAGATGAAGACATAATAAAAATAGCTATAATTGGAAAACCAAATGTAGGAAAGTCCTCTTTGGTTAATAAGATAATTGGAGAGGAAAGAGTTATAGTAACAAATATTCCTGGGACTACCAGAGATGCCATTGATACCTATTTTGATTATGGGGAAAACAAGTATGTATTTATAGATACAGCAGGTTTAAGAAGAAAGAGAAGTATATATGAAAATGTAGAAAGATATAGTGTAGTCCGTACTTTAAATGCTGTTGATAGGGCTGATATGTGTATTTTAATTATAGATGGAACTGTTGGAGTCACAGAGCAGGATACCAAAATTGCAGGATATGCCCATAACAATGGCAAAGGCATGATTATTGCAATAAATAAGTGGGATATTGTAGAAAAGGATCACAATACCTATAGACGTTTTGAAGAGGAAATAAGAGAAAAATTATCCTTTGTTTCTTATGCACCAATAATATTTATTTCAGCAAAAACTGGTAGAAATTTAGATAAGCTCCTTAACCTTATTGAAGTTGTAAGTAATAACAATAATATGAGAATATCAACTGGAGTATTAAACCAAATTATAAGCGAAGCAGTGCTTATGAATCAACCTCCATCAGATAAGGGGGTAAGATTAAAAATATTTTATGGTACACAGGTGGCAGTTAAGCCTCCAAAGTTTGTTGTATTTGTTAATAAGAAGGAATTAGTTCATTTTTCTTACCAAAGGTATTTGGAAAATCAGATAAGGCAATATTTTGGATTTGAAGGTGTGCCTATTATACTTGAGTTTAAGGAGAGGGGGAACTAGTATTGAAGTTTATAATTGTGGCCCTACTATCCTATGTGATAGGAAGTTTTTCTTCCGCATACGTATTAGGTAAAGTATTAAAAAAACAAGATATAAGAGCATATGGCAGTGGAAATGCGGGAGCTACCAATGCTGTAAGAGTTTTTGGCAAAAAAATTGGTGCCATGGCCTTTGCATTGGATGTTTTAAAGGGTGTACTAGCAGTTTACATTGGAAATAAAATATTAGGCTATGATGGTAAATTAATTGCAGGTTTCTTTGCAGTTATAGGACATAATTGGCCTGTATTTTTCAATTTCAAAGGAGGTAAAGGAATAGCTACCTCCTTCGGTATTTGGTTGTCTATACATTGGCCATCTGCAATATTAACATTATTAGTTTTTATAATTATGGCCATTACCACTAAATATATATCCTTAGCTTCTATTTCAGCAGCTTTTGCTGCTCCTTTTGTTATTTTGATTGTAAAAAAACCATTTGATTTGAAATTATTACTGGTAATGTTATTATTATCTATATTAGCCATATATAAACATAGATCTAATATAAAAAGATTATTGGAAGGTAAAGAATATCGAGTTGGTGAAAAAGTTAGAAAAGGGGATGATTAAATGGTAAGGGTAGGTGTTATTGGAGGAGGTAGCTGGGGTAGTGCACTGGCTATTCTTCTAAATAATAACGGGCATCAAGTTCATATGTGGCTGAGGGATAAAAGGCAAGTAGATTTAATAAGGGAAAGTGGAGAAAATAAAAAATATTTACCTAATGTAAAAATGCCTGAGGAAATAAAAGTATCATATGATATTGAAGAAGTAATTTACAAAAAAGATCTTTTAGTACTTGCTGTACCTAGCCATGGTGTAAGACAAGTATTGGAGGAAAATAAAAGATTATTTAATAAAGATCAGATACTTGTTAATGTAGCAAAAGGAATTGAAAATGAAACTCTATATAGAGTCTCTCAAATAGTAGAAGAGATACTTCCTGAAAACCCCTATGCAGTACTTTCTGGGCCGTCCCATGCTGAGGAAGTAGCATTGAATATGCCAACTACTGTAGTTTCAGCTTCAGTAGAAAAAAAGATAGCAGAATATGTCCAGGACGTATTCATGTCACCTAGTTTTAGAGTATATACAAATCCAGATGTAATAGGTGTAGAACTGGGAGGTGCTTTAAAGAATGTTATAGCTTTAGGTGCTGGAATTTCAGATGGTTTAGGTTATGGTGATAATACTAAAGCAGCTCTTATGACTAGGGGTATGATAGAAATAGCAAGGTTGGGAGAAAGAATGGGAGGCAATATAATTACTTTTGCAGGTTTAGCAGGTATAGGAGATCTAATAGTTACCTGTACTAGTATGCATTCTAGAAATAGAAGGGCTGGTATATTAATAGGTAAAGGTATGGAAATAGGTGATGTAATTAAATCTATTGGTATGGTTGTGGAAGGTATAAAAACTACCAGGTCGGCCTATGAGTTGGCTACAAGATATAATATTGATATGCCTATAACTGAAGAAATATATGGGGTATTATATAATAACAAGGATGTAAAAAGCTCTGTGGTAAATTTAATGTTAAGAGATAAAAAGCATGAGATGGAAGACATAATAAAGAGGATATTAAAATAGGGTTATAACCCTATTTTAATATCCTCTTTATTCTTTTATAACTTCAATTATATGGAATTCATCTTCTCCAATAAAGTTCAAAATTATATAAGATGCATCGTATATATTGTATAGAAGTCCTCCATTTTCTTCAGCAAACTTCCTTAATTCACTGTAAAACAATAAATCCTCAGCTTCTTCTTCATTAATTGTCTGTCCTATGAAGTTTAGCAGGGCTTCTATTTTCTTATCTATAATATCATTTGTGAACATGATTTTACCCCCTTTATAAAGCACTAAATAGCAATTATTATTAATATACTTATACCCTCTTATTAATTGTCTAAAAGTTTTTGTTCTGAAAATTATACCATAAGAATATGATATATGTAAACATATATTCTCATAGAAATATTTAGCATTTTAAATTTACTAATTTATCATATTATGAGGTCTCGTACATATATATATAATGTTAAATAATATCTTTATTACAGCAAATATAAAGGAGGGAAGACCATGGAAAAGTTTGACATATACAAGGATATTGCTGAAAGAACAGATGGAGACATATACGCTGGGGTAGTAGGTCCTGTTAGAACAGGAAAGTCAACCTTCATCAAAAGATTTATGGAATTATTGGTACTTCCAAATATTGATAATAAATATAAGAGAGAAAGAGCAAAAGACGAGCTGCCCCTAAGCGGTGCTGGTAAAACCATAATGACTACGGAACCTAAATTTGTACCAAATGAAGCAGTTGAGTTAACATTAAAAGATAATGTAAAGTTTAGGGTTAGAATGGTAGACTGTGTTGGTTATTTAGTTAAAGGTGCTTTAGGTCATATTGAAGAAAATATTCCTCGAATGGTTTCTACACCATGGCATGAAAAGGACATTCCTTTTGAGGAGGCTGCAGAAATAGGTACTAGAAAGGTTATAGCAGATCATTCAACTATTGGAATTGTAGTAACTACAGATGGGTCCATTACTGACATTGATAGGTCCAACTATATTAAGGCTGAAGAAAGGGTTGTATCAGAACTTAAGGAACTCAAAAAACCCTTTGTTATAGTACTTAATACTAAACATCCAAATTTAGATAGTACCATTGCCTTAAGGGAAAGCTTAGAAGAAAAATATGGAGTATCTGTACTTATAGTTGACTGCTTGAATATGAGCATTGAAGATGTAGAGAGGATATTTGAAAAGCTTTTATTTGAATTTCCAGTAAAAGAGATTACTATCAACTTACCCGGCTGGATAGAAGGTCTACCAAGAAATCATAAAATTAAGTCTAGTATTTTAGATTCCCTTAAAGAATCAACCAAAACGATTCAAAAATTAAATGAAGTTGATGCTTCTTTAAAGGCTTTAGCAGATCTAGATATTGTAAAAGAAGTAGACATTAAAGAAATAAAGTTAGGTGAAGGTGTTGTTAATGTAGATATAGTAGTTGATGATTCCTTATTCTATGAGGTTTTAAATGAGGTGACAGGCTATACTATAGAAGGTGACTATCAGATACTGGGTCTAATAAGTAAACTTGCAGAAATAAAAAGAGAATATGACAAGATAGAAAATGCTTTAAAGCAGGCTAGGGAAACTGGATATGGTTTAGTCAATCCAAGTATCGATGAAATGGAGTTGGCGGAACCTGAAATATATAGACAGGGTAATAAGTTTGGTGTAAAGCTAAAAGCAAAGGCACCATCCCTTCATGTAATGCGTTGTGATATTACAACAGAAGTATCACCCTTAATTGGAACAGAAAAACAAAGTGAGGAAATGGTTAAATATTTCTTAGATGAATTTGAAGAAGATCCAGGAAAGATTTGGCAATCAAATTTATTTGGTAAGTCCTTATACGACCTTGTAAATGAACAGTTGCAAGGAAAACTAAATTCAATGCCAGATGATGCAAGAAATAAAATGAGGAAAGCCTTAGAAAGAATAATTAATAGCGGTAGTGGTGGAATGATTTTTATAATTATTTAAAGAATAACACGGTTTCTAACAACTAGAAACCGTGTTTCCCAGACCTATCTATTCTTCTGGATATTCATTATATTTTTCAGATTCATCATATTCCTCATATTCATCATTGTAATCATAACTTTCTGTAGCATCTTCAAATTCATAAGATTCAATAGTTAAGTTTCTTCTTTTAGGTGGTCTATTTGAGCCACCTTTGTCTATTTGTCTTGGGAATAGGGATGGGAAAGTACTACAAATTGGTGATATTACTGGTGATAGTTCAGGGAATCCTGTAGATAGAACGCATAGTTGTACTGGAACTATAATCTTCTTTTCGCAAGCAATACAGATTGCTGTGATTAAATTAGCTCTAACTTCTCCTGTTTCTGAATTAATTGTTATGTCTCTTGAAATGCTGTTTGTTGCTAATCTTGTTTCGCATGTGATGTTGCAGAATTCAGCAAATCTTGGTAAAAATGCACTTTCCTCTACTGAAGGTATGCAAAGCTCGAAGAAGTTTGTCAATTCAACTGGAGTAATTGGTACATTGGCAGTTAAGGTTATTGTTCTCCTTCTTGTACTTTGAACTACTACATCCATTTCTACAATTATATTGCCAGAGATTCTAACTATTTGGGTTCCAAATATAGGTGTGCCTTTACCTTCTTCTTCACATTCTGAGGTGTCAGCATATATTAGTTTTTGAGATCTTAAACCATCTGGTCCGATACCCTCAACTGGGTTACCCTTCCCATCCTTTACAAAACTTCCTCCTGATATATGGGTTTCAGGTTCAATCATTAGATTACGTGGGTCATTTATATTTTCAGGATTGAAAAATTTTTTGCATCTTATATCAAGAACCCTTACGATCCTTGAGTTTGGACTTAATTTAGGTGAAAACTTTACCTTGTTGCTATTTGTTAAAGCTTGTAGATTGACTAAAGTTGCATCGTATACTTTTTGGGTAAAAATAGGTTCTACTTTAACCTTTCTTAAAGTACCATCCCATTCACATCCTGTAGTGGCATCACAGCATCTATCTGTAATTCCTAAAGTATCGTTATCTAGGTTAATAGTCATGATTTTCCCCCTTTCAATAGATTATATTCCTTGTCTCACTCATATTATATTCTGGGCTTGATTATCTTGTTACACTTTAAATAGGAATATTTCAACTTATAAAATAATATATATTTTAAAGAAATCCTTTAGGTGGTGAT
Source organism: Tissierellia bacterium (assembly GCA_012728365.1). Lineage (GTDB taxonomy): Bacteria > Bacillota > Clostridia > Tissierellales > Tepidimicrobiaceae > JAAYFE01. The sequence goes on from JAAYFE010000152.1 coordinate 12,841, forward strand.
TTATATGGCTTATTATACAGATAGGATGGTTTTGGTTAGAGATTCTATGGAAAATATTGAACTTTTTAGATTAAGTGGAAAAAAGATTATTAGGTACCATTTTGATAAAAAAACCATATCAAATACTGAAGTAAATATAACAAGTGAAGCCTATAAAGAATATGATGTATATATTGATCAGGAGGACACTATATATCTTATATATCAAAATAAGGATTTAGATTTAATATTACTAATGCTTAAAGAAGGTAGAGTTGAAAAGGTGAAACTTACAGAAGATCCTTTACCTGAAATATATTATTTGAATTTAATCGTAGTTGAAGGAGTACCCCATGTATTTTACTATATACTTCTATCAGGAGAAGAAAAAAAGTATAGGATATATCATCATTATATTGAATAATATAAATTGATTACAAATACTGTAGATGATATTAGGGTAAGGGAGTTATTAAATCCATTGGCTATACATATAGATGATGTTGAAATATTAATGGCCTATTATGATTATGTTGATGAAGAACATATATTTTTAAGAAAATTTAATTTAGATAGTAAAACTTGGGAAGAAAGAAACCAGCTAACCGACAATAGTTCTAATAAACTATATTTAGATCTTATAGACCATAATAATAAATTACATCTTGTTTATTGTCAATATGAAGGAGGGAATTTGCAGGTTAAATATGAAAGATATCAATATGAAAAAGATCTTTTTAGAAAAGAATGTGAAGAAGAAATATCAAATCTGGAAAGCCCTCAAGATCCTACATTGATATATTTCGATGGTAAGCTATGGATAACTTGGATTGAAAGAGATGCTGTTTTAAGTAGGTTTAGTGAGGATGGTGGAGATTCCTGGAGTCCTATATATTTGTGGAAGGATTCAAAGAGGCATAATATTGTAAGATATAAATATTTAAGTAATCCCAAGGATAACAATACTCTTTTAAACTATTCCTTTGGTAAATTTAGTACAGATTTAAGTTTTGTAGGTTTTGGTCCTCTTAAGAACACAGAAGTTATTCCTCTAAAAAAAAAGAATCTTTTGAAGCTTCCCAAGGATCTACCAAGAATAAAGATATGATTGAGGATATTATTATGGAATTGGAAAAGATATATGAAACAATAGATAAGCTAAATAAAAGAATATCCAAGCTGGAAGAATATACTATAAATAAGGAAGATTATAAAAATGATATAATTAATACTGTGAAAAGGGTAGAGGATATAGAAGAATATTTAACAATAAGAAGTAGAGGATATTTTAGAAGGTTTATAGGAAAATAGATGTTACAATAGGTAACATCTATTATGCTTCATATTCGAAAATTTCCCTTATTTTATCCATATTATTTGTGACAGTTAAAGCCAGCATCAATTTTATTCTTGCTTTTTGTCCTGGTTTTCCTCCTCCAAATATGACACCTAATTTTTTTAGGTGTTTACCCCCACCTTCATAACCATATGTATCTAAAACACGGCCTGTAGGACATCTTGATACCATAACTACTGGAATATTATTATTAATAGCTCTTTTAATTCCACCAACCATTTCAGGAGGTACATTTCCTCTACCGAAAGCTTCTATTACAATGCCTTTATATCCACTATTTATGTAAAAATTAACAATATCCGAGTCCATTCCAACTCCACATTTTATAAGTCCTACTTTTTTTTCAATTTTGTCTGTATCTATATGTTGCCTTATTAGTATATCCCTATAGAATATTACTTCATCATTATCAACTATGCCTAAAGGACCAAATTCAGGGGATTTAAATGTATCAAGTGAAAGAGTATTAGTTTTTGTTACTTCACTGGCAGCATTTACCTCGTTGTTCATTACAACTAAAACTCCCTTGTTCCTTGCCTTAGGTGATATGGCCGTACAAATAGCTGCAGATAAATTACTTGAACCATCGTATCCTAATTCAGAACTATTTCTCATGGCACCTACTACAATAATTGGTTTTTCAGAGTTTATAGTTAAATCCAAAAGATATGCTGTCTCTTCAAGGGTATCTGTGCCATGGGTAACTACTATCCCTGTAATATCATCCCTTTTAATGGTCTTTTTTACAAGACGTGATAGTTCCATCATCATGTCAGGAGTAATATGGGGACTGGGAAGATTTGAAAAATTGATAATTTCTATATCTGCAAATTTTTCTATATTTGTAACCATTGCCATGATTTCTTCTGAAGTAAGGGCTGGAATGGCAGCATGTATTCGAGGATCGATTTTCATAGAAATAGTCCCCCCAGTAAATATAATTGCAACTTTATTTTGATTTCTCATAACAATCCTCCTTCATCTATTGTACTTTTATTGTACCATATATAAAAAATTATGGCATAAAAAAAGAGGCTCCAAATTGGAGCCTTCATCCATATATGGATGTGAATAAACCGTTCAAAAGGGGTATTGGGAATAGAGATCTTATTTGAGGTTACCAGGGGGATAACCACTTATAAAGTATAACAAATTCCGACAAACTTTGCAATACTTTTTCATAAAATTTTTTTAAAATACAATTTATCCTTTTATAAGACTAATAAATTTTATATAATGATTATGAAATAAAGGGTAAGGGGGAATCAAATATGGATAATAAATTGATATTAGCAAAAAATAGTCTTTTAAAAAATGGATTTAAAGCACAAGTATTTTCCAATAGGCAAGAAGCAAAGGAGGCCTTGCTTAAAGACATTGAACTAGATGAATCCATAGCTTTTGGGGGTTCTGTTACTTTAAACGAATTAGGTTTATATGAGGAATTTAAAAGCAGAGGAAATGAAATTTATTGGCATTGGAAAGCTGAAGACAGAGGTGCTGCTTTAGAAAAAGCTGTCAATACTGATATTTATGTATGCAGTACCAATGCCTTAACCTTAGATGGTACCTTAGTAAATATGGATGGAATAGGTAATAGAGTAGCTTCAATGATTTTTGGTCATAAAAGGGTATATGTAATTGCAGGAAAGAACAAAATATGTAGAGACTATGATGAAGCTAGAGAAAGAATTAAAAATGTAGCTGCTCCTTTAAATGCAAAAAGATTAAATGTAAATACTCCATGTAAATTTACTGGCAAATGCAATGATTGTGATTCTCCTGATAGAATATGTAAAGTAGAAGTAGTTCTACATAAAAATCCAGGCGGAACTGAAGTTATTGTATATATAATTGATGAGGATTTAGGGTATTAAAATTAAACGGGGTGATATTTTGGAAATATATTTAGATAATTGTGCTACTACCCAACCTAGGGAAGAAGTAGTTGAAGCAATGATTTATGCATTAAGGGAGGAATATGGCAATCCTTCCTCTCTTCACAGGCTAGGTTTAAAGGCAGAGAAGGCCTTGGAAAAAGCAAGAGAGGTAATAGCTAATTTTTTGAAGGTTAACAAAGATGAGATTTTTTTCACATCTGGTGGTACAGAGAGCAATAATATAGCAATACAAAGTATAATAAGTAAATATAATAGACTAGGAAAGCATATTATAACCACTTCAATTGAGCATTCTTCTGTATATAATGTATACAAATTTTATGAAGAACTAGGCTTTGAAGTAACCTACTTAGAAGTTGATGAAAGAGGAATAATTTCCTTGGAGGAGCTTGAAAAAGCAATTAGGGAAGATACAATTTTAATTTCCATAATGCAAGTTAATAATGAAATAGGAAGTATTCAGCCTACTTGGAAAGTAAAAGAACTTATAAAAAAGAAAAACTCTAAAGCTTTATTACATGTGGATGGAGTTCAGGCCTTTGGTAAAATAAAACTTAATATAAAGGATTGGGGAATAGATACTTTTTCCATGAGTGGACATAAAATTTATGGTCCCAAAGGAATTGGTATTTTATATATAGATAAAAATTTAAAAATTAATCCAATTATGTATGGCGGAAATCAGGAAAGGGGTCTTCGTTCAGGTACAGAAAATGTACCAGGTATAGTTGGTCTAGGTAAGGCTGTAGAAATCCTTGAAAAAAATTTTGAAATGGAGCAGGAAAAAGTTAAGGAGATTAAGTCCTATTTTATTAAGAGGTTAAAAGAAGAAATAGATCATATTCATATTAATAGTCCTTCTGAAGAAAATTTTTCACCTTATATACTAAATGTATCCTTTGACTACGTAAGGGGTGAGGTACTACTCCATTATTTAGAGAATAAGGGCATATATGTATCTACAGCATCTGCTTGCTCTTCAAAGGGAGTAAAGGGAAATAGGGTATTAAAGGCTATGGGCTTAAATGAAAGACAGATAGAAGGAGCCATAAGGTTTTGTTTTTCCTATAAAAACAAAAAAGAAGATATAGATTATACAATAGAAGTATTAAAAGAATCGATAAAAGAAATAAGACAAATAACTATGAGGTGATCTAATGGATAGAGTAATTAGTCTTAGTGTAGGTGAAATTGCATTAAAGGGGAAAAATAGGAGTTTTTTTGAAAATAAATTAATATCCCATGTAAAAAGGGTGTTGCAGGGATTATCTATTGGTAAGGTATACAAGGAACAAGGGAAGATTTATGTTGAAGTTGGTGAAGATAGTATTAATGAAGTGATAAATAGGGTAAAAAAAATATTTGGTATTTATTATATTAGCCCTTGTATAAGAGTTAGTAAGAATATAGGAGATATAAAAGCAGCAGTTTTAAAAATAGCAGAAAATATTAAATATAAAGATGAAGTGAAGACCTTTAAAGTTAAAACTAACAGGTCAGATAAGAAATTTCCCATTAAATCCCCAGAGTTTTCTAGAGAAATGGGGGCAGTCATACTAAAAAATATAGAAGGTTTAAGTGTAGATGTAAATAATCCAGATGTATATGTATATATTGATATTAAGCAAAATGTATATGTATATACAGATAAGATAAAGGCCTATGGTGGACTACCTGTTGGAACAAATGGTAAGGGCTTACTTTTATTATCTGGTGGTATAGATAGTCCAGTGGCAGGATTTTTGATGGCAAAAAGAGGTGTTGAAATTAGTGCGATACATTTTCATAGTTATCCCTTTACTAGTGAAAGGGCAGAAGAGAAGGTGAAAAATTTAGCCAAAATATTATCCTCTTATACTGGTAAAATAAGGATGTATAGTGTTAATATTATAGATATACAAAAAGAGATAAACACTAAATGCCCAGAAGATGAGATGACTATACTTTCACGTAGATTTATGATGAGGATAGCTGAAAGGGTTGCAAGGGAAAATGATATAGATGTATTAATTACTGGAGAAAGTTTAGGCCAGGTGGCAAGCCAAACTGTAGAGAGCATTTCTGTAACCAATGCTTCTGTTAATATGCCTATATTAAGGCCTTTAGTAGGAATGGATAAGGTTCATATAATTGATATTGCAAAGGATATTGATACCTATGAAACTTCAATACTTCCCTATGATGATTGCTGTACCCTATTTTTGCCAAAGCATCCTGTAACAAGGCCTAAATTAAAATATATTGAGAGGTCAGAAGAAAATTTAGATGTAGAAGGCCTGATAGAAAAGGCTCTAGAAACTATGGAGATATATGATGTGGAGTAGTATGTGAGTATTTAATATTGTAGTTTTCTGTAAAGAGTATAAGGAGGTTTTTCAATGAAAGGGGCACGTTTTCTCATAATTTTACTTGTTATAGTTGTAGTTATTGGAGGTTTTTTAGCAGGCAGGTATAATAGCTTAGTTGCTTTAGAAGAGAGGGTAGACAGCCAATGGTCACAGGTAGAAAATCAGCTTAAAAGAAGGGCAGATCTAATTCCAAATTTAGTGGAAACTGTAAAAGGCTATGCAGCTCATGAGGAAGAAGTCTTAACACAAATTACGGAAGCCAGATCTAGTTTTAATGATGCAAATACTCCGGCTGAATATGCTCAAGCCAATGCACAATTTGAAAGGGCCTTATCTAATTTATACGTAGTAGTGGAAAACTATCCAGATTTAAAAGCCAGCAAGAATTTTTCTGATTTACAATATGAACTGGCTGGTACAGAAAATAGGATTGCTACAGAAAGAATGAGGTATAATGAAGCTGTAGAAGAATTTAACAGAACTGTAAGAAGATTTCCTACCAATATTATAGCTAGTATTTTTGGATTTGAACAAAAACAATATTTTGAAATAGATGCTGAGGATGTGGAAGTACCAGAAGTTAACTTTTAGGTGATATTATGAAAAGAAAATTAATCCTGCTATTATTCTTCATAATTATTTTACAAAACAATGTATTATATGCAACAGATTTAAATATTCCTGAACCAAGCTTTTACTTTTATGTTTATGATGAAGCTAATTTATTAGATAAGTCTGCTGAGGATTATATTATAAAAACTAATGAGGAGCTATATAAAAAAACTGGTGCCCAAATAGTAGTTGCTACTATAAGTTCTTTAAATAATGAAGATATAAATTTGTTGGCCCTTGAAATTTTTGAAAAATGGCAGATAGGGAGTAGGGAATATGATAATGGACTTTTAATGCTTATAGCACCTAATGAAAGGGAAATACGCATAGAGGTTGGTTATGGCTTGGAAGGGGCTCTACCAGATAGCAAAGTAGGAAATATAATCGAAAATTCAATTTTGCCTTATTTTAGAGAAAATAATTATCAGAAGGGTATAATTTCTGGATTTAATGAAATAATTCAAGAGGTAGAAGAGGAGTATGGGATACAAGTAAACAGGCAAGATATTGATGAAGACCTATATTATATAGATGAATATGAAGAAACTAATGTATTTAATGGACCGGGCAAAATTTTTTATATATTGGGGATAATAGCCTTTCTATTCATTGATTTTAAATTTTTTAATGGCCTTTTAACGCGTTCCATTTTACTAAGAAGCAGTAGACTGGGAGGTAGCCCTTCTAGTAGCAGAAGAGGAAATAAGGGAGGCGGTGGAAGATCTGGTGGTGGAGGAGCCAGAGGTAGATGGTAGAGGAAGGAGATGGTAATGAAGAGGTTACTGGTATTTTTAATATTAATAATGCTTGTACTTACAGCATGTACAAGCAAGGAAAAGACCATTAATGATAATGAAGAAGGGATTTTAGTATATACATCCTTTTATCCGCTATATTTTTTAGCTGAAGAAATAGGTGGAGATTTAGTAGAAGCTAAAACAATTGTACCCTTTGGAGTTGATTCCCACGACTATGAGCCTTCTATGGATCAGCTAAAGGAATTGACTGAGGCAGATATATTTATCTACAATGGTGCTAATTTCGAAAGCTGGGTAGATAAGATAATTGATTCCATCGTAGAAGGGAATAAGGCCATAAATGCCAGCAAATACTGTGATCTAATAGTAGAGGATGGTGTAGTAGATCCCCACCTATGGCTAGATCTAGAAAATATGATAGAAGTTGGACTGGTTATAAGGGATAGATTTATTGAGCTAGATGAAAAAAATAGGGTATATTATGAAGAAAATTATGAAAATTTGAAGGAAAGGCTAGTAAAGCTGGATAATAAATATATTGAAGAGCTTAAGGATAAGAGAAATGATTCCATTATAGTGTCTCATAAGGCCTTTGGATATTTGGCTAGAAGGTATGGATTTAATCAAATTCCTGTGGCTGGCATTAGTCCAGACCAGGAACCAAGCCCTAAAACCATTGCTAATATTATTGAGCTAATTGATGAAAAGAAACATGACTATATTTTTTTAGAAACTCTAGCTAGTCCCAAAACTGTAGAGGTAATCGTGGAAGAAACAAACTTGGAAGTCCTTGTTTTAAACCCAATTGAAAATTTAACAGAAGAGGAAATAGAAAGTGGCCAGGATTATATTACAATAATGGAGAAAAATCTTGAAAATCTAAAAAAGGCATTGGTGAAATAGGATGAGTGAAAAGATCGTAGAGCTTAGAAATGTAAGCTTTAGTTATGGAATCAATAAGGTTCTAGAGGATATAAGTTTATATATTAAAAAGGGAGATTTTGTTGGAATAATAGGTCCCAATGGTTCAGCCAAAAGTACCCTATTAAAGCTTATGGTTGGCCTACTAAAGGCTGATATTGGTACTATATATCTATTTAATAAACCAGTAAATGAGTTTAAAGAATTTTATAAAATAGGCTATATATCTCAAACAGCTAGGGAATTTAATAATATGTTCCCTGCAACAGTGGAGGAAGTAGTTGCTGCAAATATATATAATAAAAATATATTTTCTGGAAAGATAAAAAGAGAGGAAAAGACAAAAGTTGAAGAAGTCCTTCAAATAGTTGAAATGAGTAGATTTAGAAAAAAGAAAATAGGAGATTTATCTGGAGGACAGAAACAAAGGATATTTATTGCAAGGGCTCTTGTAAACAATCCCGAGATTTTATTTATGGATGAGCCTCTGGTTGGGGTAGATATAAAGTCACAAAGTAAGTTTTACAGATTGTTAGATAGGATTAATGAAGAATTTAATATAACTTTAGTTATAGTATCCCATGACATTGGAGTAATATCAAAAAAAGTAAATAGGTTATTTTGCTTATCAAATGGTAAGGTTTATGAGCATGATTTAAAGACAGATAAAAATATTAACTTGAAGGGTATATATGGTGAAAACGTGAATTTATTATTTCACCAGCATTGGGAGGAGTAGTTATGTTTGAGTATGAATTTATTAGAAGATCCTTTGTCATGGGTATTATAATTGCAATGATAGCCCCTACTGTAGGATATTTTTTGGTTCTAAGACGCCAGTCTATAATAGGAGATACTCTATCCCATGTTGCTTTGGCCGGAGTAGCCTTTGGAATGATTACCAATATCTATCCCATATATACAGCTATTATATTTACTGTAATAGCAGCTATTGGAATTGAGTACTTAAGAAGAAGATATGAAAATTATGCGGAACTATCTTTATCCATAGTATTGTCAGCAGGAGTTGGTTTAGCTTCTGTATTGACAAGTTTAGGAAATACCCAGGGGATTCTTTCTTATTTATTTGGCAGCCTATCCCTTGTAAGTAATGAAGAAATAATATTGATAATAGCTTTGGGAGTAGTTATTTTAGTCACAATTTTAATCCTATATAAAAAATTATTTTACATGACCTTTGATGAAGAAAGTGCATATTTAGCAGGTATTCCGGTAAAGACTATAAATCTATATTTTTCAATATTAGTAGCAGTAACTATTGCCATATCTATGAGAATTGTAGGAATCCTTTTAATTTCATCTCTAATGATACTGCCAGTGGCAGCAAGCCTTATTATTGCAGATAGTTTTAAGAGGGGTTTAATATATTCTATATTATTTGGAGTAACTTCAGTTGTCATGGGGTTAATTTTATCATATTATTTAAACTTAGCCTCAGGTGGTACTATTGTTTTAACATCTTTAATATTACTTATAATCACAATAATTAAAGGTAAAAAAAAGTAAATTCCAGTGAAAAAATCACTGGTTTTTTTATTAAATAAAAAAAGATTATATATTAAACAAAAACAAAAATCGGAAACTTTGAAAGCTTGTAAAATAGAAGGTTACAACAAAAAAATATTTTTTTGAAAATGTATTGATTTTTTATATATTTTTGCTTATAATTGTATAGTGCAAAATAAAGGTTTAGTGATTATAAACAAAAAGTTTAGCATGCTTGTTAATTGAGGAGGGTAATTGTGGAAATTGGAAAAAAGATTAGGCGTCTAAGGATTCAAAATTCTTTGACACAAGAAGAACTTGCTGAAAGATGTGAACTTACAAAAGGTTTCATATCCCAAGTAGAGAGAGACTTAACATCACCTTCCATAGCAACTCTTAGAGATATATTAGAA
>JAAYFE010000153.1 GCA_012728365.1 Tissierellia bacterium
TATTCATGATGAGCCCAATTAAGGAAATCGATTTAGAGGACTATACTGAAGCCATACCAGCCTTTTTAACTATAACAATGATGCCTTTTGCTTATAGTATTGCTGAAGGTATTGCCTTTGGTATGGTGTCCTATGTAATATTAAAGCTTTTAAGTGGCAAGTATAAAGATGTTTCCATAGCAATGTACATACTATCAGTCCTATTCGTAGTGAAGTATATATTCTTCTAATTAATAAATGAAAAGCCACTTCTCCTGGAGGTGGCTTTTCTAGAAATCCATGAAAGGGAGTTTTATAATGGAAGCTTATAAGGCTAAATCTATTGATGAAGTAATTAGATTATTGAGCCAATTTGAAGGTAAAGGGAAGGTAATTGCAGGAGGTACCGATTTAATTATAGATATTAGAAACAAAAAAGTTAAACCAGAAGCTTTAATAGATATATCCAGTATAGATGAATTAAAGACAATTGAAGATCTAGGTTCCTTTATTAGAATAGGGGCAGCAGCCACCTTTACTGATTTAGTTGAAAGTAGTTTATTAGATGAAAACCTTTATGGTTTAAAAAAGGCTGCAAGAGAAGTAGGTTCTCCTCAAATAAGAAACAGAGGAACCATAGGTGGAAACATTGCCAATGGCTCTCCTGCTGCTGACTCTGTACCGCCTTTACTATGTCTAGACAGTACCCTAATTTTAAGAAGTATAAAGGGAGAAAGAGAAATAAGCCTAAGGGATTATTATGAAAAGGGATTTAAAATAGGAGAAGATGAAATTATAAGTGCAATCCAATTTAAAAAGCCAGAAGGAAGGCAAATACTATCTTTTGCTAAATTAGGCTTAAGGAAGGCCTTAGCCATATCTAGGCTTTCCATAGCTACTCTATTGGAAATAGGTGGAGATAATAGGATAAAAACCATTAGGATTGCTAGTGGTTCTCTAGGCAGGCATCCTCTAAGAGAATACAAGGTAGAAGAGTTTCTAATAGGTAAGGATTTTAATGAAGAGGTAATTAATGAAGCAGTATTAGTATTAAAAGAAGCTATGGAGGAAAGGTTAAAGGGAAGGGCCACCCTACCCTATAAGCAGAGGGCTGTAGAAAGGGTATTTAAGGATGCCATATATGGGGGATTAGAAAGGTTAAAGGTGGTAGAGGCATGAAAAAAATAAGCTTAAATGTAAATGGTAAGGACCATATATTAGAAGTAGAAGAGGATATGAGATTAATAGATCTATTAAGGGAAAAATTAGGCCTTACTGGGGTAAAGGAAGGCTGTAGTGAAGGAGAATGTGGTGCTTGTACTGTAATTATGGACGGTGAAGTAGTAAATTCCTGCCTAGTCATGGCCTTTCAGGCTGAGGGCAGTAGTATATTAACCATCGAAGGTTTAGGGGATGAGGAAAATATCCATCCTATTCAGCAGGCCTTTATAGATGTAGGAGCAGTGCAATGTGGATACTGTACTCCTGGAATGATTTTGGCTGCTAAGGCCTTATTAGATAAAAACCCTAATCCTACAGAAGAGGAGATAAGGGAAGCTATTTCTGGCAACCTCTGTAGATGTACTGGATACAACAAGATAGTCCAGGCTATAGATAGGGCTAAGGAGGTGCTAAGATGAAGCTTGAGGTAGTAGGTAAAAACATATTGAGGATAGATGCCTTAAGCAAGGTTACTGGCAGAGCCTTATACCCTGAAGACTTTTATATGGAAGGTATGGTTTATGGCAAAACCTTAAGGTCTAAAGTACCCCATGCTTATATAAAAGTTGATACCAGTAGGGCTGAAAAGATAGATGGAGTAATTAAAATATTTACTCATAAGGATGTACCCAACAACAAACATGGAGTAGTTTTCAAGGACCATGAGGTCTTCTGCAGTGAGAAGGTAAGGCGGATTGGAGACCCAATAGCCTTTGTAGTGGCTAAGGATAGAAAGACCTGTGAGCTGGCCTTGGAAAATATACTTGTAGAATATGAGGAAATAGAAGGAGTGTTTGACCCAATAGAAGCTATGAAGGATGATGCACCTAAAGTGCATGGAGATTCTAATATAGTATACCATTTTAAAATTAGAAAAGGTGATGTGGAAGAAGGCTTTAAAAATAGCCATGTTATAGTGGAAAACACCTACAAAACCCATATGGTGGACCATGCATTCTTACAGCCAGAAGCAGGCCTCTCTTTCATAGATGAAGAAGGCAGAATTACTGTTATAGTGGCAACCCAATATCCCCACTATGATAGGGAGGAAATAGCCTCTGCCCTTAAGATAGCAGAAGATAAGGTAAGGCTAATAAATGCCAATATAGGAGGAGCCTTTGGAGGCAGGGAAGATATTAGCTTACAAATCCACTTGGCCTTAGCTGCTCACGAATTAAAAATGCCAGTAAAGGTAGTATACTCCAGGGAAGAATCCTTCTTAGCCCATTCAAAGAGGCATCCTTTAATAATGAAATATAAAACTGGTGCAGATAAGGATGGAAAGCTTTTAGCCTTAGAAGCAGAAATAATAGGAGATACAGGAGCCTATGCATCTTGGGCTACCAATGTCCTTAGGAAATCTGGTGTTCATGCAACGGGACCCTATTTTATACCTAATGTAAAGGTAGATAGCTATGCAGTATATACTAATAATCCTTATGCTGGTGCCATGAGGGGCTTTGGTGCCACCCAAGTACCCATTGCCCATGAACAGCAGATGGATATGTTAGCTGAAAAGCTGGGAATGGATCCTATTACCATAAGGCTAAAAAATATGTTTAAAAAAGGTTCTGTTACAGCCACTGGTCAGGTACTTACTGAAAGCGTTCCCCTACAAGAATGCTTGGAAAGAGTAGTGGAAAAGATGGATTTTCCTGTTGGAGAGAAGGAGGCTTATTGATGAAAAAAATAGGTAGAGGTATAGGTTTATCCTTTTATGGAACTGGATATGGAAATGGTTTTCCAGATGTGTCGAAGGCCAGAGTAAGACTCCTTGAAGGAGGAAAGGTAGGTATTTATGTAGGTGGAACGGAAGTAGGCCAAGGGGCAAAGACAGTGCTTACCCAAATAGGGGCAGAAACCCTAAAAATGCCTGTTGAGGATATTGTATTTGTTCATGAGGATACTGTTCATATGCCAGATGCAGGAACGGCGGCTGCCAGCCGTCAAACCTATAATACAGGAAATGCCATAAGGGTAGCTTGTGAAAATTTCAGAAATAAACTAAAGGAATTGGCAAGGGAACATTTAGCCTTAAACAGTATATATGGACTTAAAGTAGAAAATGGAAAAATATACCTGGATTTTTTCCCCCAAAAGAGCCTTTCTTTTGAAGAGTTGTTTGAAAAGTCTTCCAAGGGAGACATAGAGGCAGAGGGAGAATTTGTTGCCCAAACGGTAATGATGGAAGAAGAAACAGGACAGGGTGCACCCTACTGGCCTTATACCTTTAATGCCTGTGGAGTAGAGTTGGAGGTAGACACCCTTACTGGATTAGTGGAAATAAGAAAGGCTGTCTTTGCACAAGATGTGGGAAGGGCAATAAATCCTCATTTGGTAGAGGGACAAATGGATGGAGGCTTTGCCATGGCTCTAGGATATGTACTCTTTGAGGATCTGAACTTAAAGGAAGGCAAAATTAACAACAACAAATTTTCAAAATATTTAATCCCAACAGCCATGGATACCTTAGAGATAGAAAAAATAATAGTAGAAGACCCAGAATCCACTGCTCCCTATGGAGCCAAGGGAATTGGAGAGCCAACTATGATTCCCGTAGGACCTGCCATCTTAAATGCCATATATGATGCCATAGGGGTAAGGATTACAGAATTACCCGTTACTCCAGAAAGGCTGGTTAAGGCTATCCAAGAGCATGAGAAAGAAAAGGGGGAAGTTAAATGAGAAAGCTTATAGCCGTTGCTAGGGGTGAAGAAAAGGCAGATTTGGTCTTGAAAAATGCCAATATCATAAATGTATTTACCAATGAAATAATAAAAGGGGATGTGGCCATAGATGAAGGATATATAGTGGGAATAGGTGTCTATGAAGGAAAGGAAGAAATAGATCTAGAGGGTAAATACCTATCTCCTAGCTTTATAGATGGCCATGTTCACATTGAATCCTCCATGGTGACTCCTAATCAATTTGCCAAAGCCATTGTGCCAAGAGGGGTTACTACTATAATTGCAGATCCCCATGAAATTGCTAATGTAAAGGGCATAGAAGGTATTAGATATATGCTTGAAGAAAGTGAAAATCTTCCCCTAGATGTGTATATAATGCTGCCTAGTTGTGTTCCTTCAACTCCTTTTGAGAATGCAGGAGCTGTACTGGAGGCAGAAGATTTAGAGAAATTAATTGATGAAGCAAGGGTACTGGGCCTGGGAGAGATGATGAACTATCCAGGAGTGGTAAACCAGGACCAAAAGGTATTAAATAAGCTACAAGTGTTTAAGGACAAGATAATAGACGGCCATGGTCCTGTAATTTCTGATAAGGAACTTAATGCCTATGTGGTTGCTGGAATTAAAACAGAACATGAATGCTCTACAATAGAGGAAATGAATGAAAGACTTAGGCTAGGCATGTATATTCATATAAGGGAAGGATCAGCTGCCAGAAACTTAAAGGACCTAATAAAAGGAGTAAATAAGGACAATCTTAGAAGATGTATATTTTGTACCGATGATAAGCATCCAGGTGACTTATTGAAAGATGGCAGCATTGACCACAATATTAGGCTGGCTATGGAGGCAGGCATAGATCCAATAGACTGTATAAAAATGGCATCCTTAAATGCAGCAGAAGCCTATGGCCTAAAGGAAAAAGGGGCTATAGCTCCTGGATTTAAGGCAGACTTAGTTGTAATAGATAATTTAAAGGATTTTAATATTATAAAGGTATTTAAAGATGGTAAGTTGGTGGCAGAAGATAATAAACCTTTATTTGATGTGACTGTTAGAGACAATGCTTCCATGAAAAACACAGTAAATATTAAGGAAATAAGTATAGAGGATTTTCAAGTTCCCATTAAGGGTGAAAGGGTTAATGTAATAAAACTATTACCCCATAGCTTAATTACTGAACATGTAGTAAAAAGTGTAGAGGATCTGGTAGTAGAAGATGGCCTATTTGTTAAGGGTGATAATCTATTAAAGGTGGCAGTTATTGAACGCCATAAAAGGACTGGCAATATTGGGCTAGCTCTAGTGGAAGATTTTGGGCTACAAAATGGGGCCATAGCTTCAACTGTTGCCCATGACTCCCATAATCTTATTGTAATTGGTGATAATGATGAAGATATGCTCATGGCAGTCAAGGAGCTGGAAAGGGTAGGAGGAGGCCTAACCATAGTATATGAAGGGAAGATTTTGGATACATTGCCCTTAAGCATTGCTGGCCTTATGTCTGAGGAGCCCTTGGAAGTTGTGGATAAAAAGCTTACCAACATGCTGGATATAGCCTATGAAAGGCTAGGGGTAAACAAAAATATAGATCCTTTTATGACCTTATCCTTTATAGCATTGCCAGTTATACCGGATATAAAAATTACCGATATGGGATTATTCCATGTTGGTCAATTTAAATTCATAGATTTAGTGGAGTAACTCCCTCATCGGCAAGGGGAAGGTGATTAAAATCCGCCTTAAGAATTTAAGAGTCTTTAAATACACCTTTATAGTGTATGCTGTTGCCATGACCTTAGGTTCATACTTAGCTAAATACTTAGATGGAATCCTTATAGCTGTCGCTATAGTTCTATTGTCACTCTTGTCTTCATATATACTATATTTAATTTTTAGAATAAAAATTTTGGTAAAAAATTAGAAAGTATGTTAAAAATTTAAAAGAAACAGACTTGATAGGAGCTGGTGGAGAAGCCATACCAATAGAAATAAAAGAGGAACTGGATATATTAGCTAAAAGTATTAAGGAAAATTTTAAAAGGCAGGTGGAAATCTCCACAGAAATATTAAGTATATGTGAAAAACTAAATATAGTTTCTATGGACAGTTTAACTTCTACTAAACTAATTGCTTCTTCAGTTGAAGTTGCAGATAAAAATTCAATGGAACAAGCTAATATGTTGATGGATAGCAACGAACTGGCAAATAGCCTAAATGAATCCTTAGAAGAAATAGAAAGGGAAATTATTGATAGAAGCCAGTTTATATCCCACTCAATTACTTCTGCTCAAAGAAGTATGGAGAATATAGAAGAAATAGGAAATAGAATACAAAATACAAAGGATATGGCTCAAAATACTTTGAAGCAAATACAGAAACTAGATGCTTATTCTGATGAAATAGTTAAATTAATAGATTTAATAAATTCCATTTCTAAGGAAACAAATATGCTTTCATTAAATGCTTCTATTGAAGCGGCAAGGGCTGGAGAAGAAGGCAGGGGTTTTGCTGTTGTAGCCATGGAAGTAGGAAAACTAGCCCAAGAGACTGCCCAAGCCTCTTCAAAAATAGAGGAAGTAATTTATACCCTAAAGAAGGATATATCCACTGCCAGGGAGTTTATGGAAGATGAAATGGAGTATATGGAAGAAAACTTAGAAGTTATGCAGGCTACTAATAAGGAATTTGAATCCATAATAGAAAGATTAAATAGGGGCAAGGAAAACCTGGAGGGAATTACAGAGGTTATTAAGGAAAACAATGCTAATATAGAAAGAATTACCCATAATATTGAAAAGATAACTTCTTTTTCACAAGAAATAGCATCCCACATGGGTGAAACTTCAGCCCAGGTAATGGAACAGTACTCAAGGGCAAGAAATCTACAAGAGATGGCAGAAGATATGAGAGACCATGTATTTGGCATGCAAGAGTTTATAGCTGGAAAAGCTATGGAGAATATCATGCTTGAAAAGGTTCAAATAGTTAAGGACTATAGGATGAAAAAAGGTGCATTAGATGATAAGGATATAGAAAAGCTACTTGAGGAAACAGGGGTAGATGCCATATATATAACAGATTCTGAGGGCAATGTAGTATACACCAATGAAAAGGCTAGTTTAGGTCTCAACCTATATGAAGCAGATGCAAGCTTTTTACAGCTAAAGGAAGGAAAGAAAGAGCATGTGGCAACCCCTATTAAGATCAGGCTTGAAGATGGGAAGCTATTTAAATTCCTAACTACCATAGATGAAGAAGGTAGGCTATACGAAGTAGGTCTTTCCCTTGAATCCCTAATGGGAGAGGGTTAAATATAAATAAAAACAACATTGATATATTTTTAAGTAATCATCAAAAATTATAGACATTATTACATGAGGGAGTGATATAAGTGCTAATGATAAAAGACTACATAAGACCTAAAAGTTTAGAAGAAGCCTATGAACTTTTGTCTAGCAACAAAAATTCAAGGATCCTTGGAGGAGGTGCCTTTTTAAGATTAGGTTCAAAGCGCATAAATACAGCTATAGACCTTTGTGATTTAGACTTAAATTATATTAAGGAAACAGATGAAGGAATAGAAATAGGTGCCATGACTACCTTCAGGGACTTAGAAAAGAGTCAAATTTTAAAGGAGTATTTTGGCAATTTACTAGCTGATGCCCTGAAGGGAATAATGGGAGTACAGTTTAGAAATTATGTAACTGTTGGAGCTAGTGTATATTCCAAATATGGATTTTCAGATTTAATAACTGCCCTTTTAGCCTTAGATTGTACACTTGTATTTTAGATTGTACACTTGTATTATATAAAAATGGTGAAATAAAATTAGAGGATTATTTAAATACAAAATTAGGTGAAAGGGATATATTGACTAAGATAGTGCTGAAGAAGGAAAAAACTTCAACTTCCTACCAGACCATCAGAAAATCTACTAGTGGTTATCCAACTTTAAGTGTGGCAGTAGCTAAAAATAAGGATGGGTTTAAAATTTCAATAGGAGCAAGGCCAATGGTTGCAGCCTTAGCCCAGGAGGCAGCAGACTTCTTAAATACAAATTCTAATATAGATGAAGATACAGCCTTAAAGGCAGGAGAAATATGCAGTGAAAGTTTAAAATTTGGTACTAATTACCTAGGAACAGAAGAGTATAGGAAGGATATATGCAAAGTCCTAGAAGGGGATGTACCACAACATCCTGCAGTGCATGTACAGTTTTGGTAGATGATAAACCTGTTCATTCATGTTCATTCATGTTCTTACCTGGCTGCAAGGGCTGAAGGCCGTAAGGTTGTAACTATAGAAGGCATAGAAGAAAAGGCTAAGGAGATCACTAAATTTTTTACAGAAGCAGGTGCCATTCACTGCGGTTTTTGTACACCTGGTTTCATCATGACCCTAGTAGGATTAGAAAAGGAATTGGAAAATGAATCAAAAGAACCTACAGACGAAGAAATACTAAATTATTTTACAGGTAATCTTTGCAGATGCACTGGCTATGTTGCACAATTGACAGCTATAAAAGACAATTGACAGCTATAAAAGAATATTTGGGGGTGAAATAATGAAGATAGTAAATCAATCAATAGCTAAAGTTGACAATTTAGGCCTGGCTATGGGAAAGCCAGTATACACTGAAGACCTTATACCCAAAAATGCCTTAGTAGTAAAGGTTTTAAGAAGTCCTCATGCATTTGCAAGGATAAAACTATTGATGTAAGCAAGGCTTTAAAATTACCAGGTGTAGAAGCTGTATTTACATATAAGGATGTTCCAAGGGTACCCTTTACCAGGGCAGGACAAGCCTATCCAGAAGCATCAACCTATGATAAGTTCATATTAGATGAGTATGTTAGACATGTGGGAGACGATGTGGCCATTGTAGCTGCAGTAAATGAAGAATGGGCAGAAAAGGCCTTAAAACTTATTAAGGTAGAATATGAGGTATTTGAACCAGTATTAGATTTCGAAAAGGCAGAAGGCCATGAGTCTGTTATTCACCCTGAAGAGGATCTAGTTAGCCTGGTAGATGTAGGACTGGAAGCAGATAGGAACATAGCTGCTAAAGTGGACATATCTAAGGGAGATGTGGACAAGGTACTTAGTGAATGTGATGTAGTTAGATGTAGTTATAAGTAGAAGATACTATAGCCATTCAACCCAACAGACTATGCTGGAGACCTTTAGATCCTTTGCGTATATAGATGAAAAGGGAAGGTTGGTTGTAGTAAGTTCAACCCAAATCCCCTTCCATGTAAGAAGAATTTTAGCTAGGGCACTACAAATACCAGCTAGTAAGATAAGGGTTATAAAGCCTAGAATAGGTGGAGGTTTTGGTGCAAAACAAACAATGAATACAGAACTTTACAGTGCCTTTGTAACCCTTAAAACTGGAAAACCATGCTATAACATCTATACTACAGAGGAAGTATTTAATGCAGGCAGCCCAAGACATGCCATGAGATTTGATGTTACCATTGGTGCCAGCAAGGATGGCAAAATTAGAGCCATAGACTTAAAAGGTTTATCAGATACTGGTGCCTATGGAGAACATGCCTATGCAGTATTTTTGCAGGCAGGTATGAAGTCCATAAACTTATACAACAAAGTTGAAGCTACAAGATTTATAGGAAAAGTAGTATATACAAATCGTACCCCCTGTGGTGCCTTCAGAGGATACGGTGCTACCCAGGGAATATATGCCATAGAAAGTGCAGTAAATGAACTAGCCCATGAACTAAACATGTGTCCTACAGAAATTAGAAATATGAATATGATAAGAAAAGGGGAACCTGAAATCACCTTTAATTTCAATGGTGTTGAAAACACAAGTCCTGCAGTTATAGATGAAAGCTGTGCCCTAGATTATTGTGTAAGTAGGGGAAAGGAACTAATAGGTTGGGATGAAAAGTATCCTAGAAAAGTTGTAGGCAAAAACAAGGTCAGAGGTGTTGGCATGGCCATAGGACGCCAGGGTTCTGGTATTGCCAATGTGGATATGGGTTCTGCCACAATAAAGCTATGTGATGATGGTTCCTTTACAATGCTTGTAGGAGCCACTGACTTAGGAACCGGTAGTGATACAATACTGGCCCAAATATGTGCTGAAACTTTAGGAGTAGCCTTTGACAAAATCAATGTAATATCTTCAGATACTGATATTACACCCTTTGACTCAGGAGCCTATGCTTCAAGTACCACCTATGTAACGGGAAATGCAGTAAAAAAGGCTGCAGAAAAGATGAAAAAGCCTATTATAGAAGAAGGGGCAAAAATACTTGGAACCAATGTAGACAAGGTTGAATTTGATGGGGAAACTATAGGTGTTAAGGGCTATGACAAATCTATGTCCTTAAAGGAGCTGGCTACAAAATTAATGTATTCCCATCATCAGCTTACAACATCAGATTCCTATGTTTGCCATAAGTCACCACCACCTTATATGGCAGGTTTTGCAGAAGTTGAGGTAGATTTAGAAACAGGTGTAGTGGAGGTAGTAAATTATGTAGGAGTACTTGATATAGGAACAGTTGTTAATCCAACCTTAGCAAAGACCCAGGTAGAAGGTGGAATTGTACAGGGTATAGGAATGGCCCTATTAGAGGATGTAAAGGTGGCTGCTGATGGAACCTTAATTACAAATAATTTAATGAAGTATGCAATACCTACAGTAAAGGATATAGGAAATATTACAGTAGAGTTTGCTGAAAGCTACGAACCAACAGGACCCTTTGGAGCAAAATCCATAGGGGAGGTAGTAATTAACACATCCTGTCCTGCTATACAAGAAGCTGTATACAATGCAACAGGCTTAAGGATCAGGGACCTACCCATAACACCAGATAAGATACTTAAGGGGCTAAAAGAACAAAATTAATAGATGGCGGCCTTCGGGTCGCCCACAAAGGCCCACAGACTTCAAAACTATTTAAAATTTTGCCAATAGTGTATAGGTGCTTAAGATTAAATATTTTCAATTAGGTGGTATTGGTGTATTTATATAAAAAATTAAATTTAAATACAAAAATGGGAGAAGTCATATCCTTAGTAGGTGGAGGTGGAAAGACTACAACTCTCTATACCTTGGCTAATGAATTGAAAGAAATAGGCCATAAAGTTTTAGTTACTACAACAACTGCCATTTATAGCCCTGAAGGTGGATATGATTATTACTTTCTAAAGGATTTAGAAAACGATTACAACCCTATAGAAGGCAGTATTACAGTTTTAGGAAGCAGGATAAAAAATGGTAAGCTATTGGGACTTTCATTGGATAAGATGGCAGATATTATAGATAGGAAACTATTTGATTTTATATTAATTGAAGCTGATGGTGCTAAAGGAAAACCCATTAAAGCTCCAGCCTCCTATGAGCCGGTGGTACCAGAAAAAACATGTAAAACCATAGGCATAATAGGCCTAGATGCTTTAGATAAGAGGATAGAGGATATAGCCCATAGGCCAGAAATATTTATAAGGATTACTGATAAACAACTAACAGATAGGGTAGATGAGGATGCCATAATAAGATGCGTTTTACATGAAAAAGGGCTCTTTAAAGGGGCTTATGGGGAAAGGGTTCTCATACTAAATAAGGCTTTTAATGATGGATTAATTTTGAGGGGAAATAGGATAAGGGAAAAATTGTATCAAGAAGGCTTTAAAGGATCTATATTAGTTACCAATATTAAAAGCAAACAAATATATTAAAAAATAGGCTAGGGAGGTGGTATTGAGAAAGGAAAATATATATACCAATGGTAAGGGATAAAAAACTTAATAATTTTATAAGTCTAAAACTGGAGGGGGAAAAATGGACATTAGTAAAAAATCTGCAAACACATCCCTATTTAGTTTAGAGGGAAATCCAAGCCTAAATAAGACAATTCCACTATCATTCCAACATATACTTGCAATGGTAGTAGGAAATGTACTGCCTGCACTAGTATTAGCAGGTGCCATAGGTTTATCTACTGATCAACAAATACTACTTGTACAAGCATGTATGTTTATAGCTGCTATTTGGGACCTTTATACAAACTACTCCTATATTTGGAATTGGTGCAAAACTGCCTTTAATTATAGGTGTAAGCTTTGCCTATATACCAACTATTTTAGCAATTGGTGAATCTTTTGGAATTGGGGCTATACTTGGTTCCCAGCTAGTAGGTGGGATTGTTGCCTATCTGGTAGGTGTATTTATAAAAAGAATTAGAAAGTATTTCCCACCTATAGTAGCTGGAACTGTGGTGTTTACTATTGGGCTATCCTTATACAAAGTAGCTGTTAACTACATGGCTGGCGGATTTGCATCAACAGACCCAAGATATGGAGGTTTAGTTTATTGGGGTATTGCAATACTAACTTTAGTTGTAGTGCTAGTTTGTAATATGTTTGGTAAAGGATACATAAAACTTGCAGCAATACTTATAGGAATTATTGTTGGATACATAGCTAGTTTAATTGCTGGTATAGTTTCATTTGAGTCTATAAAAACTGCTTCATGGTTTACTTTACCCAGTATTTTGCCATATAAACTAGAGTTTCCTATATCAGCTGTTGTAAGTATGGCAATTATGTATGTAGTTAATTCAATTCAAGCTGTTGGTGACTTATCTGGAACTACAGTAGGTGGAATGGATAGGGAAGCTACAGATGAAGAAATTGCAGGCGGTATAAAAGGAAATGGAGTAACCAGTATTATTGGTTCTTTAATAGGGGCATTACCAACTGCTACTTACAGTCAAAATGTTGGAATTGTAGCTATGACAAAGGTAGTTAGCTTAAAGGTATTTAAGCTTGCAGCTGTAGTAATGCTTATTGCTGGACTAATTCCCAAATTTGGTGCTGTTATAACTTCAATTCCTCAATGTGTTATAGGAGGAGCCACCATATCTGTTTTTGCACAGATAACTATGACAGGTATGAAGCTAATAGTACAAGACGAATTGACAGTAAGAAATACTACTATAGTTGGTCTTGGTGTTGCTTTAGGAATGGGAATTACTCAAATTCCAGTAGAGGGATTACAGTATTTCCCAGAGTGGTTCAAGATGGTATTTGCTAGTTCCCCAGTAATTATAGCTACCTTAGTTGTATTTGTTTTAAACTTAATAATACCTAATAAAACTTTAGCTGAAGAACAAGCTGAAAGGGAAGAATTAGAAAAGGAAAAGTATGCTGGAACTTATGCAGAAATGGAACAATAAGATCCATGGCAGCTATGAAGGCTGGGGGAGGTTTCCCTCCTCCCATACCTTCTATAATATCATGCATTTATATTTTTGTTTTTCATATATCTATATTAAGGAGGATGGACAAGATGGATACTATAATCATAAGGGGTGGTGGAGATCTGGCAAGTGGCATAGCCTATAAGCTTTATGAAGCTGGTTACAGGGTGATTATTTTAGAAATAGATAAACCCTTAGCTGTTAGACGGGCTGTATCCTTCTGTGAAGCAGTATATGAAGGGGAAGTTACAGTAGAAGGCATAAGGGGTATGCTGGCTAAGGACATAAAAGATATTTATAAAATACTAGAAAAAGGTTCCATACCTGTTTATATTGATGGCAAGGGAGAGATTATAAAAAAAATAAAGCCACTGGCTGTAGTTGATGCAATTATTGCTAAGAAAAATCTAGGAACCAACAGAAATATGGCACCCATCACCATAGGGGTTGGGCCTGGCTTTGAAGCAGGAGTAGATGTGGATGCAGTTATAGAAAGCAATAGGGGTCCCAATCTAGGAAGAGTTTTTTATAAAGGCAGGGCAGAAGAAAATACAGGCCTACCAGCTCCAGTAATGGGATATGCAAAGGAAAGGGTACTTAGGGCACCTACTTCTGGCATAGTGAGGCCCTTGTGCCAGATAGGAGATTTGGTTAAAAAAGGGGATGTGGTCTGCCAAGTAGGAGATGAAAAAGTAATAGCTGAAATAAACGGAGTTTTAAGAGGCATGATAAGGGAAGGCTTGGAAGTAGATAAGGGCTTAAAGATAGGGGACATAGATCCTAGATGTATTAGGGAATTAGCCTTTACCATTTCTGATAAGGCTAGAAAAATTGGAGATGGAGTTTTAGAAACTTTGGAGTATTTACGCTTAAAAAAGGAGGCATAGTTATGATAGAGGATAGAAGGCTTTTACAAAAGCTTAATGAGTATGTGGGAAAAAACCAATCTGTTGCCACTGTAACTGTAGTAAGGGCAGAAGGGT
The DNA here is from genome assembly GCA_012728365.1 of Tissierellia bacterium. Taxonomy (GTDB): domain Bacteria; phylum Bacillota; class Clostridia; order Tissierellales; family Tepidimicrobiaceae; genus JAAYFE01. The sequence continues at coordinate 14,107 of JAAYFE010000153.1, forward strand.
CTACTCCAAGGGGTGTTGGAAGTACCATGCTAGTAGATGAGGAAGGCAATTTAATAGCAGGCACCATTGGAGGAGGAGTCTTGGAGGAAATGGGCAAAAGGGATGCCAAAAATTGTATTGAAAGGAACCAAAATAGATTAATAGACTATGATTTAGATAAATCCTCTGAAAGTGGAAATGCTCTTCCAATGGTTTGCGGTGGTAAGGTAAGTCTTTTTATAAAGGTATATAAGGCCCAGGAAAAAATAGTTATGTGTGGAGCAGGCCATATAGCAGAAAAGCTATGTAAAATAGCCCATATACTAGGATATTATGTAATGGTGTTGGATCATAGAAAGGAAAGGCTAACACCTGAACTATTTCCTACTGTAGACAGGTTTGTTCATGGCAACATAAAGGAAAATTTAAAGGATGTAGACATAGATCACAATACCTATGTGGTAATTGCTACCCATGGCCATAAATTCGACCAAGATGCTTTAGAGGCAGTTTTAAGAAGGGATGCCAAGTACATTGGTATGATAGGAAGCCTAAATAAAATTAAAGCCTGCTTTGGCAATTTGATGGAAAAGGGCTTTACAGAAGAGGATCTATCAAGGGTTCATAGTCCAATAGGATTAGATTTAGGGGGAGAGACTCCAGAAGAAATAGCCCTGGCCATAATGGCAGAAATTCAAGCAGTTAAATATGGTAAGGATGCCCCATACCTTTATAAAAGTAGGTGATCTTTTGAAATTGGAATGTAGATTTTGGATGACTGTAGATGGGGAAAAGGTATTTGGAAGAGGCCCTTGTATACTGTTAAAAAATATTGATAGGTTAGGAAGCTTAAATAGAGCAGCAAAGGAAATGAATATGTCCTACAGCAAGGCTTGGTCAATTATTCATAGGGCAGAAAAGGCCCTAGGTTATTCCCTTCTGGAAACTAAATCTGGTGGACTAGATGGTGGAGGCTCTTCTTTAACATGGGAGGCAAAGAAGCTTATTAAAGTATATGAAAAGTTTTTAATGGAAGCAGAAGAACTTGTAAACAAGCTTTATGAAGAACATTTTAAAGGAGTCTAATATTTTTGCTAGCGTTATATTAATAAAAGAATAACGAAAAGGAGATTTATAATGAATCTTTTAGACAGAGAAAGTAAAAAAGCATCTATTTATCCATTTGTGATACTACTAGTTGCAATATTTCTTATATCCTTTACCATTGGTAGATATCCTATTGATATTGTGACCTTATTGAGGGTATTTTTATCAAAAATTTTCCCCCTAGAAAAAACCTGGGATGCCACCATAGAAACTGTAATTTTTCAGGTAAGGCTTCCTAGAATAATAGGTGCAGCTTTAGTAGGATTGGCCCTATCCCTTTCTGGAGTAGTATACCAGGGAATGTTTAAGAATTCCTTGGTATCTCCAGATATATTGGGAGTTTCAGCAGGTTCTGCCTTTGGGGCAGCCTTAGCCATATATTTTTCCTTTAGCACTACAGGCATCCAATTATTTGCCTTTATATTTGGAATAGTAGCAGTAGCCCTAGTATACTTTATAAGTCAAAAAATTAAGGCTGATCCAATAATGGTCCTGGTGATTATGGGCATATTAATAGGCTCCTTATTTAATTCCTTTGTATCCTTAATAAAGTACTTAGCAGATACAGAAGATAAATTACCTGCCATAACCTTTTGGCTAATGGGAAGTCTTTCTGGACTTATGGCAAAGGATCTAAAGGCTATTTCTATTCCTATACTTTTAGGAGCAGTGCCCTTATTTTTACTTAGATGGAGGTTAAATGTTTTAACCTTAAGTGAAGAGGAAGCTAAATGTCTGGGATTAGATACAGGAAAAATTAGATTAATAGTAATCATATCTTCAACTTTAATGACTGCTGCAGCAGTTTCTGTTAGCGGTATTATTGGCTGGATAGGCCTAGTAATACCCCATCTAGGAAGAATATTAGTGGGGCCGGATTATAGGGTATTAATTCCTGCTACCATGCTGCTAGGTAGTTCCTATTTGCTTTTAATAGATAATATAGCAAGAAGCTTAACAACAGTGGAAGTTCCTCTTGGTATACTAACTTCCTTAATTGGAGCACCCTTTTTCATATTCCTACTGTTAAAGAGAGGAAGGAGCTGAAAAATGTTAGAGGTTATAAATTTAAGTTGTGGCTATGGGAATAAAAGTATTTTAGAAGATGTAAGTTTTACTGCTAAAGCAGGAGATATTGTTTGTATACTAGGTTCCAATGGCTCAGGAAAATCCACCCTGGTAAAAAGTATAATGGGATTAATTAAGCCTTTTAAGGGAGAAGTTTTAATAGATGGTAAAAGCATACTAAACTGGTCCTGGAAAAAAAGGGCCCAGCTTATTAGCTATATACCCCAGGCTTTTAGTTCTACTTTCCAATACAAGGTTAAAGATATAGTGTTAATGGGAAGAACTTCTTATTTAAAGTTTTCATCTTCTCCTTCTAGGGAAGATGAAAAAATAGCAGAGCAGGCTATGGAAACCCTAAAAATTTCTCATTTAAAAGATAAAATTTATTCCCACTTAAGTGGTGGGGAAAGGCAGCTAGTAAAAATTGCCCAAGCCCTGGCACAGCAATCAAAAATAATAATAATGGATGAGCCTACAAATAATTTAGATTTTGGCAATCAAATGGTTATGTTGAAGCATTTAAAGGAATGTTCTGAGAAAGGCATGATTGTTATCATGGTAACCCATTTTCCAGAACATGCCTTCTTATATGGCACTAAGGCTCTCTTAGTTAAGGAGGGCAAGGTAATTGAAGTGGATGAACCAAATAATAATTTAAAGGAAGGGGATCTAAGGAACTTATATGAAGTGGACTTAAAAGTTTCTGAACTAAAATATAAGAATAAAAACATAAAAATGTGCATACCAATGATTTGA
>JAAYFE010000154.1 GCA_012728365.1 Tissierellia bacterium
AGGGTATTTGTTTCTTAAAATTCTACTACTTGTTCCTTTAAAATATCCTATTAATTTAGATATACAATTCCTTTTTTATGTGTGTATTTATTAGTCATTAGATAACCACCACCTATCTAATTATAATATATATTAATATTAGATAGGTGGCAAATATCCAATAAGCCTTCATCCCAATGACTAAAGTCATGGGCTTTCGGCTAGGTTTTTTGTAAGAAATACAAATAGATTACACTGACAAAGCATAATAGATTTTTTAAAATAAAAAACTGGCCTTAGGCTAGTTTAATTAGTGGGAAGATTACTGGTCCCCTCATCCACTAATTTTGCTTCCATGCTCTCCAGGGTTTCAATTTCCTCTGGCTTAAGTTTCTCATACAAGGCCTTTCTAAAGGCTCTGGCCATCTCTACCTTGTTTTTTCTACCCTTAGAATTGCTAACCTGATTCCAATGGATCTTCTTATTTTTATAGTACAGGTCAAAGTCCACCAGCCTTTCCCCATCACTTGTATATTCTAAGGCCATTAATATTTTTTTCACCTCCTGGGGAGGGGAAAAGGTAAATAGCCTAACCTGGTAGGTAAGGACTGAAAGAAGCATAACAGCATAATCCTTAGTCCAGCTTTCACCTAAAATCATACCCAGTTCCAACCTTGATAGTATATATATAAGCCTATTATAATTTTCCTCATATCTACCATGGGAATCATAAATATTAATTCTAAGCTCATACCACTGGCCTTCATCTAAAGATTGGGTAATAAGCCTTAGGACCTGCAATCTAAGAGTTTCTTGAACTTCCCTAATGGGCTTGGGAATTAATAATTTGGTTTTTAAAAAATCCCTTGGTGCTACTGGCCCAGTAATAGCTTTTTTGGTAAAGACTATAATGGTATCCTCCCTTTCCCCTAAGGCAATTCCTTCTATTAATTCTACCTCTTTACCAGAAAGCATCTCCTTAATTCTGCCTATTAGCTTATTTTCATCTCCTGCTATCCTCATGACCACAGAAGCAGGTCCCAAATCAACCCTATTTAAAAGATGGCATACCTTATTGTTAATAAGGGAAGTCAGTATCAAGGTAGATGCCTTATTAACAAGTACAATTTTTTTGGCATCCTCTACTCTGGTTTTTTCATGGCCAGTTCCTGTTATAAAACATAGGGTGCTGTTTTCTGAAGCCTCTTCAAAGCCTGTGGAAATATTTGTAACCCTTCCCTTAATATTTGATTCTAAAAAATTCGTTATCTCCTCTATATATTCTGTTCTAATAAATAAATAGCGTGGACCCAGCCTAAATAAAAGCATCTCTATCCCCTTCCATCTATAGTGAAATCCTCTTTGGTTCCATTAGCCTTAAACTATTGGTACCTATAGGATAATCTAAGTGAAATATCCTTCCCTTTGACAGATCAATTATATTAATATTTAGTACTCCATTTAGGCCAACTGTACCTTCCCTCTCATAATGGCCAGGCTCAATACTGTGACCATAAAGATTGTAATTTATATTGGATGGACAGTCCTTATAGTAATGGCTTACCCTAAATTTATAATTGGCTATAGTTAGTATTCCTTCATGAAGAATTATACCCCTTTTACTTAATTTACTAATGCTTTCATAATCATCATGGTTGCCTAGTACATAATAGATCCTTGAGTTCTGGTTTTTTTCTAAGCCCTCAATTAACTTTTTAACCTCTGCCACATAGGAATGGATTTTATTAGTCCTACATTCTAATTTAATGCCATCTGCCATATCTCCTGTATGGATAATATATTCAGGCTTTAAAATATTGGCTATTCTGAAGATATAACTATAAACACCTGCAGGAGTATCACTTATATGCATTACCCTTGGCCCCTCTGAATCCTCTAATAGTTCCTTGGGAAGATAGGGGTAGTTAAATAGGGATAAGAATCCCGTACGCAGACTTGATATTAGTTTCATATTAGTTAACCTCCAATTGTATACAGGAAAAAGTATCAGTTCAATGTTTTGGTAGTTAATTATAACAAATTTTCAGAATACAGGCAATATTTTTCCCTGCCTAATATTTGATAATATAACTAATGTGCTTTAAAATATAAAAAACTGGTCCTTAGGACCAGTTTTTTATATATAGGATTAATACCAACCTCTTAATTTCATTACTTCAGCAACCTTCTTAACTGAAATCATGTAGGCTGCTTGCCTTAAGGTTACGCCTTTTTCTTCCTTTAGCTCCCATACATCATTAAAGGCTTGTACCATCTTAACTTCTTGTCTTTCTTCTACTTCCTTTTCTGTCCAGTAGTAGCTGTATAGGTTTTGTACCCATTCAAAGTATGATACTACTACTCCACCGGCATTTGTCAATATATCTGGAGTAACAGGAATTCCTCTGGCATTTAATACTTCGTCTCCATCTGGAGTTGTTGGACCATTAGCTGCCTCACATACTAGTTTAGCCTTAATTTTTTCTGCTACTTCTTTAGTGATAGCGTTTTCTAAAGCAGCAGGAATTAATATGTCAACATCTAGCTCCCAGAATTCATCAAGACTGATCATCTTAGCCTTTGGATAGTTAACTAGATTTCTATGTTCAGTCATATAGGCCAACATGTCTTCAAAATCTAGTCCCTCTTCATTATATATTGCATAGGTACCAACATCTGGTGCCCACTCTGCCACTGCCACTACTGTAGCCCCTTGTCTTTGAACATTTTTAACTGTATAGCGGCCTACATTTCCAAATCCTTGAACAGCTACCTTAGCCTTGGTCATGTCAATACCATACTTTTTAGCAGCTTCCCTGGCAATTACTGAAACACCGAAGCCTGTTGCTTCATTTCTACCTTCAGAACCACCCCAGGCTACTGGCTTACCTGTAATAACTCCCAATGCATTAGTTCCTGTAAGCTTATTGTATTCGTCTACCATCCATGCCATAACTTGACCATTAGTTCCTACGTCTGGAGCTGGTATATCAATTTTTTCACCTAAGTACTTATAAAGCCCTGCTATATAACCTCTTGAAAGCCTTTCCAATTCGCCTTGAGAAAGCTTTAGTGGGTCACATATAACTCCACCTTTTCCTCCACCATAAGGTAGACCCATAACTCCACCCTTGAAGGTCATCCAAATGGAAAGGGCTTTAACTTCATCTAAATTTACACCTGGATGGAATCTAACTCCACCTTTTGTTGGTCCTATAGCATCATTATGTTGTGCCCTATAGCCTTTAAATGTTTTAATAGTTCCATCATCCATTCTAACAGGTATGTTTACTTCAATTACCCTCATAGGCTCCTTTAATATTTCATATACTGCTGGGTCCAATTCTAAAGCGTCACATGCAATTTTTACTTGCCTTTGGGCATTTTCCAATGGATTTAAAGTTTCTTTTGACATGGCCATACCTCCTAATTGATTATTAAGGGAAACTTTTGCAGGATACTGTAATTTTAACAATATTTTAACAATATCCTTGGATAAGTTTATTCTATCATTGTATTCAATTTATTTCAAGTAGCTGGCATACTAAATAGTACTGGCTGCTGATTCAGTATATTCCCTGGCCTTTTCTTCTCCCCTTAAGACCCTAAGTATGCCATAGGCTAAGGATTCCATTTCATTTTCCCCTGGCACAATTTCCACCGGTGCTATAAATTGAACCCTCTTTTTGATCCAGGAGGTAATCATCTTAGAATGGGCAATTCCACCAGTTAATATAATGGCATCTACCTTGCCTTCAACTACTGTAGCCAGTTCCCCTATATTTTTGGCCACCTGATAGGCCATGGCCTCATATATTAGCTTGGCCCTTTCATTGCCTTTTTCTATCATCCTTTCTATTTCCCTGGCATCAGTTGTACCCAAATAGGCCTTAAGGCCTCCATTGCCCCTTAGCTTCTTAAGCATGGTTTTTTTGTCATACCTGCCTGAATAGCATAACTCTATAAGTAGCCTACAGGGTACCCTGCCTGAACCTTCCGGGGAAAAGGCACCTTCATCATCAGAAACTATATCAACTATCCTGCCCCTTTCATGGACATTTAAGGAAATTCCTCCTCCTAGATGGGCTACTATAAAATTCATTTCATTATATTTCCTTCCATACTTTTCAGCCACCCTTATGGCCACTGCCCTGGTATTTAATACATGGCTGGTACTCATTCTAGGTATGTCTGGCATACCTGATATGCGGGCCAGATCTATTAATTCATCTGCCCTAACAGAATCGTATATATAGGCCTTAACTCCAGCAGCCTTGGCTATTTCATAAGCTATGGGGGCCCCTAAGTTTGAAGCATGTTCCATATAGGGCCTCTCCCTTAAGGTTTTTAGCATCAGTTCATTAACCTCATAGGCGCCAGTTTTTACAGGAGGCAGCATCCCTCCCCTGCCAACTACTGCCGAAAGCTCCTTTATATCAAAGGCCTTTTCCTCTAAGAAGCTTAAAACTGCATCCCTTCTCATTGCAAATTGGTCTTGAATATTATCATATCTTTCCAATTCCTCCACAGCATGTTCCAGTGTAGTGGTAAACAGCTCCCTTTCATCTTCATATATAGCTATTTTGGTAGAAGTTGAACCTGGATTAATGGCCAATATTTTATAGGACATACTTACCCCCCTATTCATTAAGTATTTCCTTTAAGGCAGCTATAAACTTTTCTGTCTGCTCCTCAGTTCCTGTACTAACCCTAAGCCAGGTATTCCACCTCCATATGCTACCTGCCTTTACTACTATGCCCCTTTTAAGTAATTCTTGGGAAAACAGATTAGAGTCTATACCTACATTAACAAATACAAAGTTGGCATTGGACTTTATATATTCCAGCCCTAGGGCTTCAAAGGCCTCTTCCATTATTGATAGGGACCTATAGTTTAGTTCAACAGTCTTCTTCATATGCTCTTGGTCTTCTAAGGCTCCTAAGGCTGCAGCTTGGGCTAGCCTATTTACATTGAAGGTCCCCTTAACCTTGCTCATTTCTTTGGCTATTTCCTTGGATGTAAGTACATAGCCTACCCTAACCCCTGCAATGCCCAGGGATTTTGAAAAGGTCCTCAATATAATAGTATTGGGCCTGCCCTTAAGTATTTCTATACTTTCAGGATAGGCTGGATTAACCCTGGCATAGTCATAATAGGCCTCATCAAATATTAGGACTATATCCTCTGGTAGCTTTTCCACCAGGTAATCAACCTCATCCCTAGTCATTATATTGCCTAAGGGATTGTTGGGATTGCAGACATAAACTAGCTTGGTCCTTTCACTTATATTTTCTATATAGCCCTTAAAATCCTGCTTATAACCATCCATGGGCACCAGTATATTTTTACCCCCTAAGTGCTCTACCCAAATACCTAAAATGGTAAAGGTAGTATCAGAGGTAACCACTTCATCCCCTGGATCTATAAAGGTCTGGGCAATTACTTGTAGTAGCTGTTCTCCACCATTTCCAACAACTATATTGTCTACTTCTAATGCATATTTTTCAGCCAATTTCCCCCTTAATTCCATACTGCCTGGATCTGGATATAGGTTTATTTTTTCAAGCTCTCTCTTTATGGCCTCCACTGCTTTGGGAGACGGGCCTAAGGGGTTTTCATTGGAAGCCAGCTTCACCACCTCATCAATGCCGTATTCCCTTTGTACTTCCTCAATGGGCTTGCCTGGAACATAAGGCCTTAAATTTGATAATTCCTGCCTAAATAAGTTTCCTGCCATTGTAAACCCTCCCTAAACAAATTTTTAGCTTCTGTCCATATTAATTGCAGCAGATAAGGCTATAGATAGATATTTTTCTTCAGCAGAAGCCCCCCTGGATGTTAGTACAATAGGTACCTTAGCCCCTAAAATTACACCTGCCATCTTGCCTCTGGCTGAATACATGAGGGCCTTGGCCAATATATTGCCAGCTGAAATATTTGGAACCACTAAAATGTCCACATCCCCTACTACGGGGCTATCATAACCCTTTATACTTGCTGATTCCTTGCTCATGGCCAAGTCATAGGATATGGGGCCTTCCACTATACAATTTTTGATTTCTCCCCTTTCAGCCATTTCCTTTAATTCTTTACCCTCAACAGTCTCAAGCATTTTAGGATTAACCCTTTCTACTGCTGCCAAGACTCCTACCTTTGGCCTTTGGTAGCCCAAGGATAGGAGGGCATCTACTGCATTTTGTATTATTTCCTTTTTTTGTTCCAAGCTTGGGTACATTACCATGCCACCATCGGTCATTACCAATAGCTTATGGTAGGTTGGCACTTCAAATAGGCCAAAATGGGTCATAAGCCTGCCTGTCCTTATGCCCCTTTCCTTATCTACAACTGCCTTAAGTAGATCTGCCGTTTGAATACTGCCCTTCATTATAAAATCTACCCTATTTTCATTTACCATTTCCACTGCCTTATAGGCTGCTTCCCCTTCATTCTGGACATGAACTATGTATTTTTCATCTAGGGAAAATCCTTTTTCCTCCAATAGATCCATAATTTTTTCCCTCTGGCCAATCAAAATAGGCTGGGCCAGATTATCCTCCCTTGCCTTAAATACAGCCTCTAAGGTATGCTCATCATGGGCTAATACTACTGCTGCCCTTTTCCTTTCCTTAGCTTGAGAAACTATTTTTATAAGCTCATTAAAATTTTTTACTGCCATATCCATCTCCCCATCTCTTTTTTAAATAAATTGTTCAGCGAAAAATCGCTGAACAATTATTAAGCTTCTGCCAATACAAACTCCTCCATCCCCCTGTTAAAGGCCTTTATATTTATATCTACAAATTCTTCCCTTACAGAAGCTGTGATAACCTTTTCCCAATCTATATCTGTAAGGTTCATGGCCTTGACCAGGGCACCCAGCAGTACCATGTTCATCACCTTCATATTTCCTAATTCTTGGGCAATTTCAGCAGCCTCTATTACGCTGGTATTGGCCTTTTCCTTTAAAGTTTCCATTATACCTTGTGGATAGTGGGCCTTACCCATCAGTATTGGGGCTGAAGGAATTTGATAATTATTTACAACTACCTTGCCTTCCGGCTTTAAAAATTCCAAGTATCTTAAGGCTTCCATAGTTTCAAAGGCAACTAGAATATCTGCCTGTCCCCTTCCTACAACAGGAGAGTGGACCTTTTTCCCAAACCTTATTTGGGTTGAAACACTTCCTCCCCTTTGGCTCATTCCATGGATTTCAGATACCTTTACATCATAGCCTGCCTCCACCAGGCCTGCTGATAAAATTTTCCCAGCCAATATGGTACCTTGTCCCCCTACTCCAACTAATAAAATACTCCTTGTATCCATCACTTATTCACCTACCTTATCTATTGCCTTTGTAGGACATACTTGCATACATAGTTCACAGCCTACACATTGGACTGGATCAATTTTTACCTTCCTGTCTTCCTTTATAAAATAGATTGCTGGACAGCCAGTATTAACACACATTCTACAGCCAATACATTTTTCTACATCCACTTCACATTTTCCTTCTAGTGGTTCAAATTCCTCCTTGTCATATTGAGACCATTTCTTTAACACACAAGGGTATTTAGAAATAATTACTACAGGTTCATCTAAATTAAAGGCCCAGTCAAAGGCTTCATTAAGCTCATTAAGCTTTAATGGGTTTACAGTCCTTACATGTTTAATGCCTATGGCCTTAACCAGGTCAGGAATACTTATCATTTCAGTTTCTTCCCCTGTGAGGGTATAGCCCGTTCCTGGATGGTCCTGGTGGCCTGTCATACCTGTTACCCTATTGTCTAATATGCAGGTAATAGTATTGGACTTATTATATACCACATCAATTAGGCTATTGATACCTGTATGGAAAAAGGTAGAATCTCCAATGACACTTACTACCTTCATATCTTTATTGTATTTATCAAATACCTTTTTAGCTCCATGACCTAGGCTAATACTTGCCCCCATACAAATAGTTGTATCCATGGCCCTCAATGGGTCTGCACCACCTAGGGTATAGCAGCCTATGTCTCCTGTAATCATAACATTTTTTCTCTTCTTTAATCCATAAAAGAATCCTCTATGGGGGCAGCCAGCACACAAGGTTGGTGGCCTATTTACCACTTGGGATTTATCATATTCAATGGTAGGTGCTGTTTCTTCCAAAAGGGATCTGGCAACAATTTCAGGATTAAGCTCCCATATGTTTGGAATCTTGTCCTTGCCTATACAGTCAATTCCTAAAGCTCTAACATGTTCTTCTATGTATGGTTCTAACTCCTCTACTATATAAAGGCTTTGGACCTGTTGGGCAAACTCCTTGATCTTTTTACTGGGTAGTGGATGGGTAAAGCCTAGTTTTAGGTAAGAAGCATTATCTCCAAATACTTCTTTTGCATATTCGTAGGCCACACCAGAAGAAATAACCCCTATTTTCTTATCATTCCATTCAATATAGTTTAAGTCTGTTTCATTGGAAAAGTCCTCTAGCTTCTTCAATCTTTCCTCCACCTTAACATGGAGTTGTTTTGCTACAGCAGGGGCTACATAGTATTTTGATAAGTCCTTTACATAGGGCTTTAGTGGAACCTCTTTCCTTTCTCCTACTTCCACCAGGGACTTACTGTGGCATACCCTGGTTGTCATCCTCATCATAACTAGGGTGTCAAAGTTTTCACTTATTTCCAAGGCAGCCTTTACCATATCCTTGGCCTCCTGGCTATTACTTGGTTCCACCATGGCTATCTTAGCATGTTTTGCATAATACCTGTTGTCCTGCTCATTTTGGGATGAATGAAGACCTGGATCATCTGCAACAACCACAACCATGCCTCCATTTATACCAGTATAGCCTGTAGTAAAGAGTGGATCTGCAGCAACATTCAGTCCCACATGCTTCATGGCCGCAAGACTCCTGGCACCAGCAATGGAAGCTCCCAGTGCTGCTTCAAAGGCAACCTTTTCATTTGGGGACCATTCTGAAATTATCTCCTCATAGTTGGCAATATTCTCTAATATCTCTGTACTTGGTGTACCAGGATAGGCAGCAGCAAAATGGACTCCAGCTTCATAGGCACCAAGGGCTACTGCTTCATTTCCCGTCAGTAGCTTTTTCATGCTAATCCTCCTTTCAATAAGGACAATTATTGCCCAAGTTAATAAGTAATGCAAAATAGCTATGGTTAAAGTTTTTCACAAAATTCATCCTTTTGATAAAATAAAGACACCTTAAGGTGTCTTTATTTTATCATTAAATGGCTTTATATGCAATTTTAATTTAAACTAAGCATTAAGCTTTACAGCTTCCAATACGTCTTCTACATTTTCTAAGGCTGATATTATCTCTGGTATTATTTCATAAAGATCCCCTACTATTCCATAGTCTGCCACATCAAAAATTGGTGCATTTTTATCCTTGTTTATGGCTACTATACACTTGGATTCCTTCATACCTGCCAAGTGCTGTATAGCTCCTGAAATACCACAGGCTATATATAAGTCTGGCCTTACAGTTTTGCCTGTTTGACCAACCTGATGAGCATGATCTATCCAGCCTGCATCTACTGTTGCACGGCTTGCACCCACAACTGCTCCTAATTTTTCAGCTAATTGTTCAATAAGCTTAAATCCTTCTGGATTTCCTAAGCCCCTTCCACCAGAAACAATTATTTTAGCTTCTTCCAATTTAACTTGTGGTTTTCCACCTTTTACAGTTTCAAGAACCTTAGCCCTTATATCAGCCTCTGTAAGGTCAGGTGTTACTTTTTCAACTATTCCTTCCCTTCCTTCCTCGTAGGGTGCCCTTTCCATAACTCCAGGTCTAACTGTTGCCATTTGTGGTCTATGGTTTGGAGTAACTATAGTTGCCATTAAGTTTCCGCCAAAGGCAGGACGGGTTTGCATCAATCTTCTATTTTCCAGATCCACATCTAGTCTTGTACAGTCTGCTGTAAGTCCTGTGTGGATTCTGGCAGAAATCCTTGGAGCTAAATCCCTACCTATATTTGTAGCACCAAGTAGCATTATTTCTGGCTTTCTTTCTTTTATTAGCTCACAAATTACCTTTGTATAGGCATCTGTAGTATAGGTATTAAGTAGTTCATGGTCCGCATATATTACCCTATCGGCACCATATTTAATAAGATTATCTGCCAATGGATCCACCTTATGGCCTAGTAAAATGGCTGTTAATTCTACTCCTAACTTATCTGCAATCTTTCTACCTTCACCTAGTAGCTCTGTGGCTATATTTAAAAGATTGCCTTCCCTTTGCTCTGCAAATACCCAAACACCTTCATATTCAGATATGTCTACTCCCTTTTTCTCCTCTTCTTCCTTAAATATAGCCTCTACAGGGCAAACATCTATACAGGCACCACAGGCTGTACACTTATCCCCTATAACAGCTATATTGTTTACTATCTCAATTGCATCAAAGGGGCATGATCTTATACATGCACCACATCCAATACATTTTTCATCTATTACCTTAACTGCCATAGTATTTCCCCCTCTCACTTACACTAAATTTTCTTCTCTAAGCCTTACTATTAGCTTTCTTGCTTGTTCTGCTGGAGTTCCCTCTAACATTTCTAGATCCCTACTCTTGGTTGGTGGTGTAAAAGATTTAATTACATTAGTTGGAGAACCATCTAGTCCCACATTATCCATATCACAGTTTACATCCTTGGCTGATACCATTTTTACCTTGTCTCCCTTAAATCCTTCAAATATACCCTTAATGGAAGGATATCTAGGCTCATTTAATTCCTTTACTGCAGTAAGTAATACTGGCATCTCTGCTTCTACAAGAAAATATCCATCTTCCAAGGCCCTTTTAGCTACAACCTTGTTTCCTTGGATTTTTAGTTCTTCAACGTAGGTTATCTGTGGAATTCCTAGATGCTCTGCAATTTGAGGTCCAACTTGAGCTGTATCACCATCTATTGCTTGTCTACCGCAGAATATAATATCAAAGTCTCCAATGTATTTAATAACTGCTGATAAGGCTGTGGATGTTGCCCATGTATCAGAACCTGCCACAGCTCTATCTGTTAGAAGAATAGCCTCATCTGCACCCATGGCAATGGCTTCAACTAATGCAACTTCAGCTTGAGGTGGTCCCATGCTAACAACTGTAACTTTAACATCTTCCATACTATCTTTTATCCTTAAAGCTTCCTCTAAGGCATTTCTATCATCTGGATTTATAATACTAGGTACCCCTTCACGAATTAGAGTTCCCTTTACTGGGTCTATTTTAACTTCATTTGTATCAGGAACCTGTTTTACACATACAATTATATTCATCATCCATCCCCCTTACTATCTTAGTATATTTGCTGCAATAACCATCTGTTGTACTTGGGAAGTACCTTCATATATTTCGGTAATCTTGGCATCCCTCATCATTCTTTCAACTGGATAATCCTTTGTAAATCCATATCCCCCATGTAGTTGAACACATTTAGTAGTTACATCCATAGCAGTTTGGGATGCATATAATTTAGCCATAGCAGCCTCTTTACTATATGGTAATCCCTTTTGTTTACATATAGCTGCCTTATATACTAACAATTTAGCAGCCTCTATTGCTGTAGCCATATCTGCAATCATCCATTGTAATCCTTGGAACTTAGCCAATGGTCTTCCAAATTGTTCCCTTTCTTTCACATATTTTACTGTCTCCTCAAAGGCCCCTTCTGCAATTCCTAAAGCTTGGGCAGCTATACCAATTCTTCCTCCATCTAGTGTTGCCATGGCAATTTTAAAGCCTTCTCCTTCTTTTCCTAAAAGATTTTCCTTTGGAACAACACAATCATCAAAAATTAATTCAGCAGTGGCAGAAGCTCTTATTCCCATTTTGTCTTCAATTTTACCTATGGAAAAGCCTGGAAAATCCTTTTCAACAATAAAGGCAGATATACCCCTATGGCCCTTTGATTTATCAGTCATGGCAAATATTATATATACATCTGCTTGGCCTCCGTTGGTTATGAATATTTTTGTACCATTTAATATATAATTGTCCCCATCAAGTACAGCAGTTGTTTGTTGAGCAGCTGCATCTGTACCTGCATTTGATTCTGTTAAACCAAAGGCTCCTAATTTTTCACCCTTAGCTAAAGGAACCAAATATTTTTGTTTTTGTTCTTCAGTTCCAAAATGATATATTGGCCAACAAGCTAAAGATGTGTGAGCAGACAATATAACCCCTGTTGAAGCACAAACCTTTGACAATTCTTCTACAGCAATAACATAGGATAAGTCATCTCCACCTGCCCCGCCATATTCTACGGGAAAAGGTATTCCTAACATGTTGTATCTTGCCATTTTTTTCACATTTTCCATTGGAAATCTACCAGATTCATCTATTTCGGCTGCTATAGGCTTTACTTCATTTTCTGCAAATTTTCTCATTACGTCTCTAACCATTTCTTGTTCTCTAGTTAATTCGAAACCCATGTATTACCCCTCCTATTATAAAATTACTCAGGTATATTATATAATAATTTCGATAATTTTTCTACATAATGTGTTAATTTTTTATCTATTTTGAATATAAAAAAAGCAATACCTGTTAAGGGAATACAAGTATTGCCTATGATTCGTAAAATATGAATGAATTTTAACATTAGTCCCTTCTTACATAATCCTGCCTATTGTTTAAAAAATATGATAAGGCAAATAAGGACTCATTTAAGTGTACATTTTCCACTATTATTTCATCAGGAACCTTAATATCCGCAGGTGCAAAATTCCAAATTCCTTTTATTCCGCCCCTTACAAATATATCTGCAACTTCTTGGGCACTATATTTGGGAACAGTTATTATACCTATTTCTACACCATTTTCCTTTATAAAGTCTTCCATCAACTCCACATCTCTTACTTCCACATCTCTAATTCTAAGGCCTATGACTCTGGGGTTCCTATCAAACAATGACAAAACTTGAAAACCTGCATCTTCAAAACCCTTATAATTTGCAATTGCCTGGCCTAAATTTCCAGCTCCTGCAATAACAGTCTTATAAATTTTATCTAATCCTAGTATTTTCCCAAGTTGATTTCTGAGGTCTTCTACATTGTAACCATAGCCTTGCTGTCCAAATCCCCCAAAATTATTTAAATCTTGCCTTATTTGAGAAGCAGTAAACCCAGTCATATTGCTTAGTTCCTGAGAAGATATTCTAGTAACACCCTTATTAAGTAATTCTGTCAGATACCTATAGTATTTAGGTAACCTTCTGATAACTGTAATAGAAACCCTATTGCCTCTCTCCATTTCGACACCCCTACCTTCATAAGTTTTATTATTTTTTGTTATTTCTTATTACTTTAAGCGATAATATTATAACATTGCTAACTTTACTGGTCAATTAATCCTAATTATGTAATTTTGCATACTTTATTTTAATATTACCCATAATAGTATTAAATTAATCAAATAGGAGGATTTTTATGGCCAGCAAAGAACAGCTTAGAAAAATAACCATTTACTGTGATTATTATGAAGCTAGGGAAAATGAGGGATTGAAGAATCTTTCACAAAAGACTGATAAAAATTTTGAAAGCTGTGAAAACTGTATCCATTTTACTGAAGATAGAAGATGTGAATTAGATTTAATAGATAAGGTCCTATCTAGCCTTGCCATGGAACAAGATCTGAAATCCTAGGTGCCCTTACTTTAAAAGGGCTTATTTTTTTGATAGAATAGAATAAATAAGCATTATTTTATATTTAATACAGATACAATTTATAAAAAGTATATACAGCATATGAAAGCATATTGATATCATAAGGAGGTTATCATATGGCAGATGTAATACATGGAAGGGGTTATGTATATTCAATTAAATAT
>JAAYFE010000155.1 GCA_012728365.1 Tissierellia bacterium
CACCTGTAATGGCATCAATATTATATGGAGCTCCTTCATAGCTTATATGCTTATAGGGTGAATACTTTTCTATGGCAGGTAGTTCTTGTCTTTCTTCACCAACAGTTATTTTTACAATTTCCTTGCCCCATCTGGACTGGTTCATATCATCTATATTAGTTTGTCCAAATACCAGTCTAGGGAAGGATCTATCTATATCCTTTTCTGTTAATTCCCTATCTGTCCAGCTTACTGGAGGTGAAAAATTATTCTTTGGGTATTCTATAAGTTCTGCAATGTATTTTCCTATCATAGGCCTTACTTCTTCCTTGCTGGCTTCTGTAAAGTCTCTGAAGAAGTAGGCATTTTTAAGTTGGCTTATGGTCATAGTAAATTCAAATCCATCGGCACAGGTAAATTTAACCTCATAGTCCTGATCTGTCTTTAGGTTATCTTCTCCTATTAGGTCAAATAGGTCATATCCCTTTACCTTCACTATCTTGTGGAAAAACAAGCTATTGTTGGTGGAATAATGCCTTTCTACCATTTCGTATTTGGCCCAGTCCTCTTCAGTTATAACTACCTCTTCATAGACACCAGTACCAGTAATAATCAAATCTACCCTGGCAGCCTGAATATAATCTGCAAAGTATAGGCCTTGGCCAAGAACTAGTACCAGTGCTAACAAAAGGCTAAATATCCGCTTTTTATATGCCATAATTCAGATCCTCCTTTATGGATACAAAAGAGCGAAAGTATAAACTATCGCTCTTTTGTAATTGTAAAGTATTCTTATTTAAATAAGGTATTGTAAATAACAACAGCTGCTTCTGCCCTATTAACTAGCTTTTCTGGTTCAAAGTACTCAGGTGCTATTTCCTTAAATACTCCTTGGGCTTCAAGCCAGGCTACCTCATGCTCTGCCCAGTCAGCAACTGCATCCTTGTCTAGGAAGTTTGATTTTTCCATTACAAACTTATTCATTTTTTCTTCTGATACCTTTTCAGCTATAACAGCACCTCTGCCTGCTACTGCTGCCATTTCCTGCCTTGTAATCTCGTTATTTGGTCTGAAGCTACCATCTGTATATCCTTTGAATAGGCCCTTTTCGTAGGCAGTTTGTACATAATCTGCAAACCAGTCATCTTCTTTTACATCTGTAAAGATTCCCTTGTACTCTACTATTTCATAACCTAGAGCTTCCACCATTACTTTACAGAATTCTGCCCTTGTAAACTCTCTTTCTGGTGCAAATTTATTATTTCCTATACCTTCCATTATTCCCCTATTGTATAGGTCTTGGATGGCTTCTACTGCAAATTCAAATTCTTCAGTAAGGTCTGTAAATACTTCCTTTATAGGATCCTTTTCTTCAACTTCTTCAACTGTCTCTTCCTCTTCTATTGGTTCCTCTGCTTCTGCTGGTTCTTCAGTTTCTGATGGTTCTGTTGGCTCAATGGCTTCTCCCACTGTAATTTCTACTACTAATTTAAATACAGTTCCAAAATCGTTTTCAAATCTAACCTTTCTGTATACAACAATTTCTTCATTATCTGGATTTTCATCGTTATCTATTGCTTCCCCATTTATTTCATAGGCTATTACATATTTTAAATCTTCATTGAATATGTCTTCTAAATACTGTGGTTCCACTGGATAATCATCAGCAGTTCTAAAATTAACCACTGCATTTTCAAAATCTACTCCTGCCAATTCCCTTAGCACATATGCCAGGCTAACACCTTTTACATGTACAGATTTTTCTCCTGACTTGCTATAATATATGTAATCTTCATCAATTTGGGCTTCTTCTGGCATATTTTTTAAATCTTCAATACTAAGCTTAAGTTCCACATTGCCAGCTACAATTTTAACAGCATAAGCTTCTTCTGCTTCAGCAAATACTATCCCATTAGATAAGATTAGTACTGCCACCAATAAGAAGGCAGTTAATTTTAAGTTTTTCCTAAACATAGCTCACTCCACCTTTCCTTATATTTTTTGCTGGCAGAAGGAGACAAAATAAGCAGTATCTCCCAATGGAAATACTGCTAAAATTTCAATCTCCTTTCCACCGGGAGGCTTGATTGTTTCCAATCAAACCCTATCGGCAATAAAACCATAAACCTAAGGTCCTTAGGTTTTATTGCTCGGAGACATATTATTTTATTATAGCTTGTCCCTGTTTATAGATAATAATATAACAAATTACCTATTTTAGCAATATTTTACGGAATTTTTTATCATTTTTCTACATGTTTATTCCAAAATATATTTAAGTACATGGCTATATCCTTTTCTCTTTTAACCCTTTTAAAATCCATCCATTCCCTTGGGAAAAGCCTTAAATACCTATGGTTTGTAAACCTTTCATCTATTAGAAGCAAGGCCCCCTTATCCTTCTCACTTCTTATGACCCTTCCTGCTGCCTGCAGTACCTTGTTCATGCCAGGATACATGTAGGCATACTCAAAGCCTAATCCATTATGGAAATTAAAATAATCCTTAATTATATCCTGCTGAGGGCATATCTTTGGTAAGCCTACTCCTACAATAACTGCCCCTATTAGCTTGTCCCCAATAAGGTCAATACCTTCTGAAAATATGCCTCCCAATACTGCAAAGGCCAGCATAGTTTCTTTTCCCTTAGGGCTAAATTTTTTTAAAAAGTCCTCCCTTTCCTCCTCATCCATGGAAGGGTTTTGAATAATAGTATATACATGAGGGTTTCTCTGTAAAAAGGCTTCATATACATATTCCATGTACTTATAGGAAGGAAAGAATACAAAATAGTTTCCTTGTCTTTGGCAAATAAATTCCTCAATATACCTTACCACATCTAAATAGGTAACTTCCCTGTCCTTGTACTTAGTAGACACTCTATCTCCTATTAAAACACATAGATTATCCTTAGGAAAAGGTGAGGGAAAGGCTATGGTATAGTCATCTGCATTGCCTCCTAAAAGATTTTTATAATAATCTAGGGGAGTTAGGGTAGCAGAGAAAAAGATGGCTGCCCTTCCCCTTTCTAAGGCCTCTTTAAGTAAAGAGGAGGCATCTACACAAAAAAGCCTTAAAACTATATCATCATCTAGCTTTTCAATATAGGTTACATAGGATGAATCATATAGCTCAGACATATTTATAAATTTTAAAAGGTCAAAGTATAAGTCCTGTAGCTCCTCATGCAGCCTGTGCTCCCTTTCCTGCAGCAACCAATCCTCTAAATTATTAATTAGCTTTCTTATAGGGGAATAAATATAGGCTATTTCCTCTTTTTGATAATAAAAATCCCCCTTTAAATATTCCCTTTTTATCTTGTTCATGGCCTTGTTGCAACTATTAAAGAGGTCAGAAAGTTTAGGAAAATCCTCCTTTAACTCCCTCTTATACTTTAAAAAATAAGACTTATAAATTTCTGCAGAAAACATCTTCCTAGAACGGTCCACTAGATTATGGGCTTCATCTATTAAAAATGCATAATCTCCTTTAGCTTCAAAGAACCTTTTTAAATAAACACTTGGATCAAAAACAAAGTTATAGTCACATATTATGACATCAGAAAAAAGACAGAGGTCCAGGGAAAATTCAAAGGGGCATACCCTGTGAATTTCAGCATATTTTAATACTAGATCCCTGGTAATTATATCCTCATTTTCAAGTACATCCATAAGGGCATCATTTACCCTATCATAATGGCCCTTAGCATAGGGACAGTCCTCTGGATTGCAGCTTATTTTATCATTTGTACATATTTTTTCCTTGGCCGTTAGGACTATGGCCTTTACCCTCAATCCATTAGCTGCCATATGGTCTATGGCATTTAAGGCCACTTCCCTGGCGATGGTCTTGGCAGTTAGGTAAAATATTTTAGATAAAAGGCCTTCACCTATGGCCTTAATGGAAGGAAAAATAGTGGAAATGGTCTTGCCTATACCTGTAGGTGCCTGGGCATATAGCTTCTTAGCCTCCTTTATGGTCTTATATACAGCGACTGCAAGTTTTCTTTGACCCCTTCTATAGCTTTTATAGGGAAAGGAAAGCTCCCTTATAGATTCATCTCTTACAAGCTGCCAATAATACATCATATTGGCCCATTTTGTGTATCTATCAATTAGAAACATGAAAAATGCTTCCAGCTCCTGGAAGGTAAATTTTTTGGTGAACTTTTTAACTTCATCTGTATCTATATTTATATAGGTAATTTGGACTTCCAATTCCTCTATATTATGTTTCTTGGCATACATATACCCATAACACTTTCCCTGGGCCCAGTGAAGCAGATTATAATCCTCCTTAATTTCCTCTAAAGGCTTTAGGGTACTTTTTATTTCATCAATTATAACCTTATTCTCTTCCCTTATTATTCCATCAACCCTGCCCTCAACTTCTATAATAAAATCTTCATATTCTAAAGAGTGCTTTAAGGCTACCTCCCTTTCATATTCAGCACCATAGGAATTTTGCACCCTTTGATGGGCCCTAGTGCCTTCTACAGCCCGTCTACTGCTGGTAAACCTATTGTCTATATCACCAGAACGCATTACAAATTCCACTAGATTTCTTACTGATACCTTTACATTTTTCAATATAATCACCCTTTGTCCTTGGTGATTATATTATATAATATATTATTCTTCCTTTTCATCCCCTTCCTTTAACACTACCTTTACCAATTGGATTCTCCTTTCATTTACCTTTTCTATATGGAAGCTTATATTTTTATGTTCTATGGTTATTTTTTCATCACCATTGGGAATATAGCCTAATAAATATATTAAAAGGCCTCCTAGGGTTTCATATTCTTCAGAATCCTCATCCAGTTCAATATTTAAGGCTTCATTTAAGTTTTCTATGTTTATGGCTCCACTAACAAGGTAGGTCTTATCATCTACCTTTTTTATTTCAGGCTCATCTATATCGTATTCATCTTCTATATCCCCCATTATTTCCTCTATTAGATCTTCCATAGTCACAATACCTGAAAAGCCCCCATATTCATCTATTAAAATAGCCATATGCTGCCTCTGGGCCTGCATTTCTAAAAATAAGTCGTTTATGCTTTTATACTCAGGCACAAAATAGGCAGGCCGAATAATCTTTTTAATATCAACATTTTCAAAGCCAACCTTGTAAGCCTCCAATAAAAAGTCCTTTAAGTATAAGATACCTATTACATTATCCACATCCCCTTCATAAACAGGAATTCTGGAATAATTTAGTTCCATTATGGCTTCTAGCTGGTCCTTTACATCTTTGTTTACATCAATCATAAAAACTTCTGTTCTTGCAGTCATAATTTCTTCACAGGATTTATCATCAAAGGTTATAACACTATCAATCATTTCCCTTTCAACGGGATTTATAATCCCCTGCTCTTGTCCTACTTCTACCAGGGACCGTATTTCCTCTAAAGTAACCTTTTCTTCAACAGAGTCACTTCTAAATCCAAGGATTGACAATATAGTATTAGTAGAAAAGGATAAAAGACTTACAAAGGGCCCTGCAATTTTAGATAACATACTTATTGGTTTTATGGCAAACATGGCAAACTTTTCAGATCTTTGAAGTGCTATTCTTTTAGGTACCAGCTCACCAAATACAAGTATTATATAGGACAACAATATGGTTATTCCAATAAATGCAATATCTTGTCCAAAGGGAATTCCTATACTTTGAAGAAACCTACCAAGTCTTTTTGATAGACCTACTGCTGCAGATGCTGATGAAAAAAGGTTAGCAAGGGTTATACCTACCTGTATAGTAGAAAGGAACTTAGAAGGCTCTGTAAGTAAATTGAATAACATCTGAGCCTTTTTATTTCCTTCCTTGCTCATTTTAGAAATTTTCTTTTTATCTACAGACACTATTGCCATTTCTGCTGCAGCAAAAAAAGCATTGGTCAGTGTCAGGACTGTTATAAGTATGATTTGCCAGAGTATATTTGAGTTTGAATTATTCATATTAGTCCTCCTAAGAATACACCTTTTGGTACTTATGTATATTATTTATCTTAAGTTTTACTAATATACACAAAAAAATTTAGGACCAGCATGACTGGTCCTAATTAAAAATAGCGCATTTATTTTTTTAAATCCTTATAGGCCTTAAGACCAAAGGCTGAATCAGCAGATTTAATTGCATTTACAATGGCCCTTTCCACTACCCTGGCTGATAGTAGCCCAATTACATTTATATCTGCTTCCATCTTTCCTGTGGCCATGGTAAATATGGTATCTCCATCAAAGATAGTATGGGCTGGTCTTATGGCTCGTCCATAGCCATTGTGGGCCATGGAGGCCACCTTATTAGCCTCTGCCTTAGTAAGTTTAGCATTGGTAGCAACTACTCCAATGGTGGTGTTGCCACTAAAAAGATTTTTCCTTTCATTGTATACCTTAAGCATTTCATTTTCTGTGCCAATTAGCTTTTCTCCCTTTTCATCTAATAATCCTGCTAGTATTTCTTTACTTTCAGGATCTATTATGTCCCCTAAAGCATTAACGGCCACCAAGGCACCTACCTTTAAGTCACCTACCTGTACAGCATAGGAACCTAAGCCACCCTTCATGGCCCTGTGAGGACCTAAAAACTTTCCAACAGTAGCTCCCATTCCTGCTCCCACATTTCCATTGGGACATTCCCTGTCTGTAGCATTTAAGCAAGCCTTATATCCCATGTTAAAATCAGGTCTTACCCTGTAATCTCCAACAACTAAATCAAATAATACGGCACTTAAAACAATAGGCACCTTGGTTACCTGTACATCAAAGCCTATATCCCTTTCCTCTAAATATTTCATGACCCCACTGGCTGCATCAAGGCCAAAGGCACTGCCTCCTGCTAGTACAACTGCATGAGCCTTATCCACTAGATTTTCTGGCCTAAGTAAGTCTGTCTCCCTGGTACCTGGTGAACCTCCCCTTACATCAACACCTGCCCTTGCCC
>JAAYFE010000156.1 GCA_012728365.1 Tissierellia bacterium
GGGATGGTTAAGCAATTCATTTCCAAGGGTTACAGCAATATCCCCATCTAAAGAGTCCAAAACAGCTTTTAGTTTTTCAATACATAATAAATAGTCCTCATAGGGCATTATTGGTCCAGGTCCTCCATCTACATAACAGTGAAGACAATTAGTATTGCATCCTGCTATACTTATTTCAAATGTATATTTCATTATTTTACACCTCTTTATTACCATCTTCAGCTTATAAATTATGTAAGTCTGTTTTATCTAGAAACAATTTAATAGCCCCTTTTATTTAAAATCCAGCTTCACAATAATACCAGTGGTCCTCTATCTTCTCTGTATAGTACCAGCTGTCTCCATTATCTTCCTGCCATGACCAGCCTTATCCATCTTTTGTAAGTTGAACATTGCTACCCTGGTATCCTATTGGTTCGTCTATACTATGATAATAAAAGCCATAGTAGACTCCACCTGGAACAATTCCAAATCCACTGCAAAAATATTTAATATGTACTTCCTTTATAACTTTTAAAATAGTGTATATCCTTAATACCTTCTATTTCAATTCCTTCCTTATAAGAACCATCTTTAATAGAATGGTTAAGAAAATCCAGATTATCCCTTACTATTTTACTTATCATGTTTTTGTTTCTAGAGCTTCTAATATGGCTGCCTAGCTTTGGAATTAAAGATAATACAATTATTAAAACTAAAAATATGCCTAATAATCTTTTGATTGTAATCACCCCAAATTAAAACTTATGCCTGATAATTAATCATATCCACAATAATTTCATTAATTATAAAATCATAATTATTTATCAATTTTTATTTTGTATATTATTTGTGATGTTTATATTGCAGTTCTAATTCTATAAGCATAATAGCCATTTTTCTTTCTCTTGATTTAATTGCTTAACCTAAGACAAGTCAATTTTGTGATTTTATACAAAATATCTATTTATATATTACTTCATTCTCCACCCCTTCTTACACACATTATCCTTTTTTATACACTACTTATTCTATATTTAAAGTTAAAGTCCTTTATTTACAAGCATATTTTTAATAAAAATAAAATTAAAAAATTCCTACAACTTATGTGTAGGAATCTGTTTAAAAGCTAATTATTCCTATATGTTCTAATAAGATCTTTGTTCCCATGGCCATGAGTATTATTCCACCTACAAACTCAGCCCTAGATTTATATTTAACTCCAAATATATTGCCTATTTTTACTCCAATGAAGGAATTTATAAAGGTCACTATACCAATGA
The DNA here is from genome assembly GCA_012728365.1 of Tissierellia bacterium. GTDB lineage: Bacteria > Bacillota > Clostridia > Tissierellales > Tepidimicrobiaceae > JAAYFE01. Next base: position 1,263 of record JAAYFE010000156.1, read on the forward strand.
AAATAACTGCAGGTATTATATGTACCCTTAAAAAGGCCAGTGTAATCCCGACGGCTAAGGCATCTATACTGGTGGCTATAGCAAGTATTACCATAGTTTTAATGCTTAGGCCTCTTTCTATGGTACCATTGGCTGTAACTGCTGCAACTTCATCTACTACTTCACAGGACTTGTCCGTAGATTCCTTAAGCATATTAATTCCAATAGCTCCTAATAAAATAAAGGCAAACCAATGGTCATATTTAACAATATTTTCACTAAATTGGGAACCTAATAAATAGCCTAATAGGGGCATGGCTGCCTGGAAGCTTCCAAAATATAAGGCCACAGTAATGGCATTTTTGACACTAGCCTTCCTAAAGGACATGCCCTTACATATAGCCACTGCAAAGGCATCCATGGATACAGCAAAAGCAATCATAAAAAGCTCAAAAAAATTCATCTTAATTCTCCTTATCTTAAGCCAGCTAAATATTAAAGCTCTCACATAATTACATATAACTAAACGGGAGCCTTCCTCCTGCTTTTTAAATAAAAATAAAAATTAAGATTTGTCAATTTATTAATTATTCCTTACTACCTTTAATATTATATTTGAAAAATATTTCTCAGTCAATGAAGATGACAATATTTGAATTATACCTTACTTAATATTATGTTTTTATAGATTATTTAATACTAATTGATTTTTTAGCTTTATTCCTATAGTGAGCAATTGAATTATTTAGAAAATAGCTATATTATTTTCTTAAATTAGGGTAAGAATAAATAGAATTGACAAAATATAGTGCTTGTTATAAACTAGTTTTTACTGGATAGAATGCGAAAGTTCAAGGAGGTTAGGTTATGGCAAGTATTAAAGGACTATTTGCCCCAAAGGATTTAACTAAAGGTAAACCCTGGAAAAGGATTATTGAATTTGCAATCCCAATGCTTATTGGTAATGTTGCCCAGCAGTTTTACAATACTGCTGACTCCATTATTGTTGGTAGATATGTAGGAGATAATGCTCTTGCAGCCGTTGGCAGTGCAGGGCCTATATTGCACCTTCTATTGGTGCTATTTGTTGGAATTGCTGTAGGGGCTGGTATTATGGTATCCCAATATTTTGGTGCAAAGGACAGGGAAAAGCTTTCCCATACCATTGGTATCTGTATTACCCTGACAGCCATAGCTTCCATCATAATTATGGTTATAGGACCTATTGTTACCCGTCCTATGCTTCAGCTACTTAATACGCCAGCCAGCATTATTAACTGGTCTAAAGACTACCTAATAATATTCTTTTTAGGTATTGCAGGCTTTTCCTACTACAATATATTTGCAGGTATTTTACGTGGACTTGGAGATTCCCTATCAGCTCTGGTATTTTTACTTATTTCCACTGCCTTAAATGTGGTTCTGGACATTATATTTGTTACCAGGTTTAATATGGGAGTACCAGGGGTTGCCCTGGCAACAGTTATAGCCCAAGGAATATCTGCAGTCCTTTCCTTTATAAAGCTTATGAAGATGAAGGAAAATTTTGATCTAAACTTAAAGATGTTAAAGCTTAATAAAGAATATGCCTTACAACTAATAAAGCTGGGATTACCATCAGGCCTTACCCAGGCAATATTTTCACTGGCCATGGTTGTTGTTCAATCCTTAACCAATACCTTTGGCGAAATGGTTATAGCTGCCAATGTTATTATCATGAGGGTAGATGGATTTGCTATGATGCCTAACTTCTCCTTTGGTAGTGCAATGACAACATATGCTGGACAAAATATTGGTGCAGGAAGAATAGATAGGGTAGAAGAGGGAACTAAGCAGGGTACTATGATAGCTGCAAGTATTTCTGCTGTTATTACCCTTATCCTTTTAACTTTTGGTAAATACCTTATGGCCATATTTACAGACACCAAGGAATTGGTTGATTTAAGCATGCACATGATGCGCATACTGGCAGTAGGCTATATTGCCATGGCTGTAACCCAATGTTTATCTGGAGTTATGCGTGGGGCAGGAGATACTGTAACCCCTATGTGGATTTCCCTTATAACCACCGTTGGCTTACGTGTACCAGTAGCCTATGGAATTGCATATTTAACAAGAAGTCCAGCCTATCCTACAGGCAGACCTGAGTCAGTTTTCATATCTCTCCTAACAGCCTGGACTCTTGGTGCTGTAATTACTACATTTTTCTTTAGAAGGGGTAAGTGGCGTAAAAAAGCCATTATAGATACTTAAAGGGATATTTTTGGCCTAAGGGCCAAAAATATCCCTTTTATTAATATGATATAAGCTTACTCAAACCTTCCCAGGACCACAGCCTTCTTCTTCTCCACCATAATTCTTCCCTTGGCTATAACTGTGTCTATGTCAAGGCTTTCTTCATCTAGCAGGCAAAGGTCCGCATCAAAATTCCTTTCCACCCTGCCCTTGCCCTTAAGCCTTAAAATCCTGGCAGGATTGGCTGTTACTGCCCTTAAGGCTATTTCCAATGGAATGTTTTCATTAAATACACAGTCCTTTATGCCTATTAATAGGCTGGTGGATTTGCCCACACCCAGGCCTACATATTCCTTCTTTTCATTGAAGATGGGTAGACTGCCCTGGCCGTCAGATGAAAGGGTAAAATTATCAAGAGCTATTCCCTCATCAAGTATTCTCCTTAAGCCCTTGCTAAACCTTACTTCCCCATCCTGCTCCTCCCAGAAATCTGGATCCTCACTGGCAGTAAAGTCAATATATCCGCCCTGCTTAGCATATCTTATAGCCTCTTGAAAAAGCTCTGGACTTCTGTTGATATGGGTGGGTAAAAATTGGGTAATGGGGATTTCAGTTTCCTCTACAGCCCTAAATAGGTACTCAAGCTTTCTTGGCCCATCACCCAGGTGCACATTTACAATTCCAGCCTTGCCCGATAGCATGCCTGCAATCCGGGCATCGGCTGCAGCCCTTATGAATTCTTCAAAGCTAGGCTGGGATGACCTGTGGTCGGAAAGGGCAAGCTCGCCAATTCCAATGACCTTGTCTATGAACATTATGTCCTTCATTATTTCCCCTGTTAGGGTCTTTAAGGGTAGCCTGTAGGAACCAGTATATACATATGTTGTAATGCCTTCCTCTTCCAAGCCCTTGGCCTTGGCTATCAGGGCATTCATATCCCTGGCAATGCCATCTGTACCAAGGGTTCCTACTACAGTTGTAACCCCGGCAGTGGTAAAGTCTGATAGGCTAGCTTCAGGGGTTCTGGTTGAAAAACCCCCTTCACCACCACCACCCAGAATGTGGACATGGCAGGCTATAAAGCCTGGTACTAAAATCTTGCCCCTACCATCTATTTCCTTGACCTCTACTATACCATTTAAATTTATATCTATTTTATCTTCTACAGCTGCAATCTTATCTCCCATCAGCAAGACATCCTTTATGCCTATGGGTTCTGGCTTGTATACTTTGATGTTTCTAATGATTATTATCATGTCTTCATCCCCTTTTTGACACTCCCCATGACTAAAGTCAGGGGATTCTCTGGTGATTAAATGCCAGTCCATTTCTGGCAGGCAAGTATGACCCAGAGTTAAGGGTGTGCCATCACCCCTCCCTAGGCAGGTCGTATAGACCCTAGGGCTGGTA
>JAAYFE010000157.1 GCA_012728365.1 Tissierellia bacterium
ATCTACAGGATCCCACCTACATTTTGAAGTACTCAAAAATGGTGTACATGTAAACCCATATGGATATGTAAAATAAGAGGAAGGATTGCCTTCCTCTTTATGCATTTCTATCTAATAAATAAAAGATCAAAAAAAGGGTTAAAAGCTCTTCTAACATATCCTTTCCTAAGAAAGAAGGGCTAAACAAATCTTTTTCCTTTTTATCTTCTATTTCCTCAGATTCTTCTTCATGAAATAGCTTTTGTAAATTAACTAGGCCTGAACCTTGATTAACTCGAGAGTCTTTTAAATCTATACAGGATTTTATTAATTTTTCCTTAACCTCATCAGGAGATAAGTCTCCATACTTGTTAAGCAGTAAGGCTACAGCGCCAGAAATTAGAGGAGTAGCCATAGAGGTTCCACTCATAGATATATATCCATCTTTTTCAAGATGGGATAAGGAGTTTATATTTACTCCTGGGGCCACTACATCTGGTTTTATTAAGCCTTCATTTGTTGGCCCACGGCTAGAGAATCTTGCTATTTCATCATCTGATGGATCCACAGTTCTTTTATCGTCTATGGCACCTACAGTTATAACGTCTGGGCTTATACCAGGAGAAACAATTGTTCTTGACTCAGGCCCACTATTTCCTGCTGCAGCTACAACTATTAAACCAGAATTTTTAGCTTCCCTTACAGCTTTACATAAAGGATCCCTTAAATAGCTACTGTTTGCAGGGCTACCAAAGGATAGGTTCAATATTTTTGTATTGTATTCATCCTTTGTTTTAACAGCATATTCAATGGCTGCTATTATATCAGACATATTTCCGCTGCCTTTATTGTTTAAAGCTTTAATACCTAGAATATTTGCTTCAGGAGCAATTCCTACATATTTGCCCCTTGATGAGTATCCATTACCTGCTATAATTCCAGCAACATGGGTACCATGTCCATTATCATCATAAGGAGAAGTTTCATTATTAACAAAATCTTTAAAGCCAACTATTCTATTTACAGGTCTAGTTAAATCATAATGGGGAGCAACTCCTGTATCTATTACAGCAACAGTTATACCTTCTCCTTTATACCCTTGCTCATGGGGAAAATGGGCTTCCATAGTTGGTACAGATATATCTAAAAGGGCATATACCTTAACATCAAAACTAATATATTCAATATCAGGATCGTTAGCCAATCTATATATGGTTTCTGTATCTAGATTACATGCAATGCCCCTTATTATTGAAAGCCTTTTTTTAACCTTGGTGGCAAGGTTCATAATGCCCTTTTCTAACCTTGCATCATCCCTTCTTAATTGAACTATAACAGGTAATTCTTCATTTGATTGGGACATAATTTTTGCTCCTAATATAGGGCAGAGCTTTGAGTTACTAAAACTTTTCATACTTGACCCCCTTTCTTGTTCTATTCTATGCGGGAGTCACTAAAAAGTTCTCAAAAAAAGAAAAAAGCCCCCAAGGGCTTTTTTCTTTTTATTTATTTTTTATTACCTTATATAATTCACCAGATACAAGTGGTATGAAACAGAATATTAGAACCATAACCCAATCCCTAAGTCCCATTGTAAAGGTGTCAAATATAGGCTGTAGGGCTGGAATATATATTACTGCTAATAGTAGGGCAAAGGCAAGGGATGTTGCTCTAACCATTGTCTTATTAGAAAATACTCCTATTTTAAATATACTGTGATTTAATGACCTACTTGAATATGCTCTTAACAATTCTGCTGTAATTAGTGTAGTAAAGGTAATTGTTCTTGCATAAACAAGATTTTCGGTGCCATATGTTTTCATTCCCCAAAGGTAAGCACCTAGTGTAGCAACAGATATGGCAATACTTTGTACTACTAAGGCCTTAATCATATCTTTATCAAGTATTGGTTCATCTGGATCCCTTGGTGGTACATCCATTATTTCTGGATCACCCTTTTCCATACCAAGAGCCAAGGCTGGGAAACTGTCTGTTACTAAGTTTAGCCATAATAGTTGTATAGGTAATAGAGGAACTTCAAAGCCTAACAATATGCTTAAGAAGATTACCAATACTTCTCCTATATTACATGAAAGTAGGAAGAATACGAATTTCTTAATATTACTATAGATAATTCTACCTTCTTCTACTGCTGCAACAATGCTAGCAAAGTTATCATCTGTTAAAATAACTTCTGCTGTATTCTTAGCCACATCTGTGCCAGTAATTCCCATGGATATACCAATATCAGCCTTTTTAAGGGCCAAAGCATCATTTACACCGTCACCAGTCATGGCAGCTATTTCACCATTTTTCTTTAGGGCTTCTACAATTTTAACCTTATGTTCTGGTGACACCCTAGCATATACCCTTTTTTCCTTAACAACTTCCTGTAATTCTTCATCGCTTAAACTATCTAACTCCTGCCCCATCATGGCTTGGCTTTCATGCTCTGCCATACCCAATTGTTTTGCAATGGCAAAGGCAGTGTCCTTATAGTCTCCTGTTATCATAACAGTTTTAATTCCAGCATTTTTACACTTCCTAATGGCTTCCTTTGCTTCTTCCCTTGGTGGGTCTATCATTCCTACTAATCCAACAAAAATCATGTTATTTTCAATGGCTTCAGTAGTAATTTCTTCTGGTAAGCTGTCATATTGTCTAAAGGCTAAGGCTAGAACCCTTAAAGCTTCCCTAGAAAACTGTGAGTTTATATCTAATACCTTTTGCTTCAAGTCTTCAGTAAAGGGCACAATTTCACCATTTAGATAAATACTGCTGGATCTGTTAATTAATATATCTGGTGCACCTTTGGTGAAGGATACTACTTTACCAGGAATAAAGTTTTCATGGAAGGTAGTCATCATTTTCCTGTCTGAATCAAAGGGCAATTCTTCTATTCTAGGATACTTTTCATTAATATCTGTTTGTCTAATGCCTGCCTTTTCAGCCAGGGTTACTAAGGCACCTTCCGTTGGGTCTCCAAGAACCTTATAACCTTCATCAGTTTCAGTTAATTTAGCATCACTACATAGAATACCTATTGATAGCAATGTATTTATATTGACTGATTCTGTTACATTGGCCACTTCTACTCCATCTACGGTAAACTTACCCTTAGGTTCATATCCAATACCTGAAACATCTATTATTTTGTCATCAGTATAAGCCTTTACTACAGTCATTTCATTTTGGGTTAAGGTACCGGTTTTATCTGAACATATATAGGTTGTTGTACCTAAGGTTTCAACTGATAATAGCTTCTTTACAATAGCATTACGCTGAACCATTCTATTCATACCTAGGGCTAGTACTATTGTAACTATGGCAGCTAGTCCCTCTGGTATTGCGGCCACTGCTAAACTTATGGCTGTCATGAACATTTCCAATAGATCTCTACCCTGTAACAATCCAAGGCTAAATACCACAAAACATACTGCAAATACCACAATACCTAAAACCTTACCTAATTGATTTAGTTTTCTTTGTAAAGGTGTTGATTCATTTTCATAAGTTTGAATCATAGAAGCAATTTTACCAATTTCAGTATCATGGCCTGTTCCTACAACAATACCCTTACCTCTACCATAGGAAACGATAGTGCTGGAGTAGGCCATATTTGCCCTGTCCCCTAAGGGTGCATCTTCATTAAAGGTTATGTTTGCATCCTTTTCAACTGGAACAGATTCCCCAGTTAAGGAAGCTTCTTCTACCTTTAGGTTGGAGGATTCAATTAATCTTAAATCTGCAGGTATTATATCACCAGTTTCTAATATTACAATATCCCCTGGAACAATGTTACTTGATGGTATGACTTCAATATTACCATTTCTTAATACTTTAGCATTGGGAGCAGCCATTTTTTGCAAGGCTTCTAAAGATTTTTCTGCCTTACCCTCTTGGTAAATTCCTAATGCTGCATTAACAATAACTATGGCTATTATTACTACAGCATCTACCTTTTCTCCCACAAAGAAGGAGATTACAGCAGCAGCAATTAGTATTAGGATGAGGAAATCGTTAAACTGGGCTATAATTTTTGATAGCATAGTTTGTTTTGCTTCCTCTTTTAATGCATTAGGCCCATATTTTTCTAGCCTTTTTTGAGCCTCTTCACTGCTGATACCTTTTTCAACATTGGTACTTAAGTGAGAAATAATCTCTTCTTTAGTCTTTTTGTACCATTCCATTTAGGCCATCATCCTTTCTAAATTTGTTTTTAGTATTCCACTTACTTTTAAAAATAATATTAATAAAGTACAAAAACAAAAAAGACCTTTGTTTAGACAAGTAGTCTAAACAAAGGTCTCGCTACCTAGTTTAGGCTAGTTAACCGGGAATTATCCGTATTGACGGTTAACTATTTACTAGCTACTCCCCTTTGTTACCAATATTTATTATATAATAGTTATTCCTATTTTTCAATAAGAATTATATAAATAGTTAATGTTTTTTTATTTATTCCCTCTTGTGACAAATAATTCAATTTTAATTTGTCTTACATATTTGACAATATTACTTTATTATTAGATAATTTATTATGAGAAATGATTAAAAGATGGGTGTGATTTTATGGATAGGAAGATATTGGTAGTTGATGATGAAAAATCTATTGCAGACATAATAAAATTTAATCTTGAAAAGGAAGGTTTTACTGTTGAACTATCCTATGATGGAGAGGATGCCATAGAAAAGATATACAATGGCAATCCTGATCTAATAATATTAGACATAATGCTTCCTAAAAAGGATGGATTTGAAGTTTTAAAGGAAATAAGGACAAGCATTACTACTCCAGTTCTTATGCTTACAGCCAAGGAAGAAGAAGTGGACAAGGTATTAGGATTAGAATTAGGGGCAGATGATTACATAACTAAACCCTTTAGTATGAGGGAGTTAGTAGCCAGGGTCAAGGCAAACTTAAGAAGGGTTGAAATGAATAATGGAGATCTAAATAATGCTGAAATACTAAGGGTGGGGGATTTAATTATAAATCAAAATAAATATGAAGTAAGAAAGAATGGAAAGATTATAGATTTAACCCTAAGGGAATACGATTTACTTAAATTTTTAGCGTCAAATGTGGATCAGGTCTTTACCAGGGGACAGCTGTTGGAAAAGGTATGGGGCTATGAATACTATGGAGATGTAAGGACTGTTGATGTTACTATTAGGAGATTAAGGGAAAAAATAGAAGATAAGGACGGAGACTACAAATATATAATGACAAAAAGAGGGGTAGGTTATTATTTCAGGAGGGGCTAGTTAATGTTCTCAAGTATTAAATGGAAATTTGTAACAGTATATCTATTATTAGTGCTTATGGCAATGATAATTGTAGGAGTATTTATAGTACAAAGATTTGAGGCACAGCAGCTTGAAAATAGGAAAAATACACTAATAAAGCAAATAGAAACCCTAATTAGTTCTTCTGATTACTTATCACAGGATAATTGGTTAGAATATGTGGAAGATATTCAAAATACCTTAAATAGATGGAGATTTAGCGGCACTGAAGTTCTTTATATAATTTATGATATTGATATACCTAGAATTATAGCCTCCTCCCATATTAAATATGATGAAATAAATGGGGCAAATGCTCTAGCTTATAAATCTTTAGACCCATCTTTAATATATACTGCATATAATGGTGAAATAGCCGATGCCACAAAGGAAAGCTTTAATGAAAATACTATCTTTCAGCATGTAGCTTATCCAGTAGTAAATGAAATTGGCCAAGTTAGGGGCATCTTATATATGACTGATGATATTCAGGACCTTTACAGGACCATAGATGCAACTAAAACCATACTGATTTCTGCCACCATGTTGGCCCTTATAATAACTGTAATATTGGGATTTTTAATTGCCAGCAGCATTACTGAACCCATAAGGGATGTAACTAAAAAAGCTGAAAAAATGGCAAAGGGAGATTTTGAACAGTTTGTTGAGGTTAAATCTGATGATGAAATAGGGCAACTAGCCAGCATGTTTAACTACTTAACCTTAAAATTAAAGGATACTATACAGGAAATGGATTTGGAAAAGAGTAAACTAAACACTATTTTTAACTACATGGCTGATGGGGTAATAGCAGTTGATACTAATGGCCAATTGATCCATGCCAATCCTGTAGCAATAAAAATACTAAACTTAGAAAAGATCAAGGATGAACTCTTGCATAGACAAAGGCCTTTTCCCATGGAAATAATGGATTTAGATAGTATAGACTTTAATGATCCAGATACTTATGAAGGTAGTAAAATGGTGACAATAAAGGATTCAGTATATCAATTAAAATATGCTCCCTTCCGCAATGAAAAAAATAATGTAGGTGGAATAATTATAGTGTTTCAAGATATAACAGAGCATCATAAACTGGATAATATGAGAAAGGAATTTGTAGCCAATGTATCCCATGAGCTAAAGACTCCTATAACAACAATTAAATCCTATACAGAAACCTTAATGGATTATAAGGATATGGATCCGGAACTATCCTATAAGTTCCTTACAGTAATAGATAATGAATGTGATAGGATGACAAGGATAGTAAGGGACCTTCTACAACTATCTAATTTGGACTACAATAAGACTGAGTGGAAGAAGGTAGAGTGTCAGGTAAAGGACTTTATTGAAGATATTATATTGAAGCTTGAATTTTCCATTAAAGAGAAAAATCATAGGCTTACTTTAAACATAGAGGATGATCTGCCAAATATTGTTATAGATAAAGATGGTATAGAGCAGGTTATACTAAATGTAATATCTAATGCTATAAAATATACTCCAGAGGGTGGACATATTGAAGTAGCTGTTTCAAAGAAAGATGACAGGATAGTAGTTAGGGTAAAGGACAATGGAATAGGTATACCAGAAGAAGATGTAGACAGAATTTTTGAAAGATTCTATAGGGTTGACAAAGGTAGAAGTAGGGAATTAGGAGGTACAGGCTTAGGCCTTTCTATAGCTAAGGAAATAGTAGAAGCCAATGGTGGCCAAATAAAGCTAAGTTCTAAATTTGGTGTAGGCACAGAAGTTGATATAGTTCTACCTATTTCTTAATGTAATTTTCTTTTAATTTCACTGTAATACAATTGTAATAATTTTCATATATAATATAATTGCCCTTATTGTAGGTATAAAGGAGGATAGAAAATGTGGAGGAAAATTATATCCTTATTGTCTGTGCTGATAATTATAACTAGTCTAACATCTTTTGTCTATGCTGATAATGGAAATAGTTCAAGATACCAAGTTCTTTTACCTGAAGAAGCAGTTTCTACCCATAGGAATAAGGCAATTTTAATATCTGGTAAGGCTCCTATTGATACCAGTATTACCATAGAGCTATATGGAGTTGTTGATTTAACAGGCAATAAATATTCCCTTGTAAACCTACCAAATGATGAAGATTATACTCTCATATCAGTAGTAAATACTAAATCAGGTCCTTTGGGCTTTGCTGAAGAAATTGAATTAATGAACGGTATTAATAAGATTATTATTAAATTTAATGTAGAAGGGGTAGCACCAGTAGAAAAAATAGTATATTACTATGAGGCTCAACAGTTATTCGACAATATAAGAAATATATTCTTAATTTCTACAGCTAATTAGTTACCAATGATAGAAGGAGATGAACAGGGTGAATAGGGAAAGATTTAAAACCATTCTGCTTCTGTCATTGGTATGTTTGAGCCTTTATTTAGTAACTAAAGTATGGGTTAGGTTTCCATACGGGACAAGCATAAGCTTTGAAGAGGAAGTGGCAGTATTAGAAGATTATTTGTCTATAGATATTATTAGGCCTCATAAGTATTTAATTAATTTTAATGAAGATAGCCACACAATATTTCATAGTGATATAGATAATAATCTATGGACTAGTGCCCATTCTTCTTTGGGAAACATCCTGTCTTCAGATCATATAGAGACAGAAGAAGTTTCCGAAGAAGAGTACATTTCATACCATGACAAAAGGTCCATAGTTTTTTATTTTCCCGAAGAATTTAATGTATATATATTGGCTAGATTTTTAGATGTACCACAACCTAATAACATTGTTGATAAAATACAAAGTGTAGATAGTATTTACTTTTACTTAGGAAAAGATAAACCTTTTTTAGTATTTAGCCATGAAGATTTCCATCTGAAAATATATGAGTCTAGTATAAAACTTGAATCTTTAAAATCAAAAATTAACGCTATGGAAAATATAGGAAACATAACCTACTATTATCCTATGAGGGATACTGTAGATGTAAACAATAATATATATATTCCTGTTAAAATGAGTAAGTCTATTCCAATGGTTTATGTTGAAAATGAAATAAATACAGATAATATTGGGGATTTAAGGAATATAGCAGAATTATTTTTTCAGCAGGACATTGATTATATAAGGGAAATAGTTGAAAATAATGGTTCCGTAATATATTTGCACGATGACAGGGTTTTAAAGATCAACCATAGGGGCTTTTTGGAATACCATGCTCCATTGGAGGAGAAAGTTACTGAAAGGAACTTATACATTAGCTTAGTTACAGCTTCTGAATTTTTATTCTCTAACTTGCCTGTACCAAAGAATTTATATTTAAGTAAAATTGAAGAAATTGAAGAGGGAGAAAATTTAGGATATAGATTTACCTTTAAATATAGAATAGGAGGCTTACCTGTTGTACTTAAAAGTGAGGTAGTTGAAGACTTTATCCAGTTAGAAGTATTTAATAAATATGTTACCTCTTATAAAAGATTCATAAGAAAAGAAATGGATACAGAAGCAAGCAGCCTAGATAGTAGGGACATGTTGTCAGCCTATGATATTATAAATATGAATTATGAGCTTATTAGAAAGGATTATGTAACAAGGCATAATATGGAAGATGGTGATGAGGATTTAATCAAGGAAGAAATACTATCAAGGATAGTAGATATATATATTGCTTATGTTGATCCTTGTGAGAATAAAACAGGAGAAAGGCTTATAGGGGTATGGATAGTGAAAATGGAAGATTATATATATGCTTTTGACGTGTATGATGGCAATTTAGTTGTTAAAAAAGAACAATAAACTTGGATGGTGAAATTCATGGATTGGTCCAAGGCTAAGACCATATTGATTGTAGCATTTATCATCACTAATTTATTTATTTCTATAGTAATTATAAATAATAGGCCTAAGGGAGAGCCAACCTTATCAAAGGACTTTATTGCTAATGTGGAAAAATTGCTGGAGGAAAAAAATATTTACATTGAAACTAAAATTCCAGAAAAAATCCCCTACTTAAATTCTATGATTGTAGAATTTGAAAAGGCCAATAGCAATTTATTAAATAGGTCATATTTTAATAATAGAGGATATATTCAACATGGTGAGAGCCTTAGTGAAATAGTTAGCGGATTAGAATCAATTCTTATAATAAATGATAGACTAATTATATATGAAAACAAGAGAGAAAGTATTAAATATGATCCCCTTAATATGGACAAGGCTATTGAAATAGCCCAAGATTTTTTGAAAACTGGAGGCTTTAATACATCAGATATGAAGCTAACATATGCAAAGGAAGAAGGAGGAGTATTTTATTTAGAATACTCTAAAGTATATGAAAATACCTTTGTAGAAAGGGCCTATACTAATTTTCAAATAGATAAAAGAGGGGTAAAAAGGTTTGAAAGGCTTTGGTTAAATGTTAAGGAACTAGGGGACACAAGGATATATATTAGTACAGCCCCTAAATCCTTGCTAAATTTATTGGGCATGAAGGAATTATATAATAAAACCATCACACATATTTCCCTTTGTTATTATTTTGAACCAGAAAAGCATGAATACATTGAGGAACCAGGAGAGGCTAAACAGGGAAAGGCAGTACCTGCATGGAGAATACAGTTTGAAGATGGATATAAGATATTTATTGATGAATATTAGAAGAACTTAAAAGTTCTTCTTTTTTTACATTCAATATTCTGCAAAATAAATTTAATAATAAAAAAACTTGCAAATATCTATTGCAAGTTTTTTTATTTTGTGTTAAAATGATTTCAATTATTTTAGCTAAATCAAGTGGAAGACAGCTGGATAAGGGAATAAAGGGATTTTTGACAAAAAAGAAAGAATTAACAACAAAACTTGCAATACTGTAATGGGGGGATGTAGGATGGTTTACTATGGAGTTGATACCTTAAGGCCAAATCTTTTTAAGGATGTATTTCCTTATGAAGAACTTCCAAAGGTTAAATTTAATAATATCCAATTACCTATGGAGCTTCCTGAAGATATATGGATTACAGACACCACCTTCAGGGATGGGCAGCAATCCATGTCTGCTATGACTGTGGATCAAATAGTAAGGATATATGACTATTTACATGAGTTAGATAATGGTTCAGGCGTTATTAGACAAACAGAATTCTTCCTATATTCACAAAGGGATAGGAAGGCTGTGGAAAAGTGTATGGCCAAAGGTTATGATTATCCACAAATTACCTCATGGATAAGGGCCAATGAAGAGGATTTTAAGCTGGTAAAGGAAATGGGAATAAAGGAAACGGGAATTCTTATGTCTGCTTCTGATTACCACATATTTTATAAATTAAATATGACCAGAAGGGAAGCCATGGAAAAATACCTTTCCATTGCTGAAAGGGCCTTGGAAAATGGAATAATTCCTAGATGTCATTTTGAGGACATTACCAGGGCGGACTTCTTTGGTTTTGTAGTACCATTGGCTAAAAATCTAATGGAGCTGTCTAAAAAATATAAGATGCCTGTAAAAATAAGAGCCTGTGATACCCTAGGCCTTGGAGTACCCTATGTTGGTGTAGAATTACCTAGATCTGTTCCTGCCTTAATTCATGGACTAAGGTATTACTGTAATGTGCCTTCTGAATACATAGAATGGCACGGACACAATGACTACAATAAGGTAGTAGTAAATTCTACTAGTTCCTGGCTCTATGGAGGGGCTTCAGTCAATACTACCCTGTTTGGTATTGGAGAAAGGACTGGCAACTGTCCTCTAGAGTCCATGGTTATTGAATATGGGCAAATAAGGGGTACTACTAAGAATATGAATCTTAGTGTAATTGTAGAAATAGCAGAATACTTCGAAAAGGAATTAGGTTACAAGATACCAGAAAGGACTCCCTTTGTAGGAAGTGAATTTAATGTAACTAGGGCTGGTATCCATGCAGATGGTTTACTTAAGAATGAGGAAATATACAATAGTTTTGATACAGAAAAGATTCTAGGCAGACCACCTTTAGTGGCAGTAAACTCCTATTCTGGCCTAGCTGGCATAGCGGCATGGATCAATGGATATTTTAGGTTAAAGGGGTCCAGAAAAATTGATAAAAGTGATCCAAGGATCCTACCAATAAAGAAGTGGATAGACAATGAATATGCCAAGGGGCGTACTTCGGTAATTAGAAATGAAGAATTAAAGGAATTGGTATTTAAATTTATTCCCAATATTTTGGATAGGGAAGATTCAAAGGCAATTTAAGGAAGACTGGAGGATGAAAAATGGGCTTAACTGTTACAGAAAAAATACTAAAGGAACATCTAGTATCAGGTAAGTTAATTAGAGGTGAAGAAATAGGTATAAGAATAGATCAGACCTTAACCCAGGATTCAACTGGTACCATGGCCTATTTGCAATTTGAAGCCTTAGGTATTGATAAGGTAAGGACAAAAAGGTCTGTAGCCTATATAGATCACAACATGCTGCAAACAGGACCTGAAAATGCAGATGACCACTTGTATATCCAAAGTATTGCAAAGAAATATGGTATATATTTCTCCAAGGCAGGCAATGGCATATGCCATCAGGTCCACCTAGAAAGGTTTGGAGTACCAGGCCAGACCCTTTTAGGTTCTGATAGCCATACTCCTACCTGTGGTGGCTTAGGAATGCTTGGCATTGGTGCAGGAGGGCTAGATGTAGCAGTGGCCATGGCTGGAGGGGAGTACTATATAAGGATGCCTAAAATAGTGAAGGTGGAGTTAAAGGGCAAATTAAGAAAAGGGGTATCGGCTAAGGATATTATTTTAGAGGTTCTAAGAAGGTGCAGGGTTAAGGGAGGACTTAACAAGGTATTTGAATATACTGGTGAAGGTGTAAAAGGTTTAACAGTACCTGAAAGGGCTACCATTACCAATATGGGGGCAGAATTAGGGGCAACTACATCCATATTCCCTTCTGATGAGGAAACCTATAAATTTTTAAGAGCCCAGGGTAGGGAGGAAGACTTTGTTCCAATAGAGGCTGATGAGGATGCTTACTATGATGAAGAAATAATCATAGACTTAGACAAATTAAAAGCCTTAATTGCCTGCCCCCACAGCCCAGATAATGTAGTTAATGTATCTTCTTTAAATAATATAAAGGTAAATCAGGTGGCCATAGGCAGCTGTACCAACTCTTCCTATGTGGACCTAATGAAGGTAGCCAGTATACTAGATGGTAAAACCATAGCTGAAGATGTATCCTTAGTTATTTCTCCTGGTTCAAGGCAGGTACTATATATGCTATCTGAAAATGGGGCCTTGGCCAAGCTAATAGCAGCAGGAGCTAGGATTTTAGAATCATCCTGTGGTCCCTGTATTGGTATGGGGCAGGCTCCTAATACAGAAGGAGTTTCCCTAAGAACCTTTAATAGGAATTTTAAAGGCAGATGTGGCACTTCTTCAGCGGAGGTTTATCTAGCAAGTCCGGAAGTAGCAGCTGTTTCTGCCTTAACTGGTTATATAACAGACCCTGTAGAATATCTGAATGGTATTGATATAGATGTTAAGATGCCTGATAAATTTTTAATTAACGATAATTTAATAATTGATCCTACTAAGGAAGGAGAGGAAGTGGAAGTTATCAGGGGACCAAATATTAAGCCTTTCCCCAGAACTAAGGCTTTAAGGGAAAATCTAGAAGGCAAAGTTCTTTTAAAGGTAGGGGATGATATAAGTACCGACCATATAATGCCTTCCAATGCCAAGCTCCTTCCCTATAGGTCAAATATTCCATATTTATCAGATTATTGTTTTCTACCTTGTGATCCAGACTTTCCAAAAAGGGCTAAGGAGCATGGGGGAGGCCTAATAGTAGGGGGCCATAATTATGGACAAGGCTCCAGCAGGGAACATGCAGCCTTGGTTCCTTTATATTTGGGGATAAAAGCAGTTATTGCCAAATCCTTTGCAAGAATCCATAAGCAAAACTTGATCAATAATGGCATACTTCCCTTAACCTTTATTAAGGAAGAAGATTATGACCACATTGATATATATGATGAATTAACCATAAAAAACATATTGACCCAAGTAGATAAAGACACTATAATAGTAAAAAATATAACAAAGAATAAAGAATATTCTTTAGCTTTAGATGTGACCAATAGGCAAAGGGAAATTCTTAAAGCTGGTGGGCTATTAAACTATGTGAAAGGGGATAAATATGGCATATAATGTAACCTTAATTCCAGGAGATGGTATAGGGCCAGAGGTTATTTCTGCTGCAGTAGATGTGGTTGAAGCCACAGGGCTTGATATAAATTGGGAAAGGGTAGATGCTGGGGTTAAGGCTATAGAAGAGGAAGGCAATCCCCTGCCAGCTTATGTCATTGAAAGTATAAGGAGAAATAAGATAGCCTTAAAGGGTCCTTTAACTACTCCCATAGGATCTGGCTTTAGGAGTGTAAATGTAGCCTTAAGAAAGGAATTGGACTTATATGCAAATATAAGACCTCTTAAATCCTTTTCCAGTCTAAAGAGTCTTCATCAGGATGTGGATCTAATTATTGTAAGGGAAAATACAGAGGATCTTTATATAGGTAAAGAACAGATGATAAATGATAATAAGGCTGAAGGTATAAAGTTAATTACTAGAGGAGCCAGTGAAAGGATTTGTAAATATGCCTTTTCCTTGGCCCAAAATTTAAACAGGAAAAAGGTAACCTTAGTCCATAAGGCCAATATTTTGAAATTAACCGATGGCCTTTTTTTAGAATGCGGAAGGCAGGTGGCCAAAGACTATCCAGACATAGAATTTGAAGAGGTTATTGTAGATGCCATGGCCATGAAATTAGTCATGAATCCTCAAGCTTACCATATAATTGTAGCCCCTAACTTATATGGGGATATATTATCAGATTTGGCTGCAGGGCTTGTTGGAGGCTTAGGTTTGGCTCCTAGTGCCAATATTGGTCATGATGCTGCCATATTTGAACCAGTTCATGGCTCTGCTCCAGATATAGCCAATAAAAATATGGCCAACCCTATATCGGCCATTCTATCAGGAGTCATGATGTTAAGGCATATGGGGAAATTTAAGGAGGCATCATGGATAGAAAGGGCCATAGAGACAGTATTAGAAGATGAAGATAGTAGGACTAGGGATTTAGGAGGCCAGCTAGGAACCAGGGAGTTTACACAAAAAATTGTTGACCAAATAAATATTTACAAAAAAGTTGAAGGTGGTGCATATGATAAGGAAGTTTAAAAAGGTATTAGTAGCCAATAGAGGAGAAATTGCCATTAGGATTTTTAGAGCTTGCAGTGAATTAGGTATCAGGACTGTAGCAGTCTATTCTAATGAAGATAAAAACTCCCTCTTTAGGGTTAAGGCAGATGAATCCTATTTAATTGGAAGGAATAAAGGGCCCATAGAGGCTTATTTAAGTATAGATGAAATAATAGATCTGGCCTTAAAAAAGGGTGTAGATGCCATCCATCCTGGATATGGCTTTTTATCAGAAAATCCAGAGTTTGCAAGAAAGTGTGAAAGGGTTGGAATAGAATTTATAGGACCTACCTATGACATGATGGTAAATTTAGGGGACAAGATAAAGTCTAAGAAATTGGCCAGCAGCTTAGGAGTCCCCATTATTCCTTGCATAGAAAGGTCAGTAAATTCTGTAGATGAAATAATAGACTTTGCTAGAGAATATGGCTATCCTATTATGTTAAAGGCAGCCGCAGGAGGCGGCGGCAGAGGCATGAGGGTGGTTAAGAATGAAAAGGACTTAAGGGAACAATTCCAAAGTGCCAGGGATGAAGCTAAAAAGGCCTTTGGAGTTGGAGACATTTTCGTAGAAAAATATCTGGAAAAACCCAAGCATATAGAAGTACAAATTTTAGGAGACAAGTATGGTAATATTGTACACCTGTATGAAAGGGATTGTTCTATTCAAAGAAGACATCAGAAGATCATAGAGTTTACTCCTGCCTTTACCCTTACAGAAGAACAAAGACAAAATATTTGCAATGATGCTATAAAAATAGGCAGGGCCATTAATTACAGAGGGGCTGGAACTGTAGAGTTCTTGCTAGATAAACATGGTAACCACTATTTTATTGAAGTGAACCCTAGAATACAGGTAGAACATACTATCACTGAATTAACCACAGGAATAGATATAGTTCAGGCACAAATCCTAATAGCTGAAGGCTATTCCTTAGATTCTAAGGAAATAAATATAAAAAGCCAAGATGATATACAACCTCGTGGCTATGCAATCCAATGTAGGGTAACTACAGAGGACCCCCTTAGGGACTTTATGCCTGATACAGGTACAATAGATAAGTATAGGACTGGTTCTGGCTTTGGTATAAGGCTAGATGGTGGTAATGGATTTACAGGGGCCTGCATAAGTCCTTATTATGACAGCCTTTTAGTAAAGGTATCAGGTTGGTCTAGGACCTTTGAAGATGCCAGCAGGAAGCTTGTAAGAGCTCTTAAGGAAATAAAAATAAGGGGATTAAAGACCAACATTCCCTTTTTAATCAATGTCTTAAACCATAAGGATTTTTTAAGTGGTAAGTGTGATACAGGCTTTATTACCTACAATCCAGAGCTATTTGAAATAGAAACCAAGGAAGACAAGGAACTAAAGGTATTAAAATTCATAGGGGAAAAGGTCATAAATGAAACTAAGGGCTATAAGCCTGATTTTAACATTCCTAGGCTACCAGCAGTTAAAAAACCAGACAAATACTATGGAACAAAGCAAATACTGGATCAAATGGGTCCTGATGGACTGGTCCAATGGATCAAGGATAACCAAAAATTATTATTGACAGATACAACCATGAGGGATGCCCATCAATCCTTAATGGCTACTAGGATGAGGACTGTAGATATGCTACGGATTGCAGAAGCTACATCTATACTAGCTAAGGACCTCTTTTCCTTAGAAATGTGGGGAGGGGCAACCTTCGATGTAAGCTATAGGTTTTTAAAGGAAAGTCCCTGGGAAAGATTAGAATTATTAAGGGAGAAGATACCCAACATATTATTCCAAATGCTTCTAAGGGGAGCCAATGGAGTTGGTTATACAAACTATCCAGACAATGTAATAAGGGCTTTTGTTAAGGAGGCAGCAGCTAGTGGAATAGATGTATTTAGAATATTTGACTCCCTAAACTGGATCAAGGGAATGGAAGTAGCCATAGATGAGGTATTGAAGCAAGGTAAGGTAGTTGAGGCTTGTATCTGTTATACTGGGGATATATTGGATGATAAGAGGGACAAATATACCCTAGACTATTATATTAAAACTGCCAAGGATATAGAAAAGAGAGGAGCCCATATATTAGGCATAAAGGATATGTCCTCCCTATTAAAACCCCAAGCTGCCTATAAGCTTATAAAGGCCTTGAAGGAGGAAATAGGAATTCCAATTCACCTTCATACCCACGATACCAGTGGAAATGGTGTAGCTACTATTTTAATGGCAGCTCAGGCTGGTGTAGATATAGTAGATACTGCCTTTAACAGTATGGCTGGATTAACAAGCCAACCTGCCTTAAACTCTGTAGTTGCTGCCCTAGAGCATACAGAAAGGTCTACAGGCTTAAACTTAGATGATTTACAAAAAATTTCTGACTACTGGGAAGATATAAGGCCTATTTACAGCCAGTTTGAATCTGGACTAAAATTTGGTACTGCAGAAATATATAAGTATGAAATTCCTGGTGGCCAGTATTCAAACTTAAGGCCCCAGGTGGAAAGCTTTGGCCTAGGCCATAGATTTGATGAAGTAAAAGAAATGTATAAGACTGTTAATGAAATGCTAGGGGATATAGTTAAGGTCACACCTACCTCTAAGGTAGTAGGAGATCTGGCTATCTTCATGGTTCAAAATGGCTTAACCCCTGAAAATATGTATGATAAGGCTAAAAATATGGCCTTCCCAGATTCAGTAGTGTCTTACTTTAAGGGTATGATGGGTCAGCCTATGGGAGGCTTCCCTGAAAGATTACAAGAGTTGGTACTAAAGGGTGAAAAGCCTATTACCTGCCGTCCTGGAGAATTATTGGATGATGAAGATTTTGATAAAATTTATGACTATCTAAAAGAAAAATATGATATAGAACCTTCCATGAAGGACATCCTGTCCTATGCCTTCTATCCTAAAGTATTTGAAGAATACTTACAATCCATTAGGGAAGAAGGGGACTTTAGCAGGGTAAGCTCTGATGTATTCTTCTATGGCATAAAGGAAGGAGAAACGGCAGAAGTAGAAATTGAGGAAGGAAAGGTCTTAGTTATTAAACTTCTTGAAATAGGAAGATTAGATGATGAAGGTTATAGAACTTTATACTTTGAAGTAAACGATAGTAGAAGGGCCATAAAAATATTTGATAAGGGAAGCAATATAGTAGAAAAAGAAGAATTTACCCAAAAAGCTGATCCAGATAATAAATTGGAAATTGGGGCCAATATACCTGGAGTAGTAGCTAAAATACTAGTTAAAGAAGGGGATAAGGTAGAAAAAAATCAAGTGGTGGCTGTAATAGAGGCTATGAAGATGGAAACCCATGTGACAGCAGCTGTGGAAGGTGTAGTTGAAACAATATTTGTCAAGGAAGGGCAAAATGTTGAACTGGATCAATTGCTAATTAGATTAAAGTAGACAGTATGGCTAAGTTGCCATACTGTTTTTATTTGTTTCTTCCATTTTATTGGTCTTTTTTAAGGCCATATTATATAATATACTTATTAGCATTAGCATTTAAATTGGAGGAATATATATGGAAATTAAGTTTTGCTCTTTATCTAGTGGTAGTAGTGGAAATTGCCAATATTTGGGTACAGCCAGGACCAAAATATTAATAGATGCAGGCCTAAGTGGCAAAAGGATAGAGTCTTTATTGTCTTCCATTGATGTCAGGCCTGAGGAAATAGACTATATATTAGTGACCCATGAGCACATAGACCATGTAAAGGGTGTAGGGGTCCTATCCAGAAGGTATGATATACCTATACTGGCTAATGAAAAAACCTGGCTTGCCATGGAGGGATTAATAGGGGAAATAGATCCTGAAAATATAAGGGTATTTCAATCTGAAAGGGCCTTTGAATTAGATGATTTGGGTATATATCCCTTTAAGATATTTCATGATGCAGCAGAGCCAGTGGGTTATAGTATATACTACAAAAAAAGAAAAATTAGCATTATGACAGACACTGGTTGGGTAAATGATAATATGAAAAATGCCATAAAAGATTCATCCTTATATTTAATTGAATCTAATCACGATATAAAAATGCTAAAGGAAGGAAGCTATCCCTGGTATTTAAAGCAAAGGATATTAAGTACCAAGGGTCATTTGTCAAATATAGATGCTGCTAGGGTATTGACAGAGGTTTTAGAGGGAAATGGAGAAATAGTACTTTTAGGCCATTTAAGTAAGGATAACAACATACCTGAACTAGCCTACAATACAGTTAAAGAGTACATAGAAGACTATGGACTAAGGGTAGAGAAAAACTTAACCCTTCATTTAACTTATAGGGATAGGGTTGGGAAAGTATATAGCCTGTAGCTTGCGGGAGGTGAAGGTATGTATTTTGAAAGGCCACCTAAAAGGAGAAGTCCCCTTTCTTATCTTTTTGTTGCCCTAATTGGGGCCATAATAGGGGGTATAATTACAGCCTATATTGCACCCAACTACCTATATGGTAAACTTATACCAATGCCAGATATTTATAAACAATCCTACCCCAACAATACAACTGTACAGAATATTAATATAACCCCCAGGGATGAAATATCTACAGTTCAAGCTGTGGCAAAAAAGGCCATTAGTTCTGTAGTGGGTATAACCATAATTCAGGTCCAAAGGCAGTTTATATGGGAAACAGAGGTGGAAGGAATAGGATCTGGGGTTATTGTAGATTCCAATGGATATATTCTTACAAACTCCCATGTGGTGGCAGATGGAAAGGCTAAAAGCATAAATGTATTATTTGAAAACGGGGATACGGCTGATGGCAGGGTTTTATGGAGCGATCCTACTTTAGATATAGCAATTGTAAAGGTTGATGCAACAAATTTACCAGTGGCAGATTTAGGGGATTCAGACTCCTTGGAAGTTGGTGAAATAGCAGTTGCCATTGGCAACCCCTTGGGATTAAACTTTCAAAGAACTGTGACAGCAGGAGTTATTTCAGGTCTAAATCGTTCCATTAGGACCCAGGATGGTAATGTAATGGAAAACCTAATTCAAACAGATGCTTCTATTAATCCAGGTAATAGTGGAGGGCCCCTTTTAAATAGTAGGGGAGAGGTAATAGGCATAAATACAGCTAAGGTTCAAACAGGAGAAGGACTAGGCTTTGCAATTCCTATAAATATGATAAAACCCATAATAGAAGAGGTAATAAATACAGGGAATTTTGAAACAGTCTATATGGGTATTTATGGTGTGGAAGTAGAATTATATGAAAGAAGATATGGGGTTAATACTGGTGTTAACAATGGAATAATAGTGTTAGAAGTAGTGGAAGGATCACCGGCAGATAAAGCAGGAATTAGAGCAGGAGACATTATAGTTAAAATAGATAATGAAGATGTGGAAAATATGAACCGCTTAAAGAGGATACTATATAAATATAAAATAGGCCATAGAGCCAGTATAACAATTATAAGGGATGGAAGATACCTTTCATTAAACATGATTTTTTCACAAGGTAGGTAGTTTTAAAAAATACTGTATATAATATGGTATTTTATGTTATTCTATTAAAAAAAGGCCTGGAGCTGATATTATGTATGTTGTGTGTAATGAACACTTGGAGAAAGCCATTGAGGAATTTGTAGAAGTATATGAACAACCACCAGATATATATGAACTTGAACAGGTTTCTTTTACTGATTGGGCAAGTCCTCGTAAGTGCAATTATTGTGAAAGACCACCTAAATATCTTGTAGTATAATAGAATAAAAAAACAATATAGAAATATAATGGAGGTTTAAAATGAGAATATTATTAGTAAATGATGATGGAATACATGCTGAAGGGATAAATAAATTAGCCATGGAATTAGAAAAGAAACATGAAGTTATAGTAGTAGCACCTAGTGATGAGAGGAGTGCTCAAAGCCATGCCCTTACCCTTAGAAAACCTTTAATTGTAAAGGAAATTAAACTGGAGGGCATAAATTCAAGAGCTTATAGCGTTTCAGGCACACCAGCCGATTGTGTTAGAATAGCTCTAGATCAACTAATAAAAGAGCCAGTTGATATAGTCATTTCAGGAATAAATAAGGGATTAAATGTAGGAATGGATGTACTCTATTCAGGTACTGTATCTGCAGCCATAGAAGCCAATTTGTATGGAATTCCTTCCATGGCCCTATCAGCAGAATGGTATGAAGGCAATATTAACTATGATGTGGCCATTGTATATGGAAGGATTATATTTGAAAAAATGAAGGATGAGCTTTTAAAGAATAAGATGATAATAAATATAAATACCCCTTATATGGAGGTAGATGAGGTTAAGGGAATAAAGGTCTGTAGGGTTGGTGGAGTAGTATATGACTATTACATAATGGAAGGCAATGGAAAGAATGGACAATCTACCTTTAAGGCAGGAGGTAGAGAAAATAGAGCACCGGAAGAGGATACAGATAGATTTTACATAGCCCAAGGTTATGTTACAGTAACCCCCCTTCAATATAATTTAACAAACTTTGACTTAATAGATAAGGTGGAAAGTTGGTTGTAGGATGAATATAAGAATAATAGGTGTAGGGAAAATTAAGGAAAAGTATATACAGCTGGGCATTGATGAATTTAAAAAAAGGCTTAAAAACTATTGTAATTTACAAATAATAGAGGTAAAGGATGAAAGGGCGCCTGAAAATTTATCAGACAGGGAAATGGAGATAATAAAAGAAAAGGAAGGGGAAAGAATTTTAGCTAAAATTCCTCAAAATTCCTTTATTATTTCCCTGGAAATATCGGGCAAGCAATTATCTTCAGATGATTTGTCGAAAAAGATGGAAGAGTTAATGGTTAGTGGTATAAATGATATAACCTTTATTATAGGTGGCTCCTTGGGACTTTCAAAGGAAGTATTAAAGAGGAGCCATTTTAAACTCTCCTTTTCAAAAATGACCTTTCCCCACCAGCTTATGAGGCTTATACTGCTGGAGCAGATATATAGGGGCTTTAAAATAATGAAGGGGGAACCGTATCACAAGTAGTAGACAAGCTGTTTTTATAGAATATGTTAAAGATTAAGAGGTTATCATAAACTGAGAATAAATGGTATAATTTGTATAAGTAGTATTATGCGAAGTAAATAATATTTTAAGGGGAAGCCATTAATGGAAATAATGATGCAAAAATAGAGGAGTAAAAGAATCAAATTCGGAATCTGATGGAGAAACTGTTGCAGATTCAGATAAATACTATTTTTAACCAAGTATATCAATAATTGAAGCCATATTTGGAGGGCATCATACGGA
>JAAYFE010000158.1 GCA_012728365.1 Tissierellia bacterium
GAATTCTTTAAGGCTTCGTACTGATGAAATGGAAGATGCAAAAATTCACTGTGCAAGGGAGCATTTTAAAAAGATTAGTAATGGTAATGTAAAATATAAGGCAGTAAGTAGTTATGAAGATCTAATGGAGAAAGTGATGGGGAGGTAGGTGTTTGATTGTTATAATTTATAAACAATAAAATCAATCCATAAATCTATATATAATTTTAAGGCCTTTCCCAAATTCCACGTTTACTGAAGAAATCAGGGAAGGGCCTTTATAAAAATTGTTACTGATTAAATCTAATCATGTAATCTAAAAGAACGAAATAGTACCATACTTGACAAATCTTACTAATAAGCGTAATATAATATTACGAATATAATTCTTGGCTGATGAAAATATTTTACTTATAGATTTTTATAGTAATAAAATGGCACATAGATATTTTATACTAAATTAACTAGTATTATTATATTTACATAACTATTGTGATTAAATAAGTATTTTATGACTAAAGGAGTGTGTTTATGGGGAAAATATTGGGATTAGATATTGGGATTTCTAGTGTGGGCTGGAGTATATTAGATACAGAAAAGAAGGAAATAGTTGATATGGGGGTTAGATTGTTCGAAACAGCAGATGCAAGTAATAATCAACAAAGAAGGTTTGCTAGATTGGCAAGAAGAAATCTTAGGCGAAAGAAATATCGTCTTCAAAAGGTTGAAGAACTTCTCTATGAATATGGTTTTTGTCCTCCAAAGGAATTTAATTTTAATCCATACGAACTTCGTGTTAAAGGTTTAAACAAGAAACTTAACCCAGAAGAATTGTATGTCGCGCTTTATCATTTAGCTAAGAGAAGGGGTGTTTCTTATTTTGATGAAGCAGAAGATGATGATAAAAATATAAATGAGTCATTAAAAGTAAACAAAGAATTATCTAAAGAAAAGTATCCTTGTGAGATACAATTGGAAAGACTGAAAAAATATGGTAAGGTAAGAGGTTTGGTTGAAATAGAAGATGGCGATGGAAATATATCAATATTGATAAATGTATTTACTACAAGTGCGTATAAAAGGGAAGCTAATGCAATATTAAAACAACAGAAGAAATATTATCCACAAATAGATGATAATTTCATAGAAAGGTATATCGACTTAATTACTAGGAAAAGGGAATTTTATATTGGGCCTGGAGATGAAAAAAATAGGACAGACTATGGGATATATAAAACTGATGGTAATACTATTAATAGTATTTTTGAAGAATTAATTGGGAAATGTAGTATTTATACAGACGAAAGGCGTGCTCCTAACGCTTCTTATACTGCTCAAGAATTCAATTTGTTAAATGACTTAAATAATTTAACTGTAACTGGTAGAAAGTTAACAAAAGAAGAAAAAATCGACATTGTAGGGGAAGTATTAAATTCAAAAGTGAAAAACTTTACCTATAAAAGTATGATGAAAATTATAAAAAAGGTTACAAAATTAGAAGATGTAAATGACATAAAAGGATATAGGATTGATAAGAAAGGAAATCCAGAATTTCATAATTTTGAAGTAGAAAGAAAGGCTAGGATGTTTTTTGAGGGCACTGGTATAGATTATGTGAATTTTGATATTGAGAAAAAGGACAAATTTGCTGAAGTTTTAAGTTTGAGCATGGATTTAAAAACGCTAAAAAGGAACTGTAATGTAGAGTTTCCAGAATTCAGTGATGAAGATATAAACAATATTTATCTATTTCTACAAAATAATAGGGCTTATTTTGGAAGATGGCACTCATTTTCTTTAAAATTAATGAGGGAAATGAGAGAAGAACTGTATTCAAGTCCGAAAAATCAAATGAATATTTTGATGGAAAGAGGACTAAAAAAATCTATTCAAGATAGTTTTAAAGGATATAAATACATACCCGAAGGGTTTTTAGATGAAGAAATATACAATCCTGTTGTCAGAAGAGCGGCTAATCAAGCTATTAAGATAGTAAATGCAATAATGAAAAAATATGGTGATATGGAAGCGATAATAATAGAAATGCCTCGGGAAACTAATGAAAAAGAAGAGAAGAAAAGGATAAATGATATTCAAAAACAAAATGAGGAAGAAAAAAATAAAGCTATAGCAAAAGCAAGAAATGAATATGGTATTACAGAAAAGCAGCTCTATAGTCAAAAAGAATTAATAACCAAATTGAGATTATGGTATCAACAAGATGGAAAATGTATATATACTGGTAAGGTTATATCAATAGAAGATTTAATAAATAAACCAAACATATTTGAAATAGATCATATTATTCCAAAATCTATTTCTTTAGATGATAGTTTAAATAATAAAGTGTTGGTTTATTCATATGCTAATCAAGCAAAGGGACAGAAAACACCTTTTCAAGCTTTTTATTTGTCCACTCAAGATATAAATTATGAAGATATAAAATTAAGGGCAACTAAATTACTTGAACGTAAGAAAATTAGTAAAACCAAATATGATTTATTAACATTTGAGGAAGATGTAAACAAATATGATGTAAGGCGTAAATTTATCAATAGAAATTTAAATGATACCAGATATGCATCAAGGGTTATACTAAATGGTTTACAAGAATTCATGAAGGCCAAGGATAAAAATACTCAGATACACATAATTAGAGGTAAGTTTACTTATCAATTAAGGAAAAGGTGGGGCATTGAAAAAGATAGAGATGAATCCTATAAACATCATGCTGTAGATGCAACAATTATAGCAGCATCATATATGATAGGTCAGAGCGATGGTACTGTAAGAAATCCATTTTTACAACAATTAGGAAAATACAATAAAAAACTATGGTCAATTAAAAGTAATAGAGAATATGATAAAGAAGTGTATAAATTACCCTGGCCAAGTTTCATAGAAGATTTAAATAAGGCTACAGAAGGTATCAAATATTCTCACAAAATAGACACTAAAGTTAACAGAACAATAGCAGATGCAACTTTATATTCTACTAGGCGTATCAATGGAGAAGATTTTGTGGTTAATAAATATAAAAATATTTATGACAACAAAGTTGCTAAGTCTGTGATTAAGTTAATTAAGGAAGACTTAGAATTATTTGAGAATCCAAATAATAGTAAAATATTAATGAGGAGACATGATCCTAAAACTTTTGAAAAACTTGTAAAAATTATAAATGAATATGAAGGAGAAAGTCCTAATCCTTTTGAGGCATATAGAAAAGAACATGGCTATATTAGAAAATATTCTAGGAAAGGTAACGGGCCGATTATAAAAGACATAAAATATCTAGACAACAAATTAGGAGAACATATCGAATTGACTAAAACGGACAAACTTAGTGATACTAAAAAAGTAGTGTTACTCTCCTTAAAGCCCTTTAGGACAGATGTTTATTACAACCGAGAGACCGGAGAATATAAATGTATAGCTATTAAATATAACGATATTAGGTTTAAAGAAGGAAAATATGTTTTAGAAAACAATATTTATTCAGAACTGAAAAAAGCTCGTGGGATTGATAAAAAGTATGAGTTTCGGTTTTCATTACACAAAAATGATATCGTAGGCATAGTTTACAAGGAACAGCCTGAAATTGAGTATAAATATAGATTTTTGTCATCTAAAGCTGATAATCCTAATCGGATAGAAGTAAAACCTTTAGAAAAAGATAAATTTGAATCACGGATGCAGCCTACAATAGTAAGAAAAGTGTTAAAATTTAACAAATATTATACAGATATCTTAGGCAATATGTATAAATCAAGGGGCGAAAAAACGAAAATGGAGTTTATAGTTGACAATATTAATGATATTTAGTATTATAATATTGTAAATATTTACACAATAGCTTAAATCATTAGAGCCTACTAAAATAAGGCTTTATGCCGAATTCGCCCCGAAAGGGGCTTTTTTCCGTTTTTGTTGGGGGTGTTGAGAATGGGCTGGAGAAATGTAATGGTAGATGATGGTGAACATCTAAAAGTTTACTTAGATAATATCGAAATTCTTAAAGGGGAAAACAAATATGTTATCCCTTTGAGTGATATAAGCATAATAGTTTTGGATGGTTTAGCTACAAGTATTACAACTAGATTACTTGAGGCTTGTTCAAAATATAATGTTATATTGGTAACTTGCGATAAAAAACATATACCTTGCGGAATATATATGCCATTTAATCAGCATAGTAGGACGGTTAAAATTATAAGGAAACAAGTCCAGTGGAATGAAAAAATAAAAAAAGAACTTTGGAAAAAAATAATTGTAAGTGGTAAAATAAAATCATGAGATTTCGGAAAATAAGAATCCTGAAATTTTTCCAGTTGTATATGAAACAAATCTACTTTCCTGTAAAATATCTTACAGGAGGTAGATAGAAAATGGGATTGAAGGGTTGGCATA
>JAAYFE010000018.1 GCA_012728365.1 Tissierellia bacterium
ATTAGA
Source organism: Tissierellia bacterium (assembly GCA_012728365.1). Lineage (GTDB taxonomy): Bacteria > Bacillota > Clostridia > Tissierellales > Tepidimicrobiaceae > JAAYFE01. The sequence continues at coordinate 7 of JAAYFE010000018.1, forward strand.
TATTAATGGGGTGAAATCCTTTTTTTGTTATTGTAGAAATTAGCAAAATCAACGTTTTTAAATTATGAAATTTACTTAACTAATTCCTTTACCTGCTTTAAAATAACCTCTATTTCTTTCATAAAATCATTACTGGTCATAGAAAGTTGCCTAATTTCATTTGCTATCACATCAAAACCTCCAGCCTGTTTCCCTATTCTTGCAGCCTCTATTGATGCATTTAGACCTAATAAGTTTGTTTTCTTTGCTATATTGTTTACAAAATTTAATATTTCATCAGTCTTCTCTGTCTCTTCCTTAGTAGTTTGTGCTGCTTGTAATATTTTTGTATTTGAATTTACCAATTCCTGAATATCATTTGAAATTTGGTTTACAACTTTAGATATCTCTTGCAATGAATTAGATAAATCATGTGCCAGTGAGTTAATTTTTACTTCTTTTTCTAAACTTTTGCCTATTCCAAAAGCCCCAATAATAGTCCCGTTTTTATCCCGTATAGGTACTGTAGTGGATCTATAAGTAACTCCAAATTTTTCTTTAGGTATTATTACTGAATAAGTTCTTCCATAACGCATAGCTTCATACATGCCATCTCCCTCTGTTACAGGATCTCCTGCTTTCACAGTAACTGGAATGTTTTCATTTATGCTTTGAAATATGAATTTTTCAGTATTTGTTACTCCAATAATTATATCTTCATGAAAAAACTCTGGAAGGTAATCTGCTAAATAGACAAAATGAGATAAAATTAATTCTACTTCTCTATTTTCCATAGCCATACCTCCTAATGTTTGATTTCAATACCAAAAATTATTAATGCAAAAAGCATACCAGTTATAACTATTTGATTTTTATACTCTGTGATTTTAAAGTAAATTAATGTAACCCTTGTTTATATAAAAAATGAGACAATTGACAACCCCATTAGTCAAAGCAATGTTCTCATGGGAACGTTGTCAAATTGCCTCATTAAATCTAATTATCTTTTTAAATGTTAACCTATTGATTGAATTTTAATTGAATAAGTACTTAGTGGATAAAAGTAGTATTCTGGATTAGTATTATAAAGGACTATGTTAGTAAATTATATACTACTACCATTCTATGCCATATTCCTTTGCCTTTCTCACAATTGTCGATTGAGAAACCTTAAGTGATTCAGCTGCCTTATATGTAGTACCGTATTTTTTCAAAGCTTTTTCAATAATTTGCTTTTCTAAAATTTCCAGAGACTCTTTTAATGATAATTCATCATTAACTGCCAAATCCAGGCAAATTTTTTCAATACCCAATATTCCTATTACTTCTTCATCTGTAACATGATTGTGATTATTCATTATTATCAATCTCTGAATTGTATTCTCTAATTCCCTTACATTTCCAGGCCATTCATATGATTCTAAAACTTCTAAAGCTTTTTCAGTAAAAGATACTTGTTTGTTGTACCTTTTATTAAATTCAACAATAAATTTATGGACTAGAATCCTTATGTCTTCCTTTCTTTCTCTAAGGGGTGGTATTCTTATGGGTATTACATTTAATCTATAATATAAGTCCTCTCTAAATTTCCCTTTCTTGACCAATTCTTCTAAGTTTTGATTGGTTGCAGCAATCACCCTAACATCTATTTTTATAGGCCTGGTACTACCTATTCTAGTAATTTCTTTTTCTTGTAAAAATCTCAATATCTTAGGCTGTAGATGTAAGGGCATGTCCCCAACCTCATCTAAGAGTACAGTCCCCCTATCAGCAGCTTCTAACAAACCTATCTTTTCCCTATTCATTGCTCCTGTAAATGCACCCTTTTCATAACCAAAAAACTCTGATTCTAAAAGTGTTTCTGGAATAGCTGAACAGTTAATCTTAATATAGGGCTCATTATTTCTTAGACTATTTCTATGAATTTCCCTAGCAACTATTTCCTTGCCTACACCTGTTTCCCCAATTATAAGGACAGTAGCATCTGTCTTTGCTACTTGATATATTGTGTCTCTTATCTTCTGGGCTTGGGCACTAATTCCAAGAAACTCCCCTTGTTTTTGCTTAGCTCTCATGTATTTTAATTCATTTAAATATCTTAAATTCTCTCTTTCCTTTTCTTCAAGTTTTTCCTTTAATGCAATAAGTTCAGTTAAGTCTCTCAATACTGTAATAATTTGGGTTAATTGTCCATCCATATTAAAAAAAGGATTACCTATTATTAATAATTGCTTGTTGTTTATTATGGACATTTTTGAAATTTTCCTCTTCTTTTTTAATACTTCAAAGGTAACTTCCATATCATAACACTTCTTACCCAAAAATTTTTCAACATTAAGTCCAATTAAATCTTTCTTGGTTAGGCCTGTAATTTTAGTGTATCCTTTATTAATATCAATTATATTACCATCTCCATCTGTCACACAGATCCCATCCATAATGGCATCTCCAATTTTTAGTGCAGTTATATCCCTTATCTTGTAAACTTCATATTCTTCTTTTATATTTTTTAGTTTTTCTTCATAAACTTCCCGCTCATCAATAAGCCTTTCAACCAAGGAATTAAGATCCAAATTATTCTTTTCAGCTAAATTTATAAGCCTTCTTTTTACCAAACTATCTAACTCCACTATATCTTTAACACACATATACATCACTCCAGATAGCTATTTTAATCTACATAAACAATAAAAATAATTGAATATACTTATTAGCATAATTTTTAGCCATAAATCAGTATTAAGAAGTATTCATATATTTTTCAGTTTATAATTTTCAAAATTGTCTGACAATACTATCTCAAGAATGGCTTCTTTTACCATAATTATATCATACATTTATCTAATTTTCGACAAAAACAACTCCGGAAATTTCCAGAGTTGTTTTTAAATCCTTTGGGCCTTTTTAGAAAACATGAGTCCCAGTAGTAGGAAAGCTACTGCAAATAAAACCTGCATGAAAAGTTCAAAAGCTACTTCTGATAAGGAATTAATTACTGCATCATTTATCCTTACAAAGTAGTATACGGGGAAAAACTTTGCTACCAAAAGAACCTTTTCTCCTAGCAATTCTTGAGGGACCATAACCCCTGATATAAAGGAGCTTCCTAAAGACAGTACAGTAGATAGTGTAGTTATGACATGTTTGTTTCTGGTAATATTATTAATTAAAAATGTTAGGCATAAAATTGAAAGGGAAAAGACCATTAGGTTAATCAAGTACTTAATATAGTAAATATGACCAATATACCTTCCCATCAGCAGTATACTTGCTATTATAAATACTGATGTTACAGCTATTGCTAAAGTAAGCTGGCCTAAATATATTTCCTTATTAAATTCTAGCAACTTCTTGGAAGATATTTTTCTTCTATTGTCTATCCTTTCATCTCTAAAGTCAGACATTACAATGCCAATAATAGCAATATAGACTGCTAAAATAACATAGCCTGTAAAGTTAAAGTAATATCTAAACCATGTTTCTATACTTGAATTTTCAAAGAAACCTGACTTTGATAGTACATGAACTTGTGTATTTTCTTTTAGGGCTTCCTTTACATCCCCTAAGGCAAATTGTCCATTTTGGTAAGTTATATTGGCAAAGGCCAGGAATTTATTTATCTGATTTTCTATTTGTATGGAATGAGGCTTCCTATCATCCTTGTATATGATTATAGCTTCCTCTTTCTCTATTACCCTTTCAGTAAAATCTTCAGGAATTATTATTACAGCATCTGCTATTTCCAAAAATATTTGTTCCTTTATATATTCTTCGTCTTCCTTAGTAGCAACTATATTGTTTTTTTCCTTTAAATAATCCTTTAGGCTACTAGATAGTTCACTGTTACTCTTATCTATTATTCCTATATTTAACCTAGTTTCTTCAAAGGCCTCTTCCCTCTTCATGGCATCGGTACTATTTAATAAAGTCATTACAAAGAATATGCTTATATACATGATTATAATCCATTTGTTTTTGAGGGCTATCTTAAGAAAATATTTAAATACTGTCATAGCTTTTCCTCCTTAGGAAGACATAGGATCCAATTAAAAGCACCATGGAGTAAATTAACAGTACAGCAATTCCTTCTCCTAGACTTTTGGTGTTTCCCAATAAATTAATCCTGTATAGATTATTTGTTATTATAGAAATTGGATTAATCCTATTTAAAAAAGGTGCATATTTTTCTATTATAGCCTTAATCCAAGGTCCCATCATACCAGATAGGAAGGAAAGAAAGAGTGTAAGTGAAATAGCTATTGCAGTTTTGACATTGGGACTTTTCTTATTGGAAACCCCAATGAAAATGCCTAAAATTACACCAAGTAAATTACCAAGTATTATGAAAATAAGGCTATAGGCTATATTAGTAAAAAGATGAATTTTAAGAACATAATTAATAAAGAGTAACAAACCTGTATTTGCAAGTAAATTTAGCAAAAGAGAAACTATAACCCCTGCTATTAAAAAGTTCTGTTTTTTAAGGGGGGTAGCATTGATCCTAAGGCCTAAATTAGACAGATTAGCCTGCATTAAACTGGCAGTTTCAATGCCTGCAAAGACACCATAGGTTGAAACCATGGCTATTAAGGAGTAAAAAATAATAATAACTGAATTTGACTCCTGATTTTTACCCGCTACATAATTTACGGAAAATTCTGTGCCATCTATGGGCCTATTTAACTTTACCGTTTGCTTTATCTGTTCCACCACTTCCTTTATAATGGTTTGCCTTATACCAGATTTTTTAACTGTTAAATGCAGGTCACTGTCAACAAAGGCATCAATTTCCTCATTAAATAATTTTTCATCTACCTGGTCCTGGGTGATCTTATGGATATTAATAAATTCTATTTCCTCCAGTATAGGAAAGATATAGTTGTTTTCCTCTATTCCAACTTGTATGTCATCAAAGTTTACATTCATCATACTGCTAAAGGCTAAATTGAAGAAAAAGGCTAATATTATGGGATAAACCATAGCCCAGAATAAAAAGGTGCCATCCCTAAATAGGTTTTTCCCTTGATATATATAGTTTCTGATAATATTCATTAGTCCCTCAGCTCCTTTCCTGTTAGCTCCAAAAATACATCATTTAAGGTAGGTAGCTGGCTATATAGCTTTATATAAGTTAAGTTGTACTCTGCAATAAAGCTTAATAAATTGGATAAATTGTTTATTCCATTTTCAAATTTTATGATAAAGTCCTCTCCATTTCTTTCTATATCTATAACATGGGGGATCTTATACATTTTGTTTATTACTTCATCTTCTATATTTACAAATCTTACTACTATTTTTTCCAACGTGGTTATCATGGCCTTTAGCTCTTCTATAGTTCCTGAGGCTATGTCCTTGCCATTGTCCATTATAATTATCCTATTACAAAGCATTTCTGCCTCTTCCAAATAGTGGGTAGTGTATATAACGGTACTTCCTTCCCTGTTTAACTTTTTTATGCCCTCCAGTATGAAATTTCTACTTTGGGCATCTACTGCTACTGTAGGCTCATCAAGGAATATAAGTTTAGGCTTATGGACTATACCACAAGCAATATTAAGCCTTCTTTTTAATCCTCCACTAAGCTTTCTAGGATAGAACCTTACATAATCCTTTAGGCCTACAAATTCAATGGCTTCTTCCACATACTGCCTTCTTGTGTTTTTGTCATCTATATACAAGCCACAAAAATAATCTATATTTTCCTTTACTGTTAAGTTTTCAAATACTGATACCTCCTGGGGAACTAAGCCAATTTGCCTTTTTATATCATAGGAATTTGGAGTCATTTTTCTTCCAAATACTTGAATTTCCCCCTTATCAAATTTAAGCAGGGACAGGATACAATTTATAGCTGTTGTTTTGCCACAACCATTAGGCCCTAGTAGGCCCAGTATTTCCCCTTCATTAACTTCCATATTAAAATGGTCAAGGGCAATTTTTTCCTCATATCTTTTTACTACATTCTTAACCTTTACAACCATCCTTATCACTCCTACAAGTTATTTCAATATTATTGTATGAATTTTCCTTTTGCCCTTGCAGTGTATATAGTTATAAAGTAATGTGACATTTGTCATTAAAAAAATTGTATATAATGATTAATATAAGTATAATAAAGGTAATAAATGGTCATTTGTAAAGTTTTAGGAGGCAACCTGAAATGGGCTATATAAGAAGATTTGTAGAAAAGCTATTTATTATAATATTTTGTTTATATAATTCCTATAAGGCCTATCCACAAGAAAATTTACCCCTATATTTACTCATTGCCATTATAATATCTTCCCTATTGGAATTAGTAGACAATAAGAAGATCAAGGCCCTTTTATACATTTTATTTGGAGCCCTGGCCTTGTCCTACAAGCTCTTTGTACTGTATATTCCGCTCATTCTTTATGACTTATATGTTGATTTCAATATATATGCAGTATTTATTTTCCCTCTAGTACTTATAAACTTTTATCCCATTAATCTGCTGCTCTCTATTTTTTCAGTGTACATGGCAGTAATCACTAAGAAACACCAGGAAATATTGGAGGAAAATATAAGGGCCAGGGATAAAATTAGGGAAGACAGCCTCCTTTTAGAAAAGTACAATGAACAGCTTAAGAAGGATAGGGAAAAAAATATCCATATAGCCATACTGACTGAGAGAAATAGGATTGCAAAAAAGCTTCATGATGCCATAGGCCACACCCTGTCAAGTAGTATCTTACAGGTAGAATCCGTAAAGATAATTTCCAAGGAAAAGCAGGTGGTAGAAAAGCTGGATGTACTCCAGGACACCCTTACTAAGGGAATGGAAGAAATAAGGAAAAGCATCCACAATTTGTATAATGAATCCTTAGATTTAAAGGAACAAATTGAAAAATTATGTACCAATGTGCCCAATATAGATGTGGAACTTATATATAGAATAGAGGATAATTTGAGCTATGATATGAAATTTGATATTATTTCTGTTGTAAAGGAAGGCATAACCAATTGTGTAAAGCATTCCAATGCTGATAAACTTAAAATAAGCCTATTGGAGCAGCCAAAATTTTATTCTATAATAATAAAGGATAATGGAAGCAAATTTGATGAAGAAGCTTTACAGAAGCCAAAGGGTATAGGCCTCCTTTCTATGAAGGAAATAGCAGATAAATATAAGGGCTTTTTAAACTACAGTTTTGATGATGGCTTTAAAGTCCACCTTACCCTTATGAAAGGATGATAGTATGAATGTTATTATTATAGATGATGACCCCTTAGTTGTAGAATCCCTTAAAACCATTGTAAGTGCCAATGGAATAAATGTACAGGCAGTGGGATATAATGGGAAGGATGCTGTTTACCTCTATGAAAAACATAGGCCAGATTTAATATTAATGGATATAAGGATGGAAAATTTAAACGGGATAGAGGCTGCTAAATCTATACTTAAGAAGGATAGGGAAGCTAAAATACTTCTCATAACTACCTTTCAAGACCAGGATTATATTGCCCAGGCCCTGTCCTTAGGTTGCAAAGGATACATCTTAAAACACAATATTAAGGGAATTATACCAGCTATTGAAGCTGTATATGCTGGCAATATGGTATTTGACTCCAAAATAGTATCAGGTATAAGGAAATATGCTGAAAAGGAAGTAAAGCTAAATCTATCTGATAGGGAATATGATATTTTATTGTTGGTGGCAGAAGGCCTTAACAATAAGGAAATTGCAGAAAAACTTTTTCTAAGTGAAGGAACTGTAAGGAATTATATTTCAAATATGCTGGAAAAGCTAGGCCTTAGGGACAGGACCCAACTGGCCATATATTATTATAAGATGAAGTATGGGGTAGAAGAATAAGGAGATATATTTATATATACCTCCTTTTTTCTTTCAAGTATTCATATGTACTAGCTCTTCTGTTTTCTAAATTTGTATACTACAAAAGGCAATAAAGCCAATAAAAATATAAATCCCTTATGCATATAGGCTACAGAGCCATCTAGTCTAATCTGCCTTGGAATCATATCTGGTAAAAATGGATAAATTATAAGGACTATTAAAAGTGGAATTATAAGAATAGCCAAATCTTTTTTGTTTAATTTCATTTTACCCTTCCTTTCTAGCCAGGAAATAATCCTCCTCTTTTACTTCCAATACCTTTATTAATTTAAGTATATCATTTAAAAACATATCCTTGGTCATAATTATGATATTTTCTTCCTTATGCAATACTTCCCAGGCAATGCTTTCTAAAATAGTGTAAATATCCTGGCTGCTTTTAGACAGCCTTAGATAATATCTACCCTTTATGGTCTTATTAATATTTTCCAGCTCCCTTATAGCCAGTGACCTTTCTATTGTTTCTACACCCCTAACTATATCTATTACATCACATAAAACTGCATGGGCTGTAGGGAATCTTCCTGCTCCACTTCCATAGAAGATTAAATCCCCTACCTGGTCTCCCCTTAATAAGACTGCATTTTTTTCATTATGTACATTATAAAAGGGTGAATTTTTACTTACTATTATGGGTTCCACTATGGCTGTATAACCATTTTGGGAAACTTTTATTTCCCCTATTAATCTAATGGCTCCATCCATCTTATCTACATACTCTATATCTATGGGGCCAATGCCCCTTAGACCCCTTAAAAATATATCCTTTTCAAGTATCTTGGCCTTTAGGGCTAGGCTGCCTAATATCCTCAGCTTTCTCCTAGCATCTAAGCCTTCAACATCATCTGTAGGATCTAATTCTGCAAAGCCTTTTTCTTGAGCAATCTTTAGGGCTTCAGAATAATTTAGACCTTCCTCCATTTTAGTTAATATGTAATTGCAGGTGCCATTTAATATGCCCTTTATTTCCACAATTTCATTTAGGACTAACAATTCCTTAAGATTTTTAATGATAGGTATGCCCCCTCCTACACTGGCCTCATAGAGGAAGTATAGATCCATTTTGTCAGCCAGCTCTGTCAACTCCTCAAAGTGTTTAGACACTACTGCCTTGTTGGCAGTTACTACATGTTTGCCTGCCTTTAAGGCTTTGCTTATGTAAGTATAGCCCTCTTCCAAAGCTCCAGTGGCTTCTATGATGATACTTATGTCTTCATCCTCTAAAATCTCATCAAAATTATCAGTTATTATACTTGCATCCACCTTAATAGGCCTGTTTTTGTTTAAGTCCTTTACTAATATCTTTTTGATCTTAATATGACAACCACATATATTTTTTAACTCCTCCTCCCTACTTTCAAGTATTTGAAAAACTCCAATACCTACAGTACCAAAACCTAATAAGCCTATGTTTACCATATTCATCTCCCCAACTAATCTATATTGTTAATATTTTATTAATATATTAACATTATAATATAGAAATTAATTTAAGGGGCAATATTATGATAATTTTTGTAGATGCTGATATCTGTTATGTAGAAAAGAAGTCCTGAAGCTGATAAAGCATTTGAAAGGAACTTAAGGAAGCTAATATAAGATAAAAAATAATATACTGTATATAAATATAGCTATGACAACTACAAACATAGTTATCATAGCCATATACCTTAATCCTGTAGCTCCTCTATTTTGGCTATTAAATTTGTTATAGGTGGTACTACCTGCTTTTTCCTAGATACTACTCCTTCTGCATAAAAAGAATTATTAAGTAATTTTTTTCCAAAGGCTTCTGCCACCAGTTCCTTATGGGGACCTACTACCAGCATCTCTGAAGCCTCATTAAATATATCTGTAATCATTAATAAAAACATAGAATAATCCTCTTCTTTCAACTTCCTTTCCATAGTAGAAATTAAGTCAGCTTTTAAATCCTTTATGCTGTCTAAGTCCATGGTATTTACCTGGGCTATAGCTACCTTTTCTTCATTGATGGTAAAAAGCTTAAAATCTCTATTTAACAATTGTTCAGGACTGCTACCTACTAGGGATGTACCTGCCCTAAACATCTCATGGGCAAATTCTTCTATATTCAAGTTTGCTATTCTAGATAATCTTTCCAGCATGATCCTGTCTGTATTTGTAGATGTGGGAGACTTTAATAGTAATGTATCTGATATTATGGCTGCTGCTAAGGCTCCTGCAATTTTCTTGGAAGGCCTTCTGCCATTTTCAAACATGATAGAAGCAATTATGGTGGAGGTACTTCCTACAGGTTCATTCCTAAAGTAAATTGGATTTCCAGTAAATACATCTCCAATTCTGTGATGATCTATAATTTCCAATATTTCACAGTCCTCCAGACCATCTACAGACTGGCTTCTTTCATTGTGATCTACTAGTATTACCTTTTTCTTGGCACTGGAAATAAGATGATATCTAGATATTAAGCCTACTACCCTGTTGTTATGATCTACAACTGGATAGGACCTGTATCTGGTTTGGGCCATATGTTCCCTTACATTGTCCACTAAATCGTCCAAAGAAAACTTCACTATATTTTCACTGGTCATTACTTCCTTTATAGGTATTGACTGGGTTATAAGTCTAGAGGCTGTAAAGGTATCATGGGGTGTTGATATTATTGTAACCTTATTTTTTTCAGCAAGATCTACAATATCCTTATCTACTTTTGTATTTCCCGTTACTATCATAAGTGAAATGTTGCTATTTATTGCAATTTCCTGAACATCCCTTCTATTACCACATAGGACAATATCATTTTCTTCTATGTAGTCCTTGGCAGCTTTTGGCTCCATGGCTAAAACTAATACCTTACCTTTAAAAGGTTTAATCTCTTTAGGTACAGTAACAATGTCTGCTGAAAGGGTATCAATTATATTTTCCAAGGTAGTACCAGATTTTCCTAATATATTATTATCCCAAACATCAATATAGGAGTTGATTATGTCGGATATGGTTACAATTCCTACAAGCTCTTCATCCTCATCTACAACAGGTAAACTATTAAAATTGTTCTTCTTCATAAGTTCCAAGGCTAGCCTTGAGGATATTTCAGGACTTATGGGGGCTACTTTATCAAAATTCAAGTCTGAAACACTTAATCTTACTGTTTCTAGATACATGGGTTCCTCTAGTCCAAAATAATCAAGTATAAATTTAGTTTCCTTGTTTACTTCTCCTAATCTTACAGGAATGGCATTAACATCCCCATTGGCATTTTTATATTCTGCATAGGCTATGGCAGCACAAATAGAATCGGAATCAGGATTTTTATGTCCTACAATATATACAGTTTCCTTCATTTTTTCCCTCCATAAATTCATCTTTAGTTTAAGGCATATATATTATAGCATTAAATTACTTTAAAAGTAACTTAAGTCTTCAGGATCTATTCTTCATATCCTTAAAACAGTTCATCTAGAAGTATATAATAGTTGATTCTTTGTAAGTCAGCTTCCATATCCAAATACCTGAAAAATAAATCTATATAAGCATCTGTTGTAAATTTGTGCTTAAGGGACCTAACAGCTAAGGCTATGTCCTGGTATATATCCCCAACTCCTCCTCGGCCTAGGTCTATGAAGCCAATTACTTTTCCATCCTTAGCAAAAATATTGGATAGGGTATAGTCTCCATGTGTAAAAGATAAGGTGGTATTTTTGGGTTTCTTGTTTTTCAGGTATTCAAGTAGTTCCTCAGGGGAAGAAAAATTGTTGTCTTCTTCCCAGGTGGAAGTATCAACTAAACCATTTATTATATTA
>JAAYFE010000159.1 GCA_012728365.1 Tissierellia bacterium
GTACTGTTACTGGAGTATCTATTGGAGATTTGTTTATTGGCGGGGTAGGGCCAGGAATAGTTTGGGGCTTGGTAACTATGGTATACTGTTATATTTATGCTAAAAGAAGCAAGGTGCCCGTTAAGAAAAGAGCTACTCTTAAAGAGCTCCTTGTAGCTATTAAGGAAGCAGGATGGGCCCTTGGTGTTCCCGTAATTATTATAGGTGGTATTTATGGTGGAATATTTACACCTACAGAATCTGCAGTAGTTGCTGCAATTTATGCTATAATAATTTCATTGTTTGTATATAAGGAAATGGATTTTAAGGATTTGATGAAGGAATCAGTAGATGCAGCAATTGGCACAGCTCAAATTATGGTTTTACTAGCAGCAGCTTCTATATTTTCCTGGATATTAACAAGGGAGCAAGTCCCCCAAGCACTTGCAAATACACTTGTTAGTATAACAAACTCTAGAATATTAATATTATTGATGATTAATATAATACTATTAATTGCAGGAATGTTTATAGATGCGGCTTCAATTCAAACTATTTTATCACCTTTATTCCTACCGGTAGCCTTAAACTATGGAATAGACCCAGTTCACCTAGGAATTATAATGGTAGTTAATGGAGCAATAGGAATGGCAACACCCCCCTTTGGTTTAAACTTATTTGTGGCTACAGGTTTATCCAAAAAGCCTTTAAGCACTATTATAAAAGGTGTGATGCCCTTTATAATATTGTCGCTAATTGCAATGGCTATTATAACATATGTACCCCAGATAACCCTATTTTTAGTAAATAGCATGAAATAAGATTTTAACAAAGAAAGATTAAAAACCTTCAAAACAGTATTAAATAAGTTTTGAATGTTTTTTTTATTTTTTAAAAACCTAATCAAGATTTAGGAAAATATGGCGGGAATCCTCGGTAATTCAATTGTCCAGTAGTTCACCACTATTAAGTAAAAAAAGCTAAGGTATTTAATAGAGGAGTTTAAATTTATGTATATTAATGTTACAATAATATTAAGAGAGCCTGTGACAGTTAAAATAAAAATTAATAGGGTTAGTTTAAATTCAAAGGAAAAGGTATCCAAGATCAAATTATTAGGAAGAAGGCTTATTTTTAGTCATCATATGAAGAGGATATATAGGTTATATAAGGCACTTGAAATCTTAATATTTCAAAGAAAGATTAAGGCTATAACATTAAACAAAGAAATAAAGGGGGAGTTTAGTTATGGTGAAAACATTTTCCCAGCTACTTGAGGCTGCCAAAGAAAAAGGGCCTAAGACCTTAGCTGTTGCAGTAGCTGAAGATAAGGAAGTACTAAGGGCTATTAAGGAGGCAAAGGAACATAATATTATTAATCCCATACTAGTAGGAAATAAAGAAAAAATTGAAGAAATTAGCCAGCAAATTGGATTAGACTTAAAAAATATTGAAATAGCTGATGAAAAAGATGGGCCTATAGCAGCAAGAAAAGCTACACAGCTGGTAAGTAGCCGTAAAGCAGATATTCTAATGAAAGGATTAATTGATACCCCCATTATTATGAAACAGGTACTAGATAGGGAAATAGGTTTAAGAGGGGAAAGCATCATAAGCCATGTGGCCGTATTTGAAGTTGAAACCTACCATAAGCTTTTATTTGTAACAGACCCTGCCATGAATATAAGTCCAAGTTTAGAGGAAAAGAAGGATATAATGCTAAATGCAGTAGAACTAGCCCATTCCATGGGAATAGAAAATCCCAAGGTAGCTGTAATTGCTGCCAATGAAAAGGTATCTCCAAAGATGGAAGCTACTCTGGATGCCAAAGAATTGGCTGATATGTATAGGAGTGGTCAAATAAAAGGCTGTATAGTAGATGGTCCCTTTGCCTTGGACAATGCTATATCTAAAGAAGCAGCAAAGACTAAAAAAATAGAGTCACCAGTTGCTGGAGATGCAGATATATTACTTGTGCCAGATATAGAAGCAGGAAATGTGCTCTATAAGTCCTTAACCTTTTTAGCTAAAGCAAAAAGTGCAGGAATTATATTAGGAGCAAAAGCGCCTATTGTATTAACATCTAGGGCTGACAGCCAGGAAGCAAAACTACATTCCATAGCCTTATCTGTACTATTAAGTTCAAAATAAGGAGGGTAACTATGACAGAAAAATATAAAATACTAGCTATAAACCCAGGTTCAACCTCAACAAAAATTGCAGTATTTGAAGATGAAAATATTATATTTAACGAAACCAAAAGACACTCTGTAGAAGAATTATCAAAGTATGACCATATAAGGGATCAGTATGAATTTAGATTAAATATCATATTAGATACTTTAGAAAAGAACAAGATAGATATTAATACCTTTTCAGCCATAGTAGGTCGTGGCGGCCTTTTAAAACCAATAGAAGGTGGTACCTACAAGGTCAATGAAAAGATGATTGAGGACTTAAATTCAATAGAATTAGGGGAACACGCTTCTGATTTAGGAGGAATGCTAGCCTATGGAATAGCCAAAAAAATTGGAGTGGAAGCCTATATAGTAGATCCTGTGGTAGTAGATGAGCTTCAGGATGTGGCCAGGATTTCAGGCCTAAAGGATATAGAAAGAATAAGTATATTTCACGCCTTAAACCAAAAGGCTGTAGCCAGACGCCATGCCAAGTTAAAGGGGAAAAAATACGAAGATTTAAACTTAATAGTAGCCCACCTGGGAGGAGGTATTTCAGTAGGTGCCCATTATAAGGGAAGGGTTATAGATGTAGCAAATGCTTATAATGGAGATGGACCTTTTTCTCCTGAAAGATCTGGAGGACTACCTGTAGGAGATGTAGTAAATCTTTGTTATTCAGGAAAATATACCTGTGAAGAAATGAAAAAAAAGCTAGTTGGTAAAGGTGGTCTAGTTTCATATTTAAATACCAATAGTGCCATAGAAGTATGTGAAAAGATCAACAATGGAGATGAATATGCAAGGTTAGTGTACTATGCCATGGCCTATCAGGTAGCAAAGGAAATTGGTGCCTGTGCAACAGTCTTAAAGGGACAGATAGATGGGATACTGCTAACTGGTGGCATAGCCTATGATGACATGTTTGTTAATTGGATAAAGGAGATGGTAAGCTTCATGTCTGATGTTTATGTCTATCCTGGAGAAGATGAACTTACAGCCTTAGCAGAAGGAGCCCTAAGGGTACTAAGGGGTGAAGAAGTGGCTAAAGAATATAAGTAGATATAGGTGATTTTATGATATTAGAGGATAAAAGAATAAGGATTATAGTAGGCCATTATGGCAGCGGAAAATCTGAGTTTAGTATCAACTATGCAGTTAAGTTAGGTCAGAAGAAAGATAAGGTAGTTTTAGTAGATTTAGATATAGTAAATCTCTACTTTAGAAGTAGGGAAAAGGAAGAGGAGCTAAAAAAGCTGGGGGTTAAGCTTATTGGAAGTTCCATTAAGGGTTTAGGGGCTGACCTGCCGGCTGTTTCTGCTGAAATATATGGCCCTATACAAGATGAAAGCTTTGATCTTGTAATAGATGTAGGAGGGGACCCTGTTGGTGCCCGAGTTCTGGGCATGTATAGCCAGTATTTTACTAAAGGCAATTATGATATGTTTTTTGTATTAAATGCAAATAGACCTGAAACTCAAACTGTTGAAAAAGCAATGGAATACTTAAAAAAAATTGAAAATGCATCAAGGCTTAAGGTGACAGGTATAGTAAATAATACCCATCTGTTAAAGAGTACCACTTATAAAGATGTACTAAAGGGACAAACATTGGCTGAAGAACTATCCCATCAGTTAAATATACCAATTAAATATGTATCTGCCCTAGAACATGTAGCAAAGGATTTACCAGCTAATTTAACAGGTCAAATATTCCCTATTAAACTCTATTTAAGGGAAGAGTGGATGGTCTAATAGAATACAAGGGGGGTTTTAAATGGCTCAAGCAAAACCAAAAATTAGAGGAAGGGTTACTTTTAACGAAGATATTTGCAAGGGTTGCGGCCTATGTGTTCAGGCATGTCCAGTAAACATAATTACTTTAGATAATAGTAAAATAAACGCAAAAGGATACCATCCAGCTACAGTTACAGATATGGATAAATGTATTGCCTGTGCCAGCTGTGCATTAATGTGTCCTGATGTAGTTATAACAGTTGAAAGATTATAATAAGGGAGGGATTTAGATGGCTAAAGTTCTCATGAAGGGGAATGAGGCTATAGGAGCAGCTGCCATAGAAGCAGGCTGTAGGTACTTCTTTGGATATCCTATAACTCCACAAAGTGAATTACCTGAGTATATGGCGAGGGAATTACCTAAGGTAGGAGGAGTCTTCCTACAGGCTGAAAGTGAAATTGCTGCTATAAACATGGTATATGGAGCTGCAGGTGCAGGAGCAAGGGTAATGACTTCATCATCAAGTCCAGGGATTTCATTGAAGCAAGAAGGTATATCCTATATTGCAGGTGCTGAACTTCCCTGTCTAATTGTAAACATTATGAGGGGAGGCCCAGGATTAGGAAGTATTTTGCCATCCCAAACAGACTATTTCCAGGCAACTAGAGGTGGAGGTAACGGTGATTATAGATTAGTTGTACTAGCTCCTTCCAATGTTCAGGAACTGGTAGATCTAGTCATAGAAGGCTTTGATATAGCAGACCAATATAGGAATCCAGTTATGATACTGGGAGATGGAATGATTGGTCAAATGATGGAACCTGTTGAATTAAGGAAACCAAAACAAAGAGAATTACCTCCAAAGGATTGGGCAACAGATGGAACCAAGGATAAAAGAAAACCAAATATAATAAATTCCTTATATTTAGCAGCGGAAGAGTTGGAAGCCCATAATCAAAGGCTACAGGAAAAGTATAAAAAGATAATGGAAAATGAAGTAAAGGTAGAATCCTATAATATTGAAGATGCTGATGTGGTAATAGCAGCCTATGGAACTATTTCTAGAATAGCAAAAACTGCCATATCCCAATTAGAAAAAGAAGGTTATAAAGTTGGACTTATAAGACCTATTACATTATGGCCTTATCCTTATGATGAGTTTGAAAAGATAAATGACAAGTGTAAAGGAATATTAACTGTAGAGATGAATACTGGACAAATGGTGGACGATGTTAAAATAGCTGTTAAAGGTAAATTCCCAGTATACTTCCATGGAAGAACTGGTGGAATGGTACCTACTCCAGATGAAATAATTGACAAGGTGAAAAAGATCTATGGAGGTGAAATATAATGACTATAGTTTTTCAAAAGACCAGAGGCTTAACAGATGTTGAGACCCACTACTGCCCTGGTTGTACCCATGGTATAGTCCATAGATTAGTAGCAGAAGCTTTAGAAGAATTAGGGGTCCTCGATATGGCTATAGGGGTGGCACCAGTAGGATGTGCAGTCCTGGCATATAAATATTTCAATTGTGATATGCATGAAGCAGCCCATGGTAGGGCTCCAGCCGTTGCAACAGGTATAAAAAGGGTTCGGCCAGAAAATTTTGTATTTACCTATCAAGGAGATGGTGATTTAGCCTCCATAGGAACAGCAGAAATAGTCCATGCAGCCCATAGGGGGGAAAAAATATCAACCATATTCATAAACAATGCTATTTACGGTATGACAGGAGGACAGATGGCACCTACTACACTGGTAGGGCAAAAAGCAACAACTGCTCCCTACGGTAGAGATGAAGCCCACTGTGGTAAACCCATAAGAATATCTGAAATGCTTGCCACCATAGATGGAGCCAAGTTCGTGGAAAGGGTAACTGTAACTTCACCTGCCCATGTTAGAAAGGCTAAAAAGGCAATAAAAGAATGCTTTAAGGTTCAAATAGAAGGTAAGGGATTTGGAATTGTTGAAGTTTTATCAACCTGTCCTACAAACTGGGGTTTGACACCAACGGAAGCCTTAAAATGGTTAGAAGATAATATGATACCCTATTATCCTCTAGGAAATTTCAAAAGGCCTGAGGAGGTGGAATAATGGAGGAAAGGATAATTATAGCAGGATTTGGAGGCCAGGGAGTAATGGCCATAGGCCAGCTATTAACTTATGCAGGTATGATTGAAGATAAAAATGTTTCTTGGTTACCATCCTATGGACCAGAAATGCGTGGAGGTACGGCAAATTGTAGTGTTGTAGTATCAACTGAGGCTGTTGGTTCTCCAGTGGTAGTAAGTCCAACTTCTGCCATAGTTATGAACAAGCCATCCTTGGATAAATTTGAACCTGCAGTAGTAGAAGGCGGTAGATTGTTTATTAACTCCTCCTTAGTTGATAGAAAGTCCAATAGGGATGATATAGAAGTATATTATGTACCGGCCAATGAAATAGCCAATGAATTAGGCAATATGAGGGTAGCCAATATGGTAATGCTAGGGGCCTATATTGAGGCAAGTAAAACAGTTAGTTTAGAATCTATATTAGAAGGCTTTACAAAAGTATTTGGAGAGGATAAGGCCCATCTATTGCCTTTAAATAGAGAGGCATTGGAAAAAGGGGCAGAAGTAGTCAGAAATCAATTAGCTACTACAGTTTAAAAAGAATCGGCTTAAGGCCGATTCTTTTTTTAAAAACTGAAATAAATCTTGCGGAGTCCAAAAAAGTGTGATAAAATACCATTGAGTGATTGTACGTTTTTTGAAAACTTCTTCTTTAGCTTTCAGTAGATCCTATTCAAACTTATTCTTTAAATATGATTTTCCATCCGACTTACTTAATTTCTGCAGAATAGTTTTACAATTTAGTACGCTGAATTCTCTTAATGAGAAGCGGGGGAACCAATTTTTGGGGTGAATCCTTTATGGACGGGCGCGCCCTTAGCCCGAACCCGTCAGCTAACCTCGTAAGCGTAGTTGAGGGCAATGTTGTAGAATATAACTATAGAGTGCCCTCTATAGTTTTTTATTTCTCAAAAAAGAAGTAGGAAATTAATGGGATAGGAGGTAGGAATATGAAAAGGAATATTTATTATTCTGTAATTGGAGCTGGCAACGGGGGCATAGCAATGGCAGGCTATTTGGCCTTCCTTGGATATACTGTGAACCTGTACAATAGGACTGAGGCAAATATATTACCTTTAATAAATGATCCTACAATAGAGCTATCAGGTGAAGTTGAAGGTTGTGCTAGATTAAATATTGTTACATCTGATATTGAAAAGGCCATAAAGGGAACGGACGTCATCATGGTTACCATTCCGGCCATGGGTCACTATGATTTAGCAAGGCTAATGGCACCCTATTTAGAAGATGGTCAGGTAATTGTACTTAATCCAGGAAGAACTGGTGGGGCTTTAGAGGTTTATTCCACCATAAGGGAATTAACAGATAAGGATATAGTAGTGGCAGAAGCCCAAACCTTTATATATGCCTGTAGGAAAACCTCTGAAAAAAGTGCCCGCATATTTAAGTCTAAAAAGGAAGTTAAATTGGCTGCAATACCAGCACTTAAGACAGATTATGTACTTAGTTTAATAAATGATGCATATCCTCAGTTTGTAGGGGTAAAGAATGTAATGGAGACCAGTATAAATAACTATGGGGCTATATTCCATCCAGCACCAACTCTATTAAACTGTGGTCATATTGAAAGGGGGGCACCCTTTGAATACTATACTGAAGGCATCACCCCTTCCATAGGTAATTTCCTTGAAAAAATGGATCAGGAGAGAATGAAAATAGGAAGGCTATTAAATGTAGATGTGGTATCTGCTAAGGATTGGTTAGAAGAAACTTACAATGCCAAGGGCAAAAACCTATATGAGGCAGTACAAAACAATCCAGGCTATAAAGGGCTTCAAGCACCTAAGGGCTTAAATATAAGGTATATTTATGAGGACGTACCCTATAGTTTAATACCCTTATCTTCCATTGCCAAGGAGCTAAATATAGAAACTCCTGCCATTGATTCCATCATAAGATTAGCAGGGCTAATTACTGGTAAAGATTTCTTTAAAGAAGGAAGAACGGCTAAAAGACTAGGTTTAGAAGGGCTTTCTATTCAAGAGATGCATGAATACGCAGAAAAAGGTATAGTAACTAAAAAAGATGAGGAGGTGGCTTCATGAAAAAGATATTGGCATGCACTATAGGAAACTGTGTACACGTAGCAGGTACTATGAACTTTTTAACCCTTGCAGAAAATGAAGGATATAATACTGAATTTATAGGTATTGGAGTAAGTGTTGACCATCTTATTAAAAATATTAAGGAAAAAAATCCTGATATAGTTGGGCTAAGCTACAGATTAACTCCAGAGCCTTTGGCTAAAATATTGGAGGAGCTATCTTCAAAAATTGAAAAGGAAAACTTAAGAAATATCACCTGGATCTTTGGAGGTACAGAACCAACAGCTAAGGTGGCAGAAGAATTTAATATATTTAGCAAGATATTCTATGGCCATGAGGACATAGATGAAGTTATAGCCTACTTAAAAGGTAAGGAATACAAAGATAGCGAAGAATATCCAAGGGATCTTATATCAAGGATTAAATCAAAATACCCCTATCCTATACTAAGACACCATTTAGGTCTTCCAACTATTGAAGCTACCATAGAATCAATTGAAAAGGTTGCTGAGTCCAAGGTCCTTGATGTAATATCCATTGCACCTGATCAAAATGCCCAAGAATACTTCTTTGAACAGGATAAGATGGATAAGAGATTAGATGGAGCTGGTGGAGTACCCCTAAGAAGTGAGGAAGACTTTGTTAAACTTTATGAAGCAGCCCAAAGAGGAAACTATCCACTATTAAGGTCCTATAGTGGAACCCAGAATATTATTAAGTTTGCAGACCTTTTAAAGAGAACCATAAACAATGCTTGGTGTGCAGTACCCCTCTTCTGGTACAGTGAACTAGACAAAAGAGGTCCTAGAAAGTTAAAGGATGCTATAGCTGAAAATCAACAGGTTATGAAATGGCATGGAGAAAGAAATATTCCAGTAGAAGTAAATGATCCCCATCACTGGAGCCTTAGGGATGCCCACGATGCCATAGGAGTTGCTGCAGCCTATTTAGCTGCTTACAATGCAAAGGCCATGGGGGTTAAGGATTATGTAGCCCAATACATGTTTAATGTTCCAGCCTTTATATCACCAGAGATGGATTTAGCTAAAATGCTAGCAAAAATTGAGCTAGTCGAAAGTCTACAAGATGATAACTTTAAGGTCTATAGACAGGCTAGAGCAGGTCTTGCAAGCTTCCCTGCAGATTTAAGTCAGGCTAAAGGTCAATTGGCAGCATCGGCTTATTTAGCCTTAGCTATTAAACCACATATTTATCATGTGGTAGGATATTGCGAGGCCCATCATGCAGCTACCCATGAAGAAATAATTGAATCCTGTAAAATAGTAAGGGGCGTAATAAAGAATGAATTCTTAGGTGCCGTTGATATGACTAAGGACAAAAATGTACTTGAAAGAAAGGAACAATTAATA
>JAAYFE010000160.1 GCA_012728365.1 Tissierellia bacterium
ATGCTACCCTATCCATAGAATCAAGAAAGGTACTGTACAAGGAAATGGAAGGGGCCAATAGAAAGATACTTCCCATAAGCCATGTAAACTGGCTACCCTTTGGATATTTTATGGCAAGATACATGCTGTATAAGCTAAATATAAATGAAAAGGAAGCAAAGAAAGCATTACGCACAAGGGAAAGAATAGAAAATCCATTGGAGAAATGATTAGTATGGAAAAAATAAAAAGCAAAGTAAAAAAATCCTTTTTCATTGTCAATAAACTATATTATTTAATAATATTTATATTTTTAACTATTGCAGACTTCAGCCTAGGCTTTTATTACTTTATACTAGCTGTAATAATATATGGATATAAAATACTAAGATCAAAAATCCCCATAGAGGTAGATAAGGACTTTGAACCAAAAACTTATATTTACAAAACTGTAGAAGACAGAGATCTAAAACTAGATCTGTGGCTACCTTCTAAGGCTAAGAAATATCCTGTAGTTTTTTTCTGCCATGGCGGTGGATGGATTTCAGGCTTTAGGAATCAGCCTAATAACGTATCCTGGTGCAAGTATTTAGCATCCAAGAATTTGGCTGCTGTAAGCATTGACTATAGGTATGGCTATAAAAATACCATGGAAGACATTTTATCAGATTATACCGATGCCTTGGAATACCTTAAAGAAAACCATGAAGCCCTATCTATAGATAAGGATAAAATAGTCCTTATGGGCCTTTCTGCTGGAGGCCACCTATCCCTTCTATATTCTACCTACTATACTAAAATGGACAATAAGGAAAAAATGGAAGGCATTAGGGGGGTTGTAGCCTACTACGCCCCAACTGATTTAAGGGATATATTTAAGGCTGATAACAAGTCTATATTTTCTAGATTTGCAACAAAAAAGACCCTTAAAGCAGATCCGGAGGAAAAGGAGGAAATATATAGGTATTATTCTCCCATAAGCTACCTTAGCAAAAATATGATACCCTGCTTGTTGGTCCATGGCGAGGAAGACCAGGTAGTTCCCTTTAGCTCCAGCCTCAAATTTGCTCAAAAGCTTAAGGAATACAATATTAAATATGACTTTTTAGTCCATAAAAAAGGGGAACATTCCTTTGATACTCGCAGAAATGACATAACCACAGTTAATATACTTGAAAAAACCACAAGATTTATAAGAAAACTTGTAGAATAAGGTGATAATGTGAAGATTACCAAAATAGAAGCACAAAAAAATATTGAAAGGGTAAATATTTATATAGATGGAGAATTTGCCTTTGGCCTTGCAAAGGAAATACAATTAAAGTATGGATTAAGTGAAGATATGGAAATTGATAAAAATTTTATAGATGAAGTCTTATTGGCAGAAGAAAGGCTTAAAGCAAAAGATAAGGCATTAAGGTTTTTATCTTATCGCCAAAGGTCTTATAAAGAAGTTTTAGACAAGCTTAAAAAGGAAGGCTTTAGCCAAGAAATTATAAACAGTACTATGGACTTCTTAAAAAACTATAAGCTAATAGATGACTTATGCTTTGCTAGAAATTTTATGATGGACAAGTCTAATATAAACAAATATGGCCCTGTCAGAATAAAATATGAACTATATAATAAAGGTATTCCTGAAAATATAATAGATCAAGTATTAGAAGAATACGACGACGAATACTCTGTAGCTTTGGAGTTGGCAAAGAAGAAGATTAAGTCCTATAAAAATGATGACAAAAATGCCATATATAGAAAGCTAGGAGGCTTCCTTCAAAGGAGAGGTTTTTCCTATGAATGTATTTCAAAGATTTTAAGAGAATTAGTAAAATAGGTGATTATATGTGCTATGTATATATTTTGGAATGTGCTGATAAAAGTCTCTATACAGGCTGGACTGTAGACCTTGATAATAGATTAAAGAAGCATAATGAAGGAAAAGCATCTAAATACACTAGATCTAGACTTCCAGTGAAATTAGTGTATTATGAGACTTATGACAATAAAATAGATGCCCAAAGAAGAGAATGGCGTATAAAACAGCTTTCTAGAGAAAAGAAACTTAAGCTAATAAATACTGCTAAATAGAATTTAGTTTATATATAGTAACTTAGAGACGACTTTTTAGTCGTCTCTAAGTTACTCCATTCTTTCAATTACCTTTGGTAATGGATGATAAAAGCTTGTGCCTAAGTCCTTAACTTCATGAGTTCCATCTTCATATCTTACTATTACCTTCGATTTAACTGTAGCACCACTTATTCCTTTAATAACTACCTTTTCTTCTCCTTCTTCAAGTTCTGGATTAGACCTATAATAGACAGGAGGTTCAACTAAATTTGAAATTTCATG
>JAAYFE010000161.1 GCA_012728365.1 Tissierellia bacterium
GTCTAGTTATTTCTTTTTGAGTCATATTAAATATCTCCTCTCTCATATATGACATTTTATCAGAATGAATTTAATATGACATTATCATAGAATAATAATATAATTTTAAATTATATATTGACTTTATTCTATTTTCATACTAATATAAGCAGTAAAGTTTAAATTTAAAGGGTGTGTTTGAAATTTTTGCAGATACTCATAAGATAATTGCAAGCAATATTTTTGAAAATATTTATCAAATATATGGTATAGAATTAGATAAAAAAAGATTATTAAAGGGATCTGTAGCCCCAGATATATTACCTAAATACAGGTTTCATAAGCATTATAAAGATGAAAGTTTAAATTATATAGTAAATGAAATAGTTAAGCTTATATTTATATCTAAGGCCTTAGACTTTAATGAAAAAATTGACCCAATAAGAATGAAAATATTAAGCTACAATCTGGGAGTTATATCCCATTACTTAAGTGATTTTGTATGCTTACCTCATGCCCAGCGATGGACCTTTTATAAAAATTTAATGAAACATGTAAATTACGAAACTAAATTAAATGAATATGCTCCTTATCATAACTTTAAGAAAAATATCATCACAGTAAATGACATGGATATATTCAAGACAAAAAAAGTAAGGCTAAAACCAATATTAAAGGATTACATTGAAGAAGTCATTAAGGAGCATTCTTTTTATGCTGGGTTTAAAGGAGATCTTGATTTTGCCCTATCATTGAGTTTAAAAATAAGCTATTTTGTAATAGATACTGTAAAGGCCTATAGCCATGAAGCTTATAAGGATTTTGCATTCATATTTTAGTCAAAAAATAATTATGAATATTAAATTTTTATTGACAATTTGGTTACACTATAATATAATGACAAGAAATAATAAAATGCAGTGAAGGGAAGAGTAGTCATAGAGGAAGTTATAGAGAGTCGGCGGTTGGTGGAAAGTCGATACGGAATCTATGATGAAGAACATCCCGGAGCATCTAACCGAAAGAGGGAACTCTAGTAGGCTTAGACGGGTATAGTCCGTTATCAACTATACAGTATCGAATTTTTATTCCGTACTGGTTTAAGGGAGCGCTATGCTAACTAAGGTGGCACCGCGGAAGTTAACCTTTCGTCCTTTGGATGAAAGGATTTTTTTGTTTTTGAGGAGGTATACTATGGAAAGAATTGAAAGATTGAATGTGAAGAGAAAAGAACTAGATATTAAGGAAACACAAATTGCTATAAAAACCATAAAGGATTTTTTTGAAAGACGTCTTGCTGAAAAACTAAATTTAATAAGGGTTTCAGCTCCCCTCTTTGTAAGGCCTGAAACAGGACTAAATGACAATTTAAGCGGTGTAGAAAGGCCTGTATCTTTTAATATAAGAAAATATAATATAGAGGTTGAAATTGTCCAGTCTTTGGCTAAATGGAAGAGAATGGCCTTGAAGGTGTATGGATTTAAGCCAGGGGAAGGTCTATACACAGATATGAATGCCATAAGGGCTGATGAAGAATTAGACCATACCCATTCTATATATGTGGACCAATGGGATTGGGAGAAAGTAATAACTAGGCAAGATAGGAATGAAGACTATTTGAGAAAAACTGTTGAAGACATCTTTGATGTTTTTAAGGAAACAGAAGAAAAAATAAACTCCATGTACCCAGTACTACAGAAAAAGCTTCCTGATAAAATACATTTTATCACTACCCAAGAATTAGAAGATATGTATCCCAATAAGACACCAAAGGAAAGGGAACACCTAATATGTGAAAAATACAAGGCAGTATTTTTAATGAAAATAGGAAAAAGACTCAAATCTGGCAAGCCCCATGATGGAAGGAGTCCAGACTATGATGATTGGGAGCTTAATGGGGATATTCTATTTTGGAATCCAGTATTAAATGAGGCATTAGAGTTATCCAGTATGGGAATTAGGGTGGATGAAAAAGCCTTAAAGGAGCAGCTATTAGCTGCAGGTACCCTAGACAGGCTAAACAAAAAATACCACAGGATGTTGATAGAAGGAAAACTTCCTCTTACCATAGGTGGTGGTATAGGTCAATCTAGAATATGTATGTACTTCTTAGAGAAAAAGCATATAGGAGAAGTTCAGGCTTCAGTATGGACAGATTCCATAATGGAAGAATGTAGGCAGAATAATATATTTTTACTTTAATCTAAAAATGGTGTACAATATATAATATAAAAAAGTCTAGGGGTAATAGTATGAGTAGTAGAATTAGATTATCCTATATTTTGTTAGGATTAGGAATAGGAATTTTGTTAACAAATTTTATATATTATATAAGGCCAAATGTTGAATACAGGGACTTAAGTGATGATGAAATAATTGAAAAAGCTAAAGACTTGGGAATGGTTTTTGTTAAAGATACAATACAAATTGATAAGTACAACGAAGAAAATATTGATGAAACTATAAAAGAAAAGGAAGAAGATTATATTGATGAATTTAAAGAAGAAGAGGAAAAAGACTATGTAGCTGAACCTAAAGAAGAAATATTATTTAAAATAGAAGAAGGTCAAAATTTGAAAACTATTGCTACAAATCTTTATAACATTGGATTAATAGATGATACTAATAGTTTTATAAGCTTTTGTAAAGAAAAAAACATAACTACTCTTTTTAGAGTAGGAACTTATAAATTAACAAAGGGTATGGATTATGAAACTTTAATAAAAATCCTTACTAAAAGGTCAACAAATTAGTCCTCATGTACTAGTTAGGCTGGAAACATTGAAAAACTTTCAATGTTTCCTTTTTTGTTTTGAAAAAAACAAAACAGTAAACAGATTATTGTAGTATAATAGAATATAGCATCGAAGAAAAACGAAAAAAATTGGTTTATTTATCCAAAATATTGGAAACAATTGCTAGGGAGGAGGGATGAGTTTTGTTGTTAGCAAAAGAAGGGCTTGGGGAACTGTATGATGGTTTATTGTACAATTTTTTGTACAATAACGACATAAACTCCATACATATCCTCCTAAACCTTTATGATATAGAAATTAATACCACTAACATATATCCTAAATATAGATGTACTAAAGATATAAGAAAGAAGATCAAAAGGCTACTCTTCCCAAGGAGAGACAGGCAATTGATTTCCAATAATGTTTCGATGCTGGTACATGAAGATATAGACAGGTTAGAACTTGTGTTTTATCTAAAAGGATATTATAATGGATATAATGATACTAAGTGGGTGAATTGTTTAGAAGACGAGACCTTAAAACAAATAGATGAAGAGGATTTATATGAAAAAAATTTTCTATTTCATTATGACACATCTAATAAGGAGATTCAGAAAATTATTAAGGAATTATTTTTATATATAGATTATAATGAAGAGGAGACAAATGCTTTAGATAATATAATTTCTTCTTACTGTAATAAGGTAATTAAAAGAAAGATATATAATTTAAACTCATTTATAGACAAGCAACTAACTATAAGCTATAGTCAAAAAAAACCTAATATAAAGGAAGAAGATCTACTTACCCATAAACAATTAAAAAGTATATATAAATCCTTAATAAAAACCATAGAAAAAAACATGATTAATACATATAAAGAAGCTTATTGGTTTGGAATAAATGATAGGGTTTTAAGTAGATATAAATAATTATGTATAAAATATTTAAAAATGGAAAAAATATCCCTCAGATAGTAATGGAGGGATATTTTTGAAAAGGTATATTGGTTTATACATATTCATATTTTCTTTTATACTATTTCTTACTAGCTTTGGAATAGGATATTATTTAACCAGCATAAGAGATGGAAGGAATTTAGCTATTGAAAATACAGAGATTAATGGAAGTGAAGATCTAGCAATACTACAGGAAGTAGAAAGAATTACTCCCAATACCTTTATTGAAATAAGAATTCATTATAAAAAGTGTAATCACACTATAACAAAAGAAAATGAGAAAGATAACAATATTGTTAACATGACGGAAGAAGAGTATAGGGAGTATTTAAAGGAAAATTACCCAAATGTTAAGCTAATGAAATTCTCAAGTAGAGCAATTCTTTTAGAAGAGGAAAGGAACCATCTATGTCCTAATCACTATATAATTGGAGAACATGAAGGAAAGGTAGCAGTATTTAAAATTGATGATAAGGGACAAAAATACTTAGACAGGGTTTTTGTAGATTATCCTATAACATTGCTTAAAAAAATAGATCAGGAAAAATTAAAGAAAGGAATAGTTGTAGATACTGAAGAAGAACTATCAGATGTATTAGAAAATTTTATTTCTTAAACTAAGTTAGTATCCCTAACTTAGTTTTTTCATTAAAATTTACTATTAAATATGTTAGAATAATATATATTAATGTTGAAGGGTGAAATATATGATTATTCTTGGCATTGACCCAGGTTTGGCTATAGTAGGGTATGGAGTAATTGAGCTTTTAGGAAATAGGCATACTGTTTTAGATTATGGAACTATTATTACAGATAAGGACATGTATATTCCTGATAGGTTAAAATTAATTTATGACCAGCTAAGCCTTATCATAAATAAGTATAAACCAGAAGATGTGGCTATGGAGGAGCTGTTTTTTAACAAAAATGTAAAAACAGCCATAAAAGTAGGACAAGCCAGAGGAGCAGCTATATTAGCTGCTAAAAATATGGGCCTTAATATTTTTGAATACACGCCTTTACAGGTAAAACAGGCAGTTGTTGGATATGGCAGGGCAGAAAAAAAGCAGGTTCAGGAGATGGTAAAAATACTTCTCGACTTAAAAGAAATACCTAAGCCAGATGATGCTGCTGATGCTTTAGCTATAGCCATATGCCATGGTAGTTCTTTAAAATATAAAAATATGTTTAGAATGAAATAAAGGGTGATCAGCTTGTATGAATACATAAAAGGTAAAATAGTAAAAATTAAAGATGATTATGTGGTAATAGATAATGGAGGAATAGGCTACAGGGTATTTACTTCAAAATATTCTATTAATAAAATGGATATAGGGAATACCCTGACCATGTACTTAGACCTAAACATAAGGGAAGATGGGATATTCCTATATGGATTTACAAGTGAAGAAGAATTAAATATGTTTAATATGTTAAGGCTGGTTTCTAAAATTGGACCTAAAGTAGCCCTTAATATTTTATCTACTTTAACGCCTAGTGAGTTAAAAAGCGCAATATATAATAATAATACAGATGCTTTAGTTAAGGTTTCTGGTATAGGTAAAAAGACTGCAAATAGGATAATACTTGAACTTAAGGATAGAATTAGGGGTGAGGAAATTATTGATAATATTATAGATGAAAGTAAGAGTGAAGACCATTTACAAATAGCCATAGAAGGAATGATGTCCTTAGGATATACTAAGGGTGAAATATTGAATGTTATAAAAGGTATGGATGTAAGCCAAATGGATGCTGAAGATATTATAAGGGAAGCCTTAAAAAGGTTTTCAAAATAAATAGAAAGGTATTGATATAAATGGATAGAAAAGACCAACGTATAGTTACCAGTTCCTTAAGGGATGAAGATAGGGATAGTGAAATTTCATTAAGGCCAAAGTGGCTTCATGAATATATAGGGCAGGAAAAAGTAAAAGAAAAGCTTAATATATTTATAAAGGCTGCAAAGGAACGGAAGGAACCTTTAGATCATGTGCTTTTATATGGTCCTCCAGGACTTGGTAAAACTACCCTGGCCCATATAATAGCAAATGAAATGGGGGTTAGTGCTAGAATAACTTCTGGACCAGCTATTGAAAGACCAGGTGATTTAGCTAGTATCCTTACTAATCTAGCTGAAGATGATGTATTGTTTATAGATGAAATCCATAGATTAAATAGGACTGTAGAAGAAATATTATATCCTGCAATGGAAGATTATGCCCTAGATATAATTATTGGCAAGGGACCTAGTGCTAGGTCTGTAAGGCTAGATTTATCTAGGTTTACCCTAATTGGTGCAACTACTAGGGCAGGTCTTTTAACTTCTCCCTTAAGGGACAGATTTGGTGTAATGCTAAATTTAGAGCTATATGATAATGATAGCTTGAAAAAAATTATTAAGCGTTCATCCAAAATACTTAACATAGAAATAGATGATTTAGGTGCCTTAGAAATTGCAAAAAGGTCTAGAGGTACACCCAGAATTGCCAATAGGCTTTTAAAGAGGGTTAGAGATTATGCCCAGGTAATGGGAGATGGAACTATTACTCTTGACATGGCAAGGAAAGGCTTAGAAATGCTAGAAATAGATGAATTGGGTTTAGATGAAGTAGATAGACGCCTAATACTTACAATGATCAATAACTTTGGAGGTGGCCCTGTAGGCATAGATACACTTTCTGCTGCTACAGGAGAAGAAAAGGATACTATTGAGGATGTGTATGAACCATATCTGTTGCAGATAAACTTTATAAATAGGACACCCAGGGGAAGGGTAGTTACAAAAAAAGCCTATGATCACTTTAATATACCTTATAACAAGAATGGGGTGAGGAAATGAATTCTATAGGTAAGGTGATCTTAACTTTTGGAATTGGTCTTGTCATATTTGGTTTAATTATTATGATAGGTGAAAAATTTGGGTTAGGTAAGTTGCCTGGAGATATTTATGTAAGAAGAGGTAACTTTACCTTTTTCTTTCCCATTGTATCCAGTATTTTAATTAGTCTTTTACTTACCTTAATATTAAATCTATTTAGAAGATAAGGGGGACAATCATGAAAAAGATAATATCCTTAATAGTTTCAGCACTAATGTTAATGGTTTTTGTTTTATCCCATAAGGGTGCCTATGCAGATACAGATTATGATAATTTTATAAAAATTAGGCTTACATATCCTTTAAGGTCGGAAAGGAAAGTAAATTTATACAGTAATAGTGGTTTTTCCCTATTTGATATAAGGGATCTGGAAGAAGAATTAGAATTTTTTGATCAAAATGAAATACAAGTTACTGTAGAGAAAGGAGAAATATGTATTTTAGATTCAAAGGGAAAGTTACTTTCTTCATTAGATAATGGAGATAATTTTCTTATTGTATCAAAATATGACACTACAATTAAAGTTGAAGAAATGTATTATAGAGGATATATAATGTTTAAGACAGTAGGAGACAAGCTATATGTTATTAATTATTTAGATTTAGAGGAATACTTATATGGAGTAGTTCCAAGAGAAATGGGTTCATCCTTCCATATAGAAGCCTTAAAGGCTCAGGCTATAGCAGCTAGAACCTATGCTATTAGGAATTTTAACAAGCATATAAGGGATGGATACAATCTTTGTGATGCTGAACATTGTCAAGTATATGGAGGACATAATGTTGAGAGTATTAAAATTAATGAAGCTGTAGATGAAACTAAAGGTTTGATTATAACCTATGATGGCTATCCTATTGAGGCAGTATACCATTCAAATAGCGGTGGCTATACAGATGATGCAGAAGTAATATGGGGTGGCTATGCACCTTATTTGGCTAGTAGGGTAGATGAGTTTTCAAAATCTTTTCCAAATAGCAGTTGGAAATTGAACTTAACATCAGAAGAAATTAGCTATAAGCTAAAAAATAACGGTATAGATGTAGGTAAGGTACTGGATTTAATTATATTAGATACTACGACTGCCGGAAGGGTGTTAGATCTTTTAATAGTAGGAACTAATGGAGAAGAGGTAATTAGTGGAAATGAATTTAGAACAATAATTGGTAGTAATATTTTAAAGAGTACTTTATTTACTATAGAAAAGGAAAATAAATATGACTATGAAGTAAAAATTTATTCCATAGACGAAAAGGGGAATAAAAAAGCTATGGCGTTAGACAATATAAATATAATTGATAAGGATGGAAATATATTGAAGGTAGATGAAATAAATTATATAATTACTGACGGTGGAATAAAATCTGTAAATATAGAAACTATTCCAAGTGCAGTTAATTTTACCATCTATGGTAATGGATATGGCCATGGCGTAGGAATGAGCCAATGGGGAGCTGAAGGAATG
The DNA here is from genome assembly GCA_012728365.1 of Tissierellia bacterium. Taxonomy (GTDB): domain Bacteria; phylum Bacillota; class Clostridia; order Tissierellales; family Tepidimicrobiaceae; genus JAAYFE01. The sequence goes on from JAAYFE010000161.1 coordinate 8,020, forward strand.
GCTCTTAATGGATATAATTATGAGGAGATATTAAAATACTACTACAAGGGAGTAGATATAGAATATAAAAAGTAAAAAAGGATGATACTATGAAAACTAGTGATTTTTACTATGAATTACCAGAAGAGTTAATAGCACAACATCCAATAAAAAATAGAGAAGAATCGAGGCTTCTTATTTTAGATAAGGATACTGGTAATATAGAACATAGGAAGTTTAAGGATATAATAGATTACTTAAATGAAGGTGATTGTTTAGTTTTAAATGATACTAAAGTAATCCCTGCAAGGCTCTTTGGAAATAGAGAGGGAAAGGATGAAAAAATAGAATTTTTATTACTTAAGAATATTGAAGGAAACAGGTGGGAGACTCTAGTTAAGCCAGGAAAAAAGGTAAGACCAGGTAGAAAAATTTTATTTGGAGATGGTCTTTTAGTAGCTAATGTGTTAAGTATAGAAGAAGGTGGTACAAGGATTGTAGAGTTTCACTATGATGGCATATTTGAAGAGGTATTAGATAGGCTGGGTGAGATGCCACTTCCACCCTACATTAAGGAAAAGCTAGAAGATAGAGATAGATATCAAACAGTTTATGCTAAACATGAAGGCTCTGCTGCTGCGCCTACAGCTGGTTTACATTTTACAAAGGAACTCTTAAATCAAATAGAGGAAAAAAAAGTAAACATAGCTTATTTGACCCTTCATGTTGGATTAGGAACTTTTAGGCCTGTAAAGGTAGAGAATATTGAAGAACATCATATGCATTCAGAATACTATGAGCTAAATGAAGAAACAGCAGAGAAGATAAATTTGACTAAGAAAAATGGTGGTAGAATTATTGCTGTAGGAACTACCAGTGTAAGAACATTAGAGACCATAGCTACACTAAAAGGAAAAATTCTTCCTCATAAAGGATGGACAGATATTTTCATATATCCTGGCTATAAGTTTAAGGCTGTTGATTGTCTCATAACTAATTTCCATTTACCTGAATCAACCCTTTTAATGTTAGTAAGTGCCTTTGCAGGAAGGGAAAAGATATTAAAGGCTTATAATGTTGCAGTAGAAAATAGATATAGATTTTTTAGTTTTGGAGACGCAATGTTTATCAAATAGAAGGAGGAAAAAAATGGCCATAGAATTTAGAGTACTAAAGGAGTCTACAGATTGTTCAGCTAGAATAGGTGAGCTGAAAACACCCCATGGAGTAATTGAAACACCCGTATTCATGCCTGTGGGTACTAAGGCTACTGTAAAGACTATGACTCCTGAAGAGGTAAGGGATTTAGGAGCTCAGATAATACTAAGTAACACCTATCATCTATACTTAAGACCAGGACATAAGCTAATTGAAGAAGCAGGTGGCTTGCATAAGTTTATGAATTGGCATAAGCCAATTTTAACAGATAGTGGTGGATTTCAAGTATTTAGCTTAAGTGATTTAAGAAAAATAACTGAAGATGGTGTAGAGTTCAGGTCCCATATAGATGGTTCCACCCATTTTTTAAGTCCGGAAAAATCCATAGAGATACAAAATTCTTTAGGTGCTGATATTATTATGTGTTTTGATGAATGTGTGCCATATCCTGCAGAATATGAGTATGTGAAAAAATCCATGGAAAGGACTACTCGTTGGGCCAAAAGATGCAAAGATTACCATCAAAACTGGGATAGGCAAGCCTTATTTGGTATAATACAAGGTGGCATGTATAAAGATTTAAGAGAAAAAAGTGTTAAGGATATTTTAGATATTGGATTTCCAGGTTATGCCATAGGAGGACTAAGTGTTGGAGAACCAATCGATATTATGTGTGATATGCTTGATTTCACAGCGCCAATGCTACCAAAGGATAAACCAAGATATTTAATGGGTGTAGGTAGTCCAGATTACCTATTTGAAGCGGTTATAAGGGGAATAGATATGGCTGATTGTGTTCTACCAACTAGGATTGCTAGAAATGGTACTGTAATGACTAGTCAGGGTAAGCTTACCATAAGAAATGCAAAATATAAAAATGATTTTAGCAGTCTGGATCCGGAATGTGATTGTTATACCTGTACAAATTATACCAGGGCATATATTAGACATCTATTTAATGTAAATGAAATACTGGGAGCCAGATTAGCTACTATACACAATTTATACTTCCTTATAAAGCTAATGGAAAATATAAGAGAAGCTATTAAAGAAGATAGGCTTATGGAATACAGAGAAGAATTTTATAAAAAATATGGATATATTTAATAAAAAAATAATGTTTTTTAAATTTTTTGTTGAATATAAAATAAAGAGAAATAAAAAAAGGAGGAGTAAATATGGCAAATGCTGGTGCAGCACAAGGTTTAAATTTTAGTGGTCTTATATTACCTATAGCAATTCTTGCAATTTTTTATTTTATGGCTATTAGGCCTCAAAAGAAGAGAGAAAAGCAGATCATGGAAATGAGAAACAACTTAAAAGTTGGCGATGAAGTAATAACTATAGGTGGAATGCATGGTAGAATAGTTAAAATTAAAGATGAAATAGTTACTTTAGAGCTAGGTGCTGATAGGACAAAAGTTGAGTTTAGTAAATGGGCTATAGGTTCTGTTGTAAATAAAGAAAAAGAAAGTAAAGAAAAATAAAACAAAAATTAAACAACTTCCTTACTTTTAAGGAAGTTTTTGTTTTTTGTAATAAACTCTACTTTCCTTTAATAAATTTTAATAGGATAGGAGGTGGAGTTTATGAAGACAAGTGTACTAAGGCGTAGTATAGATATATTAAAAAGCCTAGGTCTTGCTTTTTTATTAACTGCAGTATTACTATTAATTATGGCAGCATTACTTACATTTACATCCTTAAAGGAAGACAATATAAACCTTATCAACACTATAATTATGATTTTTTCTATAGTTGTAGGAAGCATAAGTTTAGCTTTTAAGGTAGATGAAAAAGGTTGGTTAAACGGTGGATTAATAGGAATATTATACTTTTTAATATTAGTCCTAATAAACTTCTTGTTTGTAAAACCCTTTATTTTTGATATATATACCATTGGAAAGCTATTTATCTGTCTAGTATCAGGTGCAATTGGGGGAATGATTGGAGTAAATATAAAATAAACTTTATATCAATATAAATTTATGGTATAATTTATTAAGCATTCCATTGTATATATAGAAGGAGGGTTATAGTTGAAATACATAAGAACTTTAACAGGTAGAAATCTAAAAAATACTTTAGCAAATGGTGGATGCGGTGAGTGTCAAACCTCTTGTCAATCTGCCTGCAAAACTTCTTGCACAGTAGGAAATCAAAAATGTGAAAACAATTAATTTACAAAGGCAGTGGTTTATACCACTCCTTTTTATTTATAGATATAGAGGAGGATTTTTATGGATGAGAAAAATAGAATTCATAAGTTCTTTTTAAATGATAGATATATAGTACTTGATGTATATAGTGGAGCAGTCCATGTAGTTGATAGTATAGTTTATCATATACTAGATTATTATAAGGATAATTCTTTAGAAGAAATAAAAGAAAAGTTAAAAGAAAAATATGAAATAACTAAAATTGAAGAGGCTTACGAGGAAATAAGTACACTGGAGAAGGAAGGACTTTTGTATTCTGATGAGGTAGACACTAAAAACATTAATTACAATTCAGATAATGTAATTAAAGCCATGTGCTTGCATGTGGCCCATGATTGTAATTTAAGGTGCAAATACTGCTTTGCTAGCCAGGGAGATTTTAAGGGTCAAAGACTTTTAATGGATTTAAAAGTTGGTAAGAGAGCTTTAGAATTTTTATGCGAAAACTCAGGCAAGAGAAGAAATTTGGAAGTGGATTTCTTTGGTGGAGAGCCCTTGATGAATTTTGAACTTGTAAAAGAACTTGTAGCCTATGGAAGGGAAATTGAAAAAAAATATAATAAACATTTTAGATTTACTATAACTACCAATGGAGTACTTTTAGATGAAGATAAAGCTGACTTTATTAATGAAAATATGGATAACGTGGTATTAAGTCTAGATGGAAGAAAAGAGATAAATGATAGCATGAGAAAGACTGCTACAGGAAAAGGAAGCTATGATATAATACTTCCTAAAATTAAGGAATTTGTTAAGAAAAGAGGGGACAAGGACTATTATATAAGGGGAACCTTTACAAGTTATAATTTAGACTTCTCAAAAGATGCTCTTCATTTTTATAGAGAAGGATTTAGAAAAATATCCATAGAACCTGTTGTTACTTCTCCAGATATGGATTATGCTTTAAAGGAAGAACACCTTGAAGATATATTAAATGAGTATGAAAAATTTTCAAAGGAATATATAGACATTAAGAAAAAAGATAAAGAATTTCTATTTTTCCACTTTATGATAGACTTAAATCAAGGGCCTTGCCTGGCAAAAAGATCTATAGGATGTGGAGCAGGAAGCGAATATATAGCTGTAACTCCTGAAGGGGACATATATCCTTGTCATCAATTTGTAGGAGAAGAAAAGTTTAAACTAGGAGATATATTTAAAGGTATTACTAATGTTGAAAAAAGGGAAGAATTTAAAAAGGCCAGTGTATTTAACAAGAAAGAATGTGATAATTGTTGGGCTAAATTTTATTGTAGTGGTGGTTGTCATGCTAATGCTTACTATACCAATAATAATATTTTAGAACCATATAAATTAGGATGTGAAATGGAAAAGAAGAGAATAGAGTGTGCAATTTCAATATTAGCAAACCTAGAATAAGACAAAAGGATATCTTTTGTCTTATTTATTGATTACCCATAGCTTGAAAATATATTGGAGTGATATAGTTGGAAAAATGGTTTTTAAGAAATGTTAAGGGAAATTTAGATGCAATATCAAAGAGGCTCAATATAAGTAAAATCTTATCGAGGCTTCTATTAAATAGAGGTATTAAGGATCTTAAACTTATGGATAGCTTTATTAACCCTTCTTTGGACAAACTTCATAATCCACGACTTATTAAGGATATGGAAGAGGGTGTAAAAATACTAAAGGAAAGCATATTAAATAATGAAAAAATAAGAATATGTGGCGATTATGACCAGGATGGGAATTCAGCCATACTTACCCTTTATAAAGGCATAACCAGATGTGGTGGCAGGGTAGACTATGTAATACCCCATAGGATAATTGATGGCTATGGCATAAATGAAAGAATAGTTGAGGAAGCAAAAGATGATGGAGTAGATCTTATAATTACCTGTGATAATGGGATATCTGCCTTTGAGGCAGTAAAGCTTGCAAAAGAATTGGGTATGAAAATTATTGTAACTGACCACCATGAAATAAGTTGCACTTATGACCATAAGGGAAATATAGAATATAGGTTACCAAAAGCAGATGCAGTGATAAATCCAAAAAGGCTTGACTGTAAGTACCCTTTTAAGGAACTTTGTGGGGCAGGTGTAGCCTTTAAATTTGTTCAGGTTCTATATGAGGAAATGGGAATAGATGTGGAGGAGTCCTATGACCTTTTAGAATTTGTGGCCATGGGAACTGTATGTGATGTTGTGGATCTTGTTGATGAAAATAGAATAATTGTAAAAGAAGGGTTAAAAAGGATAAATAATACAAATAATAAAGGCCTTAAAGCCCTTATAAAAACAACAGGCCTAGAAGGCAGAACTATTAATCCTTATAGCCTTGGATTTGTAATAGGACCTTCCATAAACGCTTCAGGTAGACTTGATAGGGCAGATATTGCAGTTGAACTATTGCTTACTTCTAATGAAGATTTAGCTTATAAGTATGCAGAAAAGCTTCATTCTTTAAATATAGAAAGAAAATATATGACAGAAGAGGGGATTGAAAGGGTAGTTAGTCAAATTGAAAAGAAAGGCTTTAAGGAAGATAAGGTATTGGTTATATATGAAAAAAATATTCATGAAAGTATAGCTGGAATAATTGCTGGTAGAATTAAAGATATGTACTACAGACCTACAATTATACTTACTGACTCAAAGAATGAAGGGGAAATAAAGGGATCCGCCAGATCTATAGAGGAATATGATATATTTAAAGAAATATCAAAGTGCAAAGATTTACTTAATGATTTTGGTGGCCATCCTATGGCAGCTGGATTATCATTAAATGTAGAAAATCTTGAAAAGTTAAGGGTAAGGCTGAATGAAGAGGCAAATTTAACAAAGGAAGATCTTATACCAAAAATATATATAGATATGAGGCTTCCCTTAGAATATGTAAGTTTTGAACTGGTGGAAGAGCTTAAACTTTTAGAACCTTTTGGAAAGGGAAACCCAAGGCCTTTATTTGGTGAAAAAAATATACCTGTTGTAAAAGCATTTAAATTAGGTAAAAATGATAATACACTTAAATTAATCCTAAAAATGAAAAATGGAAAAACTATTGAAGGCTTATATTTTGGAGATATTGAAGAATTTGATAGAAGGATGTCAAAAAAGTTTGGGCAAGCTGAAGTATCAAAGATGTATAAGGGTATAGATAATGGTATAAAGATAGACATAGCTTATACTCCTAACATAAATGAATATATGGGTTACAGAAATCTACAAATTATGATATATTATTATAGATAGTTTGTAGATCGAAAAGTTTTTAGTGAAAAATTTTTGAAATTGATATATAATTTCATTATATAAGGAGTAGAATGGTAGTTTAGGCTTAAAATTGAGCTTTTAGGTCTAAAATAATATTTAAAAGGTGAGCATTCGATGTTAGAAAATTTATTGTCAAAAATACAAGAATATTATCCACAAGCTGATATGGATCTTATAGTAAAAGCCTATAATTATGCCGAAAATTGTCATCAAGGCCAGTATAGGAATTCAGGGGAGAAGTATTTTACCCATCCATATAATGTAGCTATGATTTTAGCTGAATTAAATATGGATGATAGAACCATTGCAGCTGGCCTTCTTCACGATGTTTTAGAGGATACAGAGGTTAAATATGAAACCTTAGTAGAAATGTTTGGAGAAGAAGTAGCCAATTTGGTTGAGGGCGTAACTAAATTAAAAAAACTTAAATTCAAGTCTAAACAGGAAAGTCAAGCTGAAAACTTAAGGAAAATGGTTTTGGCCATGGCTAAGGACATAAGGGTCATTATAATAAAATTAGCTGATAGGCTTCATAATATGAGAACTTTAGAGTATATGAGTGAAGCAAAGAAGAAGGAAAAAGCTATTGAGACATTAGAAATATATGCTCCCTTAGCCCATAGACTGGGAATATCTAAAATTAAATGGGAATTGGAGGATTTATCCTTAAGATTTTTGGATCCTGAAGGTTATTATGATCTTGTAGAAAAGGTGTCTAAAAGACGAAAAGAACGAGAAGAATATATTAAAAGAATAATTGATGAACTGGATAAAAATCTACAAAAGATGAATATTAAAAGAGAGATAAGCGGTAGGCCTAAAAATTTTTATAGTATATACAAAAAGATGGTTTACCAAAATAAAAGCTTTGAGCAAATATTTGATCTTACAGCCATAAGAGTAATTGTTGATAGTATAAAGGACTGCTATGCTGTATTGGGATTAGTGCATACAATGTGGAAGCCAATTCCTGGTAGGTTTAAGGATTATATTGCAATGCCGAAACCAAATATGTATCAATCCCTACACACAACAGTAATAGGACCTGAAGGTGAAATATTTGAGGTTCAAATAAGAACATGGGAAATGCATAGAACGGCTGAATATGGTATTGCTGCCCACTGGAAATACAAAGAAGGAACTGTTAAAACTGATAACTTTGATGAGAAGCTTACCTGGTTAAGGCAGCTAATGGAATGGCAAAAGGATTTAAAGGATCCAAGGGAGTTTATGGAAAGCTTAAAGGTAGATTTGTTTACAGATGAAGTGTATGTTTTTACCCCAAAAGGTGATGTTATAAACCTTCCTAATGGGTCAACTCCTATCGATTTTGCATACAGGGTGCATACAGATGTGGGAAATAAATGTGTTGGTGCTAAAGTAGATGGTAGAATAGTACCCTTGGATTTTAAGTTAAAAAATGGTAATATTGTAGAAATTCTCACATCTCCAAGCAGTAGTGGTCCAAGCAGAGATTGGCTAAAGATTGTAAAAAGTAGCCAGGCCAAAAGCAAAATCCGTCAGTGGTTTAAAAGAGAAAGAAAAGAAGAAAATATAGCAAGGGGTAAAGAATTATTTGACAAGGAAGTAAAAAAGCTGGGCCTTAAAATAACTGACCAGCTAAAGGAAGAATGGTTGAAGGATATTACAAAAAGACTAAGCCTAAATACTATTGATGATTTATATGCAGCCTTAGGTTATGGAAGTGTAACCATATCCCAAGTAATGTCAAAAATAAGGGAAAAATATAAGGAACATTTTAAGATTAAGGATGATAGAACTACTGTTGACATTAGACCTAAGGAAAGGCCTCATATAAGATCTAGAGAAAAATTAGGCCAAGGTATTAGTGTTAAGGGTGTAGATAATATAAAGGTTAGATTTGCCAAATGTTGTAATCCAGTACCAGGAGATGAAATTGTAGGGTATATAACTAGGGGAAGGGGAATTTCAGTCCATAGAAAGGACTGTCCTAATATTAGCTATATAGACAACAGTGAAAGATTTATTGAGGTTAATTGGGATGATGATATAAAGGCTGAATATCATGCTGAAATTCAGATAAAGGCCTTAGATAGACAAGGCTTGTTAACTGAAATTACTCAAAATATTACTAATTCTGGATTGACATTAACAAGCTTAAGTGCAAGAACAAATAAGGGAAAATTAGCCGTAATCAACATTGTACTAGAAATTAACGATATAGATCAATTAAAACAATTAATGAAAAGTTTACGAAGCCTAAAGGATGTTATTGATGTATATAGGGTTATAAGTTAAGAGAGGTGCATAAAATGAGAGCTGTAGTTCAAAGGGTTAAGGAAGGAAAGGTTATTGTTGAGGGAGAAACAGTAGGCCAGATAAATGAAGGACTATTAGTTCTTCTTGGTGTTGGAGATGATGATAATGATAAGGATTTAGAATATATGATAAATAAAATATTAGGATTAAGAATATTTGAAGATAAAGAGGGAAAGATGAACTTATCATTAACAGATATAAATGGAGAGCTTTTAGTAGTGTCACAATTTACCCTTTATGGAGATGTAAGGAAGGGTAAAAGGCCAAGTTTTACATCAGCTGCCCATCCTAGTGTTGCAGAAGAATATTATAAAAAATTTATATCTAAGTGTGAAGAAAAGGGCATTAAAACTGAATGTGGTGTATTTGGTGCCCATATGGATGTAAGTTTTATTAATAGTGGACCGGTTACAATACTAATAGATAGCAAAAAAGCTTTTTAGGAGGGATAATTTTGGAGATCATTAGAATACCAGCAGGTATATATGCAGCCAATTGCTATTTGGTCTATGATGAAGATACTAAAGAAGGAATTGCAATAGATCCAGGTGGAGATGTAGATGATATAATCAATAAAATTCAAGAGTTGGATCTAGATATTAAATATATTGTATTAACCCATGGTCATGGAGATCACATTGCTGGAGTTGAAGGTTTAAAAGATTATACCAATGCAAAAATTGCAGTTCATAAAGATGATGGGCCCATGGTAAGGGATGGAAATAAAAACTTGTCAAGTAGGATGGCTATGGGTACTGTAGAATTTGAGCCTGATATCTTATTAGATGAAGGTGATCTTATTAAATTTGGAAATCTTTCCGCTGAAGTGATTCACACTCCAGGGCACACACCTGGTGGCATAAGTCTAAAAATAGGGGATGCCTTGTTTACTGGAGATACTCTTTTTGCAGGTAGTATAGGAAGAACAGATTTCGAAGGCAGTTCCTTTGAAAGTATTATAAATTCTATTAAGACAAAATTAATTACCTTCCCAGATGACACTAGGGTTTTTCCAGGCCATGGACCTGCAACTACCATTAAAAGGGAAAAAAGCTATAATCCTTTTTTAAGATAGAATATTAGCCACCTTTTGAGGAAATATATATACTAGGAGGTGGCTTTTATGAAAAAGAAAGGTTATTTAAGCTACTATAATCATAAAGAAGATATAGATTTACGGGATATACATGAACTGATAGAAATGGGATTAAATAAGGAAGAAATAGCAAAAGAATTTGGCATATCTAAAAAATATATTAAGAAAATGATTGAGGATTATTATAATGATTATTGAGAGGAATAAATATGATTTGTGTGCGTCTTATAAATAATGATTATAGATATGATGTAACTGAACTAATAAAAGTATTTTATTTTAATCAGCAAGTAGTTTTTATAGATACAATAAGAGATTATAGTAAAGGACTTTTAATTGAAGTTGGTTTAATAGATAGGTTAGCCTTTACTAAAGTTTATAAGGATAGTAAATTGATTTATGAAGTTAGAATAGATATGGGAAGTGTAAATATAGGCGATTGTGATCTTGAGAAGAGAAGAAAAATCGCCATTATACAGAGCCTTTATGATGCCTTAGATAATTTATCAGCTGTGAAGGCACCTTGGGGAGTATTAACTGGGGTTAGACCTGTTAAAATTGTTCACAAATTATTGGACAAGGATTATGTTGATGGAGAAATACTGAGTATATTAAAAGATGGATATAGGCTTTATGATGAAAAAGCAAGACTACTAGTAGATGTTGCTAAAAAACAAAGAAAACATATATATCCCCTTGATGAAAATCGGTTTAGCCTCTATATCGCTATACCCTTTTGTCCAACTAGATGCTTGTACTGTTCTTTTCCAGCTGTAAGTGTGGAGAAATTTAGCCACCTTGTTGATGAGTATACAGAAAAACTTATATATGAGTTAGATATGATAGGAGAGATTACAAGATCTAAACAAATATCAACTGTTTATATAGGAGGAGGTACTCCTACTGCTATACCTTACAAAAATCTTGAAAAAATAATTCAGGCTGTATATAGAAATTTTGATAGGGAAGAGATACAAGAGTTTACAGTAGAAGCTGGAAGGCCAGATACTATTAATGAAGAAGTTCTTAAAGTATTAATGGAAAATGGAATAAATAGAATTAGCATTAATCCCCAAACCATGAATGATAAAACTTTAAAACTTATAGGAAGGCAGCATAAGACGAAGGATATAATTGATATCTATTATTTGGCAAAAGAAATAGGATTTCCAATTATTAATATGGACCTTATAGTAGGATTACCTGGCGAAGGTGTTAGGGAAATTAAAACAACCTTAAAGGAAATAGAAAAACTTGATCCTGAAAATTTAACAGTTCACACTTTAGCAGTTAAAAGGGGTTCTACATTTAGAAAGGTAATGGACCAATATGAAATAAAGGAACAAGAAGTCATATATGAAATGCTTAGTGAAATAAAGGACTTTACTGAAAAAATGAAGCTTGAACCTTACTATCTATATAGACAGAAACAAATACTAGGAAATTTTGAAAATGTAGGATATGCAAAGAAGGATATGGAATGCATATATAATATTAAGATGATGGAAGAGAAGGAAACTGTATTAGCTGCTGGTATGGGGGCAATATCTAAGATATATTTTCCTAAAGAGGATAGAATAGAAAGGGTTCCCAATGTAAAAAGCCTAAATGAATACCTTATAAGGATCCATGAGATGGTTGAGAGAAAGAAGGTTCACTTAACTTGACACCTTTAAAAATTTATCTTATAATTATCTAAAAATAAAATATGGAAAAACGATGAGAAGGAAGAGTAGTTAAATCCCTTGGCTATAGAGAGTCGGTGGTGGTGGAAATCCGATGCCAACATTTAACGAAGACACCTTCGAGTTGACAGAACCTGTTCGCTATAAAGCGTTATAATATTAAGTGAGGTAAAACCTAAATAGGGTGGCACCGCGGGAATCAACCTCTCGTCCCTTATACAAGTGATGAGAGGAGTATTTTTTTGAGGAGGGA
>JAAYFE010000019.1 GCA_012728365.1 Tissierellia bacterium
AAGGATATTTAAGCTTTCTTAAATATTACCTTGATGTTAGAGTGTAAACTATGAAACCGCCGTATACCGAACGGTATGTACGGTGGTGTGGGAGGTCGGAAAATAAATTAATTATTTTCCTCCTACCCGATTGCTTTTACAACATATACTAATGCAAGTCCCCTATCCTTATGATATAATTATAGGGGCTGAAGTATGTTAAATAATAGGCATAATTAATAAATAGTAGGACACATTTCTTCTTTTTTGAATAAAAATGCCTGTTATATATAGAAAAAATTAAGTAATTAGGACAAAGGTCCTTAATAAAATTGTTTTTTTAAAGTATAATTTAGAGGAGGACATTTAGGTGGAGATAATAGGCATTATTGAGTCTAATGCTTTAATAAAGGATATGCTAAGAAATTGCCCTTATGAAATCTTAAAAAAATGGGAAAGGAAGGACTTTAAAAAGGGAGAAATAATCTGCCAGCAGGATCTTATTCATGATTATTTCTACATAATAATTGATGGCTATGTGAATATATGTAGGACTGCAGAAAATGGAAGAAAATACTCCCTAGCCCTCTATAAAAAGGGCGATTATATTGGAGAGTTAGAAATATTTGACAGAAAGCCCTATATTTGTTCTGTAGAAGCCTTAACAGATACTAAAACCCTTAGGATTAAAAGGAAGTATTTCTTAAAGTGGATAAATTCCGATTTATATTTTTCCCTGTATATTACAAAAACCCTATGTGATAACTTTTATAAGCTGTCAAAATTAGCAGGAGAAAATAGCCTTTATTCCCTTAAATATAGAATTTGCAATTTCTTACTATATGAAGTAGACTCTAGTAGTATGGACTCACCTATAGAAATAAAGATAAATAAGGAACAGCTAAGTGAGCAGTTTGCTGTAACTCCAAGAAGCATCAATAGGGTACTGCAGCAGCTAAAGGAAAAGGGCCTAATAGAAGTTTCTAACAATTCCATATTCATAATTGACATCGAAGGCCTAAGGGAAGAAGAAAGGATAAGCAGGGAAGAGTAGCCTATAAATTTTTTAATATAAATAATTATTAAAAAAATAAAAGGGGGAAAAAGAATGAAAAGAAGACTTTCATTAATATTAGCTTTAACTCTTGCTGTTATGCTTTTCCTAACAGCATGCTCTGGTGAAACAACAACACCAGCAGAAGATGAGACACCATCAACAGGTGAAGAGAGCTCATTAAAGGTTGGTTTAGTATTAGCTGGAGGATTGGGAGACCGTTCCTTCTATGACTCAGCTCATGAAGGGGTGGAAAAGGCTAAGGAAGACCTTGGCATAGAGTTCAAGGTATATGAATGTAGAAATGACCCATCCCTTTATACAGACCAGGTAGTTCAGGCATCTGAATATGCAGATGTAGTAGCATTAGTAGGCCATGAATTCTATGATATATCCCAACAAATACCCCTGGAGTTCCCAGATGTTTACTACATCTATGTGGACAATGAAATTCCAGGAATTGATAACCTAATCACTATCAGCTATATGGAAAATGAAGGTTCCTTCTTAGCAGGAGCACTGGCTGCTATGCTAACAACTGAAACATCCATAGAAGGTATTGATGATGCAAAGGTAATTGGTATGGTTGGTGGACTTGACATACCAGTTATAAGAAACTTCTATGTAGGATATGAAGCAGGAGCTAAATATATAGACCCAGATGTAGATGTAAGGGTAATATATGCTGGAGACTTTGAAGACCCAGCAAAGGGTAAAGAAGCTGCTACTGCCCTATACTCAGGAGGAGCAGACATAATCTTCCATGCAGCTGGTAAAACTGGTGAAGGAGTCTTTGAAGCTGCAGAAGAGTTAGGAAAATATGCCATAGGTGTAGATACTGACCAACGCTATATAAATCCTGACCATATAGTTGCAAGTATGGTTAAGAGGGTAGGCCAATCCATATATGATACCATAATAAAGATCCAAAATGATGAAATAGAAGAAGGGGAAGTTATCTACTATGGCTTACAAGAAGATGGTGTTGGTTTAGGATTTGGTACTGATGATATGCCTCAATTTGCAACAGAGGAAATGAAGGCTAAAATAGAAGAAATAAAAGAAAAAATAGTAAGTGGCGAAATAAAAGTACCAACAGCAAAATAGAGAAGTAGGTTTCTACTTCTCTATTTTTCAATAATTTTCAGTTTGAGAGGTGAGAAAGGTGGCTGAAAAGTTAATAGAATTAAAGAATATTACCAAAAAATTTCCAGGAGTACTAGCAAATGACAGTATAAACCTTGATATAGAAAAGGGTGAAATCCATGCCATTGTAGGTGAAAATGGTGCTGGAAAATCAACCTTGATGAAGATCTTATACGGCTTGTATCAGCCAACTTCTGGTCAAATATACTTTAAGGGCCAGCCTGTGGAAATAAAAAGTCCCTTAGATGCTATAAAACTAGGTATAGGTATGGTTCACCAGCATTTTATGCTAGTTCCCTCCTTTACAGTGGCAGAAAATATAGTCTTAGGTGTTGAACCAAGAAAGAGTAAGATCTTTGCAGACTATAATAAAGCCGTTAAAATAACGGAAGAGCTATCTAGGGAATACAGTTTGAAGGTAGACCCCCATGCCAAGGTAGAATCCCTGTCTGTTGGAATTCAGCAGCGTATTGAAATTTTAAAGGTACTCCACAAGGGGGCAGACATAATCATATTAGACGAGCCAACGGCAGTTTTGACCCCTCAGGAGACGGAGGAGCTATTTAGGGTTATTAGGAGGCTGGTGGATAAGTTAGGTAAAACTGTAATCATAATAACCCACAAGTTGCAGGAGGTTTTAGCCCTATCTGATAGGGTCAGTGTCATGAGGCAAGGAAAAATGGTGGGAACCCTTATGACCAAGGATGCCAATGAAAGGATATTGGCTGAAATGATGGTAGGCAGGGAAGTATTATTTGAAGATTTAGAGAAGAAGGAGGTAGCCAGGAAGGAAGTTTTAAGGGCAGAAAACTTACAGGCCAGGGATAATAGGGGCCTTTTAGCCTTAAAGGGTGTAAGCTTTAGCCTGTATTCTGGAGAAATTTTAGGCATAGCCGGTGTAGAAGGCAATGGCCAATCAGAGCTTTTAGAGGTTTTAGCGGGCTTAAGGCAAGTAGAAAAGGGCACAATTACCATAAATGGCAATGAGGCTGCTAATAAGGATCCTTTAGAAATCAGAGAGCTAGGCCTATCCCATATACCTGAAGATAGATTGTCAACAGGTCTTTCCGTGGAGGCTACCATAACAGAAAATATGCTTTTAGGCTCCCACAGAAAGGAACCCTATGCCAAAAGGGGCATTCACCTAAATAGGAAAAAAATAAGGGAAAGGACAGATAGGCTAATTAAGGAATATGACGTAAGGACCCCTTCCCAGGATGTAGTAGCTGGTAACCTTTCTGGTGGGAATATGCAGAAGATGGTCATTGCAAGGGAGTTTTCCTTTGACTCAGATATACTCATAATTGCCCAGCCTACTAGGGGGGTAGACATAGGGGCCATAGAGTTTATCCATAAGGAGATTATTCAAAAGAGGAATGAAGGAGCAGCCATCCTCTTGGTTTCTGCAGACTTAGATGAGATATTTAGATTATCCGATAGGATAATTACCATCTATGAAGGACAAATAACAGGAGAATTTTTAAGTAAGGAAATTACTAAAAATGAAATAGGTCTATACATGACTGGAAAGCACAAGGATTTAAGCCAAGGAGGTGCATAATTTATGAAGAAGAAAAATATTGAATATCTTATATCCCTCTTTTTATCAATATTTGCAGCTCTTGTAATTGGAGCTTTCATAATGTGGGCTAATGGTAGAAATCCCATTGTTGGCTTTGCTGCCCTAATAAAGGGTGCCATAGGATCAAAGTACAATATTGCTACAACCTTAGCTAAAACGGTACCTTTAATTTTAACAGGCCTGGCCACCAGCATATCCTTTAGAAGTGGTATCTTCAACATTGGAGGGGAAGGCCAGTTATATCTAGGGGCCTTTGGGGCAGCCCTGGTAGGGATTAGCCTTGTAAATTTACCAGGCCTTGTAGGCATACCCTTAGCACTTCTTGTAAGTGCCATAGCAGGGGGACTTTATGCCCTACTTCCTGCCATATTAAAGGTTAGGTACAATATTGATGAGGTAATTGTAACCATAATGCTTAATACAGTGGCAGTTTTACTTACAGGCTACTTGGTAAACTACCCCTTTGCTTCTGATGTGGGTAAATTAGGTGCCACTGAAGTTATAGGAGAAGGCTACCAGCTATCAAGATTAGTGAGGCTTTCCACCTTAAATACTAGCATCTTCTATGTCATTGTAATTACCATTATAATGTATTACCTTTTAGAAAGGACCTCCATTGGATATGAAATTAAGATGATAGGACAAAACCCGGACTTTTCAAGATATGGTGGAATAAATGTAAAGAGAAGAATGATCTTTGCCATGGTGGTATCTGGTGTCTTATGTGGAATAGCAGGGGCCTTTGAAGTACTAGGGGTTCACTATAGATTTTTGCAGCATATATCACCAGGTTATGCCTGGGATGGCATGTTAATTGCCCTAATAGTTAAGAACAATCCCCTTGGTGTAGTCTTAATGTCCCTCTTCTTTGGAGCCTTAAAAACTGGCTCTATTTCAATGGAAAATGCTACAGGCATTCCTTCAGAGCTTATAGCAGTTATACAGTCTATTATTATATTATTTATAGCAGGAGAAGCTGGGTTTAAGAGCAAGATAAAGGGCTTTTTTGCAAGGAAAGATGGAAGAAAAAAGGTAGGTGAGAAAAATGCTTAAGGAAATTATAAATCTTACCCTGCTCCAGCATACCATAAGAACTGCTACTCCACTTATACTGGCAGCCTTAGGAGGCCTCTTAACCCAACATGCTGGCATACTTAACATTGGTATGGAAGGCATGATTTTACTGGGAGCCTTTTTTGGAGTTGTAGGCAGCTACTTTTTTGGTTCTTCCCTGGCTGGAACCCTTTTAGCAGTGGCTGTAGGAATTGTAGTAGGCCTTTTATTTGCCTATTTTGTAATAGATCTAAAGTCTGATGAATTTATAATAGGTATTGCCATCAATATGCTGGCTGGAGGCTTAACCATATTTTTACTAAGAAGTATATTTGGAGTTAAGGGAGCCTTTTCCTCACCAGATATAGTTCCCTTACCTAGATTTAGTGTAGGTTTTTTAGAAGGTATACCCCTTTTGGATACCCTATTTAACAACCATACAGTTTTTGTATATGTAAGCTGGCTATTAGTTGCCCTAATATATGTATATTTATACAAAACTCCCCATGGTATCTGGTTAAGGGCAGCAGGAGAATTTCCAGATGCCTTGGAAACAGCAGGGGTAAGTCCAAGGAAAATGAAGTATATTAGCTCTATACTTTGTGGAGTTTTTTGTGGCTTTGCAGGTGTTCACCTGTCCCTAGGATATTTAACCCTCTTTACAGAAAATATGAGTGCCAATAGGGGTTTTATAGCCATGGCAGCCATTATATTTGGAGGGGCCCATCCTGTGAAGACCTTCATTGCAGCCCTTATGTTTGGCTTCTTTGATGCCTTAGGCATAAGGCTACAGGTAGTAGGTATCCCATCCCAGTTTACTCAGATGATACCTTACTTAGGAACTATAGTAGTACTTTTTATTGTGGCCAAAAACCTTTTAAGAAAAAAGAAAAAGGCCATAGAAGGAGAGTCCTACAATGAATAAGGATTATGATGTAATTATACTGGGAGGGGGAGTTGCAGGCTACTATAGTGCCAAGGCCTTAAGACAAGGTGGCAGGTCTGTAGCCTTAATAGAAAAAGAGGCCCTAGGAGGAACTGCCCTTAGGTGGGGCGCCTTGCCTGTTAAAAGGGCCTTGGATTTTTTTAAGGAAAGGAAGGGACCCAGGGAGGCCTTGCTTACTAGCTGGCAAGAGGACTTAAGACAGCTGAATTTCAAGCTTGAAGAGAATCTACTAGCCTTAGGAGTAGATCTTTACTATGGTGAAGGGGAGCTTTTAGATGCCCAGAGGGTTAAGGTGGGAGAAGAAAGCCTCAAGGCTGATTATATAATAATTGCCACAGGTACACAGGCCACCAGCATAGAGGGTATAGAAATTAATAGGGAAAGGATAATTACCCACAAGGAGGCCATAGTCTTAAAGGATATTCCTGACAGCATAGTCATATTAGGTGGCAATGTGGAAGGTGTAGAGTTTGCTTCCCTTTATGCAGAATTAGGTGTCAGGGTTACTGTGGTAGAAAGGGAAGATAAGCTTTTATTAGGTTATGACCAGGATCTGGTTAGGCCTGTAGAGGAAAGGCTGGTAGAAAAAGGGGTCAATATAATAAAGGGTAAGGCTGCCCAGAAGGCCTATGTAGAAGATGACAAAGTAACGGTACTTTTGGAGGATGAAAGTGTAATTGAAGGGGACAAGGCCTTGGTTACCCTTCTAAGAAAGCCTAATTTTCCTAAGGGTATTGATAGGCTAAATATAGATGTAGATAAGGACAAGATAGTGGTGGATGAAAATTTAAGGACTGGAGAAAAAAACATATTTGCCATTGGTGATATAAATGGAATCATGGGTTTAGCAAATGTAGCCATAAACCAAGGCCTGCAGGTGGCTGAATATATACTTAATAAAAAGAAGGTAGGTATGAACTATGGACCCTTGCCTAGGGCTGTCTTTACCCTGCCTGAAATAGCAGGCATAGGTAAGCAGGAAGAGGACCTAAAGGGTTTTAAATATAAAGTAGGATACTGTAATTTTAAGGATACCTTTAGGGGTTGGGCCAGGGGCATAGAGGAAGGCTTTGTCAAGGTTCTTGTAGATGAAGAGGAAAATATATTAGGTATATGGCAGGTGGGCAATTTAGTGTCGGAATATATAGGAATCATTAGCCCCCTATTTAATAAAGGCCTTAAGGTAGAGGATCTTAAGAACAATTTAATTATCCATCCCACTCTAACAGAAGGAATTTTAGAGGCCATATTAAATATATAAGATGGAAGGTGATAGTATGAAACAACCTCATATATTATTAGAGCCTGGTGATGTATCTAAGTATGTAATACTGGCTGGGGATCCTGCAAGGATTTTAAGATTGGCTGAGTTTTTAGATTCCTATGAGGAATTGGCCTACAACAGGGAGTATAGGAGTATAAGAGGTACTTATAAGGGAGTAGAAGTAACGGCTATATCTACTGGCATAGGTGCTCCTTCTGCTGCCATAGCTGTGGAGGAGCTAATAGCCTGTGGAGGTAAGTACTTCATAAGAATAGGCAGTGGAGGGGCAGTGCAGCCCTACATAAGACTTGGGGATTTAGTTATATCTACTGGAGCCGTTAGGGAAGATGGTACTTCTAAAATGTACGTGGGAGAAAATTATCCTGCCGTTGCTGATATAGAACTAACAAGTACTATAATAGAAACTTGTAAGGAATTAGGCTTTCCCTACTATAGTGGCCTTACAAGGAGCCATGATTCTTTTTATATCGACCATGAAGAGGAATTAATGGCCTATTGGAACAAGAAAAATGTACTATCCTCAGATATGGAAACTGGCGTCATATTTACCCTGGCCCAACTAAGGGGAGTTAAGGCTGCCAGCATATTAAATACTGTAGTGGAATATGCAGTTGATGTGAAGGATGGCATTGGAGAATATGTAAATGAAAAGGCCATGGCTATGGAAGGGGAAAGGCGTGAAATAATATTGGCTTTAGAAAGTATATTGAGAATAGAAAAAAATTAGCTCCCAGGAGCTAATTTTTTTCTATTTTAATATTATCTATCATATTTCTTAACCTTTCTGCTAAGGAGGCAAGATTTTCAGCAGAAGAAGCGATTTCTTCCATGGCAGA
Organism: Tissierellia bacterium; assembly: GCA_012728365.1. Lineage (GTDB taxonomy): Bacteria > Bacillota > Clostridia > Tissierellales > Tepidimicrobiaceae > JAAYFE01. The sequence goes on from JAAYFE010000019.1 coordinate 7,882, forward strand.
TAGCTGTTCTTCTGTGGCATGAAAGGAACTTACAATCTCTGATGAAATATTGTGGGACATGTCCTCTATAATATGGGCAGACTGGACTAAATTATCCACATTTCCTTCAACCTTCATGGTAGCTTCAAATACCCCTTCAATTCTTTGAGTAATGTCCTCAATAAGGTTTGCAATTGTATCAAAGCTTGATTTAGCCTCATCTACAGCTATTACACCCTCTTCAACCTCCTGGGTATTTGAATCCATTTTTTCATTAACTTCTTCAATTAAGACATTGTTATTTGCTATTAAAGCCTTAATTTCCTTAGCTGAATTTTGGGCTTCTTCAGCTAGATTTTTTATTTCATTGGCAACTACAGCAAAGCCTCTGCCATACTCCCCTGCCCTGGCAGCTTCAATACTGGCATTTAGGGCCAGGAGGTTGGTATCTTCCGATATATTTTCAATTATGCTTAATATTTCATTAATCCTTTGGGAGCTTTTGTTTATCTCATCCAAGGATTTTTTTACAATTAAAGTACTATTCTTTATATTATCAATTTGGGCCATGGATTCATCTATTTTTTCCTTACCTAACTGGGCCTTATTTAATATTTCAATACTTAAATTATTGGCATCCTTAGCCTTATCAGCTACATTGTCCATTTGCATTGAAATTTCCTTAATGGCATCTACAGCCTTTAATATGGCATTGTGCTGCCTTTTAGAGGATTCAGATATTTTATAAGAGGCTTCATGTATATTAGTTGCACTGGCTGTAGTTTCTTCAGAAATAGCTGCCAACTGCTGTGAAGAGGCTAAAACTTCTTCTGTTGACTGGCCTAAAGTATTTATCATATTTCTCATATGTTCAATTATTCTTTGAAGGGAGCTGCCTATTACTCCTAGTTCATCCTCCCTAGTGAGAGTGTTTTCCTCAATATTTTCAGTAAAGTCCATTTCTGATATTTTATAAGAGTATTCCGTAAGCCTCTTAATTATTCTTGTAACTTTCCTGGTGAAGATATAGGAGGATATAAATCCTAAAATTCCAGCAAGGGCTACTACCATAAGTAGTGTTCTAAGTAATGTATTTAATCCTGAAAGTATTTCTTCCTCATTAATACTTACAACTAAGGTCCAATTTTTTGATTCTATAGGTGCAAAGCCTATATGTACAATTTTTCCATCCCTTGAATATATTCCAGTTCCAGCTTCTTTGGTTTTTATTAGATTATGCATTTGTGTGATATTTTCGGCATATTCGGGGTCTACTAAATCGGCTAATGTTTTAAAGTTTTTAGTATCTTCCCTTGTTGCAGCACCAGATCTGATGGTAGGGTGGGCTATAATATCTGCCCTTTGGTCCATTATAAAAGATTGGCCACTTTGTCCAAATTTAATATTTGTAGCAATATTATAAAATTCATTTGCTGGTATGAAGGCTACTAGGGCTCCTGAAAACTCTCCATCACTTATTATAGGTGCAGATATGGCAATGGAAATTTCCTCTGTTAATGGGTTTACCATAGGTTGGGAGAAGTAACTGTCCTCTCCTTTAGTTTCAATGAAAAAGTCTTTCTCATATATGTCTAAACTCTCACCATTGTCCAATATAAGATTTCCCTTTACGTCTGCTATTCCAATATACGAATAATGTAGCTTAGATTTTTCCCCTTGCAAAAATTTTAATTTTTCCTCTATGGGAATTTCACCATCAAGGATTATGTTCAAATTTGCCAAAGTCTCAATGGCTATAACATGGTTTTGTATCTTTTCATCTACTAATTTTGCAGAGTCTATGGCCTTGTTGTATAAGAGCTGGTCATAAGAGTTAATAATTTCATTTTTTGTTACATAGTAAAATGAAGCTCCTATTAAAATAATAATTAAAAGGGATATGAAGGATGTAGATAGTAGTATATTCCTATTAATACTCTTTTTACTAATACTTTTCCTTTGTGAACTGGAAGTGGCAGAGGTCATTAGATTCACTCCTTTAAGATCATGTTTACTTATATTATTAGACAAAAAATCCAAAAATCCTGCAGTATGAAAATTTTAATTGTAACTTTACTGTAACTATTTGAAAATTCAAAAAAGATATAATGATGGTAAGATATGTAAGTGGATAAAGGGGGGATAAAATGAAAAGGGCCATAGTACTTGTACTAATGCTTGTGTTTTTACTTGCCTTGCCAGCTTATGCTTATGCCAACTTGGAGGACAAGCTAGAAAACCACTGGTTGAAGGATGAAATGGATAAAGATTTTTTCCTTTACTATTTTTCCTATTTAGCTAGGGAAGACTTCAAAAGGTTTAATCCCCAGGAGGCCATAAGGGAGGATGAATTTTTACTATCCTTTTCCTCTTTACTTAAGAATAAGGGATACTCTACTGTTGAACTAGACTTTGGCAGCAGCATAAAAAGAATTAATATGGTAAAGGTAGTAGGAAATAAGCTGGCTGAAATAATCAACCATACTTCAAAGGATATAGAACTACCCTTTACAGACATAGAAAGTATATCTGTTGAAGAAAGGGAGGCTCTTAAACTGCTTTATTCTTTAGGAATAATTAAAGGCCAGTCAAGTGCTAAATTTAATCCCAATTCTAATACTAGTCAAGCCGAGGCCATTGTGGTACTTCAAAGAGTAAGGGATTATTTAGATAGTTTAAATGCAGAAAGGAAGGAAATTCCATTTAAATTATTAGGTATAGTGGAGACCTATACTGGAGCAGAAGGGATAAGAAGTAGGCTAGAAGGAGATAAGGTAATTGTAACCATAACTAAAATGTTCCCCACTCCTGGATATACAGTAAAGGTAGAAAAAATAGTTTATGAAAAGGGCCTCTATAAGATTTATTTAGATATAAGTCCACCAGATCCAGATAGATTCCTTCCACAGGTAATAGTATATAAGACAATAACAATAGAAATAGACAAAGAACAATTAATAGATGCCCCATATAATTTTATATGGGGCTAAATTATGATATAATATAAATCAATTGTACAGTAGATATAGTAGAAAAGGGGAACATATATGAAAAGTTCGAAAGTATTAAAATCAGCAGCTATGATATCGGTATTTACTCTTATAAGCAAGTTTTTAGGCTTTATTAGGGAAATGTTAATTGCTTCTAAATATGGTTCTGGCTATGAAACAGATACATATTTTGTTGCCATGACTGCTACAACAACAATAATAATGACAACTTTTGGTGCAGCCCTTAATACAAGCCTTATACCAGTATTTAGTGAAGTTGAGAGTTTAAGGGGGAAAGAGGGGAAGCTTAAATTTTTTAACAACATATTAAATGTAATATTTTTCCTTACAGTAGTTTTAGCTTTATTTTCCTTTATATTATCCCCATTAATTATAAAGGTACTTGCTACAGGATTTGAAGGAGAACAATTGGAGCTGGCTGTAAAATTAAATAGGATAGGTCTTCCCATTATTATATCCTTAGGATTTACCTATGTGTTTTCAGGATTTTTACAAAGTAGTCAGATATTTGGACCTTCAGCCATAATGGGTATTCCTTATAATTTTGTCTTTATTTTTTTTCTTTTAATACTGGCAAAGAAGGAATATATATATGGCCTGATGTTGGCAAGTGTAATTGCATCTACTACCCAATTTTTAATCCAAGTGCCTGCCATAAGGCATCAAGGATTTAGATATAGGCTATATGTTAATTTTAAAGATAGATATTTAAGGAAGATTTTTACCCTTATCGTACCGGTTTTATTGGGTTCCACAGTTCAACACATTAATACCATAATAGATAAGACCTTAGCATCTAATTTGGTAGATGGAAGTATATCTTCTTTAAACTATGCAGCCAAATTGAATGATGTGGTAGTATCAGTATTTATAGCAGCCATAACAACGGTGGTATTTCCAATGCTATCTAGGGCCTTTGCTCAAGGGGATGGGAAGGCCATTAGAAGTATAATGAGGCAGGGAATCAACACCATATTTGTAATTACTGTACCAGCTACTATTGGAATCATGATCTTATCAGAGCCTATAGTAAGGATATTTTTTGAAAGGGGAGCCTTTGACTCCACTGCTACAACTATGACATCTGGAGCCTTATTTTTCTATTCCATAGGTTTAGTGGGTATTTCTTTAAGGCTCATGTTAAATAAGGTCTTTTATTCCTTTCATGATACTAAAACACCTATGGTAAATGGAATTTTATCTGTAGGGCTAAATATAATTTTAAATTTTATACTAGTTAGGTTTATGGCCCATAGGGGGCTGGCTTTAGCAACTAGTATCTCTGCCATATTTACTTCTATTTTATTGTTATTTAGTTTACGTAGAAAAATAGGCCCCATTGGAATAAGTGGCTACATAAAGTGTTTTTTAAAAACTCTGGTGGCTGCTAGTATAATGGGAATTATAGCATATAGTGTATATAATGGTTTGATCATAAGGCTTGGATATGGTAAAATATTTGAACTTATATCCTTATTGGCTTCTATTTTTGTAGGAATGATAGTATACCTTATTTTATGTATTTTACTGAGGGTAAGGGAAATGGGAGGACTAATTGGTGTATTTATTAGAAAATAAGGCTTAAAGATTTACTTTAAGCCTTATTCCCATTTAGGAGTGTTAAAATTCTCTGGACTTTTTATTCTCGGCTCTTTGTCAATATTTGGGGTGGGATTTTCTTAAATCCCGCTCCATTACTATTTTTACCCTTATTTTTGTGTTATGATTGAGATGGATAGAATTACATGTATTTTGGGCACACTTAAATAAACCTAGCTAAAATGTAG
>JAAYFE010000162.1 GCA_012728365.1 Tissierellia bacterium
ACCTTCTGATACTGTTTTTATAGTTTCATACATGGCATCGTCTTTCTTTTCAGTATTAAACTTCCCTACAACATAGCCATTATTTATCAGAAGATTACAAAGTGCATCTATTCTTTTTTGTATTAGCTGTCTTCCTGAAGATGGATTACATATTACCTTGACACTTTGCATCTTATCAACCTTCCCAATATTATTATAGCAAAAATTGTACCAATAAAGTGGAAAAATAAGTAATACAGCTTAATCTTGTTAATATATAGTATATCAATTATTTTGTCTTTGACAATATATTCTATATTCAGAAAAAATGAGAACCCTAAGGTTCTCACTTTTTCTTTATTAATGCATTTCTAACAATTTCTATTATATCCAGAATTAATTCTATGTAATCACTAACATTTTTTATGCTTGTTGCAGTAGAGCTAATACTTTTGCTTACTTCTTCAACGGTATCACAAACTTTGCTGCTGGTCTTGTCCAATTTTTCGGAAAGAGAACTGGCATTATTAACTAGTTTAACTGTCTCTGGAGATACTGCTTCTACTAGCTCTTTTGCTTCTTTAGATATGGCATTAATATTTTCAGAAATATAAGGAAGTTGTTTTATTGTAAAATCTATCTCCTTTTCATTCTGCGTTAGTAAATTTTTAATGCTTGAAATAACATTATTTAAATTCTTCATTAAAACTATCAAGTATATTAAGGCACCTATACCTAATAAAAAAAGTATTAATTTAAATAGGTCTTGAATGGTTAAAGTAGCAGTCATATATATCACCTGCTACTTTTCCTCTTCAACTTCTTCAAGGGTCCTGTCTTGTTCTAACTCTATTTCGAACATATCCCTATCTTTAAATTCTCTGACCCTTTCCTTAACTTTATCCTCTACTTCCTTAAAGTTGCCTATTGAATCTTTAAGGGTATTTTTTGCACTTTCTGCCACTTCCTTAGTCTTGTTAGCAAGGTGGTGCCTTGTTTCCTTTCCAGATTTAGGTGCTAACAAAATGCCAGTAATTACACCTATTAGAGAGCCAACAGCCAATTTTGTAGCAGTATCGATTTTTTTCTGTCTTCTTTCCCTTTCTTTTTTTTCATGGTATAAATCTAGTAATCTCATAAAATCCCCCCTTCTTATAGTTATATAATATACCCTAAAGGCCTAAAAATAAACTTTTTTTTTAAAGTTTCATTGTTGTTTTTACTTTTTCTCTATCTTCTTTAAAAGCTTCTGTAGTTTACTTGCTTGATATCCTGATTCTTCAGCAAAAGTCCTAAACAAATCTGCCACTTCTTGATCTTCTACTTTTTTAGCATACATTTCATAATCTCTAACCATTTCTTGAGCATCCAGTATCTTCTTTTTTAAAATTTCCTTAGTATTTAAATCAATTATATCTCTCCTTTATGAAATAATATTTTATCCTTATTTTGCTATGAAAATTATTAAAATATTCATTTTATACTTTAAAAATAAATGCAATGAATTATAATAGAATTGTAACATTATTTTGAGCATCGAAATATTCCATAGGAGGAGTAGTATGAAAGCTTTTAGTACTATAAAAAAATTTATCCTAGAGCATAAATGGAATTATGTATTTGGTATTTTTTGGTTAATAATAATAGATTATGTACAACTAATTGTCCCAAAAATTTTAGGAAGTGCAACAGATCTTTTGCAGCAAGGAGCTCTTCATAGTATTGGCCTTATTAAATATGGACTATATGTTATGATAACAGGCTTAATCATTGGAGTAGGCCGTTATATATGGAGAATATATATATTAGGTACATCAAGGGAGCTTGAATACTATCTTAGAAAAAGACTCTTTGGCCACCTATTAACCTTATCTGCAAATTATTTTAATCACCATAAAACTGGAGATTTAATGGCCCATGCTACTAATGATATAAATGCAGTTAGGCATGCTTTAGGCCAGGGGATTATAATGCTGGTAGATTCAACCTTTATGGCAATATTCACTATAATCATGATGGTCAGAACTACTACATTAAGGTTAACAATTATAGCCCTATTTACTTTACCTTTTATTACAATTGTTGTAAACAGATTTGGAAGAGTAATACATAGAAGATTTAGAACAGTGCAAGAAGCTTTTTCTAACCTAACTGATATTACCCAGGAAACTTTTACAGGAATAAGGGTAATTAAATCCTTTGTACAAGAAAATTCCACAGAAGATGAATTTGCAAAGGTTAATACAGAAAATTTCAATAAAAATTTACAGTTAGTAAAAATTTCTGGCATCTTCCATCCTTTAATTACTTTTATATCATCCATTAGCTTTTTAGTAGTTATTGTATATGGAGGGAGACTTGTTATTTACGATACCATTTCCTTAGGAGATTTTGTGGCCTTTATAAATTATTTAAATCTACTGGTCTGGCCTATGATGGCCCTAGGTTGGCTTGTTAACCTGATTCAAAGAGGAATTGCTTCCATGGAAAGGATAAATAAGATCCTGTATGAAAAAGCTGAAATTACAGACCTTAAGGATGCTGTGGAATTAGAAAATATTAAAGGCAAGATAGAATTCAAAAATGTCAATTTTAAATATAAGAATAGTACCCACTATGCATTAAAAAACATTAATTTCATCATAGAAGAAGGTAAACCCTTAGCCATAGTTGGCCGTACAGGAAGTGGAAAAACTACTATTGTAAATCTGCTTTTAAGGCTATATGATATCCAAGAAGGAGAAATAAAAATAGATGGTGTTAATATAAAGGATATAAAATTAAAAAGCTTGAGGGAAAATATAAGCTATGTACCTCAAGATAATTTTCTATTTACAACCACTTTGAGGGAAAATATTGGCTTTGCCTTTGATGAACCTATAGAGGAAGATTTAATGATAAAATCATCTAAAATTGCACAGGTTTACGATAATATAATGGATTTTCCTGATAAATTTGATACTGTAATAGGGGAAAGGGGTGTAACCCTATCTGGAGGGCAAAAACAAAGGGTATCAATAGCCAGGGCCATTGCAAAGGATGCACCTATTTTAATACTTGATGATAGCCTTTCCAGTGTTGATACTGAAACGGAGGAGAGAATACTTCAAGGATTAAAAAAACTAACTAAAAAAAGAACCACTATAATTATTAGTCACAGAATATCCACTGTAAAGGATGCTGATGAAATCATAGTTTTAGATGAAGGTAGAATAATAGAAAGAGGAGATCATGAGTCGCTTCTAGAAAACAATGGATTGTATAAGCATTTATATGAAAAACAACTACTAGAAGAGAAAATCTCTAGGGAGTAGTAGGAGGGATAATTATGAATAGCAAATATGATGGGCATGAAGATATTGAGGGAAAGGCCTATGATTCAAAACTAATGAAAAGACTTCTAAAATATGCTAAACCCTATAGTAAACTACTTATAACGGCCTTAATACTTATGATGATATTAACAGGGCTTGAACTTTTAAGGCCCTATTTAATTAAAATTTCCATAGATGAATATTTAAATGGATATAGGAAACCTATGTATGAATTGGAAGTTTCCCAGCCCTATGATGGAATAATATATAATGATAAAAAGTACGTTAGATTAGATACTTTAAATGATGTGGAAAAGGAAAGACTAAACTTTTATCCCCAAAAGACAATTGTAAAAGATGGAAATAATTATTATTTAATAGGAATTAATGAAGACATTGATGCTGGCATTAAACTTTCTAAAGAAGAATATAGGCTATTTAGAAAACAGGATATTGATGGCTTGACTAAAATTGGTGTAATTTTTGGTTTAGTTATAATATTAGCCTTTGTATTTAATTATCTCCAAGTATATTTATTAAACTATGCAAGCCAAAAAATAATCTTCAATATTAGACAGGAGATCTTTTCCCATATACTGAGGCTATCTATTTCCTATTTTGATAAAAATCCAATTGGACGACTGGTGACCAGAGTTACCAATGATGTTGAAACCTTAAATGAAATGTATACCAATGTACTTGTAAGCCTTCTTAATGATATATTTATTTTAGGCGGAATAGTATTTATTATGCTTAATATGAATTTAAAGCTAGCACTTATTTCTTTTGCACTTCTTCCACTGATTCTTGCAATTTCTGTGATATTTAGAAAGAAAATAAGGGAAATATATAGGTTAGGCAGGGCACAACTTGCTAAAATTAATTCTACCCTAAATGAAAATATTAGTGGGATAAAAACCATCCAAATATTCAATAAGGAAAAAAAGATATTTGATAACTTTGATGAGATAAATACTGATTATTTAGAAACTTCTAAAAGGGAAATAAAAACCTATGCTGTATTTAGACCTTCTATAGAAATTATAAGAAGTTTAGGTTTAGCCCTATTAATATATTATGGTGGAGGTCAAGTAATTTCTGGAAAGATAGAGTTTGGAGTTTTATATGCCTTTATAGATTATCTTCAAAGATTCTTTCGCCCAATACTGGACTTAACTGAAAAATATAATATTTTACAATCTGCTATGGCATCCAGTGAAAGGATTTTCATGGTTTTAGATGAAAAGGATAATGTGCCTAATGCTGATAAGCCCTTGCCTGCTAAAAACTTAAAAGGAAAAATAGAATTTAAAAATGTTTACTTTGCATATAAAGATGAAGATTGGGTATTAAAAGATGTCTCCTTTACTATTAATCCAGGAGAAACTGTAGCTTTAGTTGGCGCTACAGGGGCAGGAAAAACTTCTATTATAAATTTAATTGCTAGATTTTACGATATACAAAAAGGTGAAATATTAATAGATGGAGTAAATATTAAAGATTATGATAAATACCAGTTAAGAGAAAATATTGGAGTAGTTCTTCAGGATGTCTTTCTCTTTTCAGGAACTATAAAAGATAATATAAGGCTTAATAATAAAGATATATCGGATGAAGAAATATTTAAAGTTTCTAAGTATGTAAATGCTCACAGTTTTATAGAAAAGTTACCTAATAAATATAATGAAACTGTTACAGAAAGAGGTTCCACTCTCTCAGCAGGAGAAAGACAGCTCCTTGCCTTTGCCAGAACCTTAGCCTTTGATCCTAATATATTGATATTAGACGAAGCAACATCAAATATTGATACAGAAACAGAAATATTAATACAAGATGCTCTAGAAAAACTCATAAAAGGAAGAACTACAATTGCTATTGCCCATAGATTCTCTACAATACAAAATGCAGATAAGATAATAGTTTTACACAAGGGTAGAATAAGGGAAATAGGCAGCCATCAAGAACTATTGGAGAAAAAAGGGTTGTACTATGACCTTTATAGACTACAATATAAAGAAGACTTTGCTGGTTAATATATTAAAAAATTTCTCTATCAATGGCATAATTTTCATCAAATCCACATTTTGTGCATTGATAATGGTGCAAACATTTAAATTTATCTACTCCATCCACTTCATTAGTTATTTCATCTAATAAATATGGGCTATAATCATCGTAATAGTCTACAAGGGGCCCCTTGTCTTCCATTGGTTCTAGGCATACTTTACAAGTTTTATGAATTTTATATAAGCCATTGCATAAAGGACATACAAGTTTCATTTTCATCTCCCTTTCTTTAGTATTATTATTTCTTAAAGTAGTTCACAATATACAAATACAAAAGCCCCTTAGGTTTCCCTAAGGAGCTTTTGTATCCCGCAATGCCGCTATCCGACTAATTCACACCCGCCTCTCACAAGGTGGGTGCCCTGTTAGCAGCTTCGAGCTTCCTTCCAAGGAAGGCATGCTCTAGACTGCTAAACTCGAACTCCCGTATCTCTCACGTCGGTTGAATTATTCGGACTTGCGCACATCGCAGAAGTTATTTATTTCTATAATTATTATACACCTTCTAAACTTCATATGCAACATGGAAGGATGGTTTACAATAATATTTTTTATTCCATGTATAATATTCTGTTGATTTCTTCTTCATTTATTGATTCCTCTAGTATAAGTTTGTGCGCTAAGGCATGTAAATATTCCTTATTTTGTAGTAGTATTTTTTTTACTTCTTCATAAAATGCATTAAGAAGTTCTTTAACCCTTTCTACCAATTTAGAATCTGTTGTTAAATTGTTATTTACAATTACATCGTAGGAAACAAGACCTAAATCCTTGTCCATTCCATAAGAACCTAGCATGGATATTGCCATTTCAGTTGCCTTTTTAAGGTCTGAAGATGCACCTGTAGTTATATATTCAGCTCCAAATATAATTTCCTCCGCAGCCCTTCCTCCTAAGGCAATCTTTATATTATTTTCGATATCCTTCTTGGTTTGGTACATCCTATCTGGAGGTATGTTTAAACTAAAGCCTCCCATTCCCTTAGTACTTGGGATAATACTTACTTTGGCAACTTTATTGTTTTTATCTACCCTTTTGGCTACTAAAGCATGTCCTGCTTCATGATAGGCTGTTATTTCTTTATCCTCTTTAGAAATGCTGCTTCTGTCTTTCTTTTCTTCCCCTACTAGTACCTTTAAATAGGCCTTATTAATGTGGTCCACAGTAATTTTACTATCCTTATTTCTTGCAGCAATCATTGCAGCTTCATTTAGTAAATTTTCTAGCATAGCACCACTAAAATATACAGTTTCCCTTGCTACCTCTCTTAAGTCTATGTCTTCAGCTAAAGGCTTATCTTTGCCATGAAGCTTTAATATGGCCAATCTTGCATTTACATCTGGCAATCCTATTTCAATTTGTCTATCAAACCTACCAGGCCTTAAAAGGGCTTCATCTAATGTATCTATCCTATTAGTTGCTGCTAATACGATTATACCTTCATTTTCCTTAAATCCTGACATTTCTGTTAATAAAGCATTTAAAGTCCTATCCCCTTCTTCACTTCCTGAATTTGAATTTGTGCCCTTTCTTGCTTTACCTAAGGCATCAATTTCATCAATAAATATAACGCTTTTACCTGCTTCTTTTGCTTTTTTGAAAAGCTTCCTTATTCTACTTGCCCCTAAACCAGCATAAACCTGTATAAAATCTGAACCAGACACTGCATAAAAGGGAACTTCTGCTTCTGTGGCTAATGCCTTTGCTAAAAGGGTTTTGCCAGTTCCAGGAGGCCCATAAAGTAAAACACCCCTAGGCATTCTAGCTCCATATTTAGCGTATTTTTCAGGTTCTTTAATAAAGTCAACCAGTTCTTTCAGGGATTCCTTAGCTTCTTCATTACCTGCTATATCTTTAAAAGTAATTCTTTTAGAAAGTGAAGTTTCAGCTTCTACATTGGCCATATTGGCCATTTCCTTTTCTGCCTGCTTAGTTCCATTTTTTATAAGATATGCTATAACAAAAATACCAGAAAGCATAAAGACCATAGGAAGTATTTGGCCGACAATTCCTCCCCTAACAGTTTCTATAACGTCTACATTAGCTAATAACAACTTTTCCTTAAAGTTTTCTATACGTGGATTATCAGTAATAAACTCAGTCCCATCATGTAATTTACCGCTTATTTTAGGAGATTCATTTAAATAAACCTCTTTAACTTCACCTTTTTCAACAAATTCATTAAATGTTCTATAGGATATTTCATTAATTTCCTTATTGTTGTCTATATAAAAGTAAATACCTACAGACAATATTATAATAACAGCTAGTGCTATTAGGTATTTTTTCTTCCCATCTACCTTCATTAAATTTCCTCCTTGGTTTACATAATACTAATTAAAATTATACCATGTATGACTTAACTTTGTCCATTTTATAAACTTTACAATAAATGGGATTCTCCCTTATCTCATACTAAGAAGAATCCCATTTACATTGTTTATTTCTTCTTTAATGCCCTTAATATTCTGTCTAGCCTCTTTTCTTGTTCTTCATCTAAAAAGGGCCTTATATTTTCAAGTTTTTCAAAAATGGCCTCATATTCTTCAGGAGTCATTTTAGATTCCATTTCTTCATTTAATCTAATTATTTCTACAAATATATCATCTTCACTTTTATCAGCATAGTTTTCAGCTAATTCTTCAATAATCTCTAGCTCTTCTTCTGTTGGCTCAATACCTTTAAGGTCCTCTAAGGATTTTTTAAAATTTTTATCTTTATTCATAAACTAACCTCCTATACATGTTCTAATCTAATCTATGTAATAAATACTCCTTATATTACTATATTTATTTAGCAACATTTAGTGACTAGATGCATAAGATAAATATATACTGTCTTTAGGAGGGCTTATATGAATAATATTTTGGTATTGTTTTTATTTATTATTTTATTAAAAGAAAAAAAAAGGGGTACCCTGACCCTAACTAGTATGGATATGGGTTTTGATATAGATATTAAAAGGACTAAAGAAAAAATTAAAATGCTAAAAAAAATAGGACCCTATTTCCCTGAAGAGTACATAGCTTCCATTAATAAGGCTATTATAATAACAGAAAAAATGCTTAAGATATATGAAACCATAAACTTTGTCCAGCAAAAGGACAACATGTATATTACCGAATCCATCCCAATTAAAAATCATCAAGAACGCTTAAGTTACATAGCAAATACTATACAGAAAGATTTTGCAAGAGAAGAAATTAAAAGATTAGGCTATGTAGCAGATCTTATATTGCAAGTAGATAGATTTAATAAGATGGTAAATGTGCTAAACAGTTTTACTTCAAACCCAGATTTGCTAAAAGACACAAACAATATGTTTAAAATACTTGAACCCCTTTTGGGTAAAGATGAAAAGGAAATGAAGAAAATTAAAGAAATGACTAAAATGATGAATATATTAAAGGCATTAGATCAGCCAAAGGGCAATAAGGAAAAAAAGGAATATAAAGAGGACAAAAAAGAAGAAAATCTTTAGTATTAACTAAAGATTTTCTATTTATTTTTTAAATGTTCTATAAGTTTTTTCATATCCTCTGGCATTTCTGCAGTAAATACCCTTTTCTCTTCCTCCCTGGGCAGTCTTATTTCTAAATAATAGGAATGTAAGGCCTGTCTATTAATATATTTATTAGCTTCATGGTATAAGGTATCTCCGATTATTGGATGGCCTATATGGTTTAAATGGACCCGTATTTGGTGGGTTTTCCCTGTAAAAATCTGTACATCTAAAAGGCTTGCATCAGTATATCTTTCAATAACCTTATATTTTGTAATTGCTTCTTTACCATCCTCTTTAACTATATTTTTAACTGACCCGCTTTCTTCCCTACCTATTGGAAGATCAATTATATCTTCATCCTTTTCTACTACACCAGATACGATGGCCATATATTTTTTCCCTACTTCTTTTCTTTCATATTGTATTGCCATTTGCTGATGTGCAAAAGCTGATTTTGCCACAACTAAAATTCCAGATGTATTCATATCCAGCCTATTAACAAATCTTGGTTTTCTTTTAATTCCTTTACTTTTAAAGTAATAGCTTAGCCCATTGGCTATAGTATTAGTTTGGTGACTTTTAGTTTGATGAACCACCATAAAAGGCTGTTTATTAAGTAAAATTACATCTTCATTTTCATAAATTATATCAAGGGGTATTTCTTCAGGAGCTGTAGTATCAATTTCGTCTTCTATTATTATAGAAACAATATCCCCCTTTTTTAAAATTTCCTTCTTATGTTGGACTTTACCATTTACAAGTATTAAATTATTCTTATATAGCCTTCTAAAAAGCCTAGTAGATATATCCTTACCCTTTAAAAACTCTTCTAAATTTAGACCATCCCTATTAACGTCCATATTTACTATGTCTTCTTTGTTATTTAATAAACTCATATATACCTCCAAATATTAGTTATATTAATGTATAATGTAGGTATAAATAATTATAACAAATATATGTAAGAAAGCATATAAAGTTTGGAGGAGAACTATGAGGCATGATAATCGAATAATAAACGTTATTTACAACAATGATGAATCTTCAATAAAAACCTACAAATTATTAAAGAAAAAGCTTATGGAAAAAGGGTTTAATATGCCCGAATCATACCATAAGGAAGCAGAGCTAAATATTTGTATAGGCGGCGATGGAGCTTTTTTGAGGGCTGTTCACAGATATGAGTTTCCTGATATACCCTTTATAGGTATTAATACTGGTCATTTGGGCTTTTTCCAAGAGATTCTACCTGAAAATATAGAGGACTTTATTGAAAGATATATGGCTAAAGATTATGTAATTGAAAAAATTTTCTTAGTAGAATCAAATATATTAACAAAGGATAATTCCTTCAAACTCCTGGGAGTTAACGAAATAGTTATAAAAGGAATAAAATCAAAAGTAGTTCACCTGGAAGTATTCATTAACAATAACCATTTAGAAAGATTTGCTGGCGATGGAATTATTATTTCTACACCAGCAGGAAGTACAGGCTACAATTTTTCAACTGGCGGTAGCATTGTATATCCATCTCTTAATACATTACAAATAACACCTTTATCCCCTATTAGTTCAAGGGCTTACAGATCCCTTCTCAATAGTATTATAGTGCCAGGGGATATATCTATTACAATAAAGCCAGAATATCGCTATGAAAACTCTATTTTAGTAGTTGTAGATGGTATGGAATTAAAATATGATGGTATCACAGAAATGAAATTTACAGTTCCTAAAAAGACTATTTCAAGATTAAACTTTGATAAAAATATGTATTGGAACAATTTAAAGAGTAAGTTTTTATAAATATAAGGGAGGATATCCTCCCTTATATTAGTTTATCCATTTCTTCAACTAGTTCACCAAATACTTTTAATGCATTGTTTACTGGTTCTTCAGTTGTCATATCTATTCCAACTTTTTTAAGAACATTTATTGGATAGTCTGAACTTCCACTTTTTAAGAAATTTAAGTATCTTTCAACAGCCTTATCCCCTTCATTTAATATCTGCTGTGAAAATTCTACTGCAGCAGAGAATCCTGTTGCATACTGATATACATAGAAATTGTAGTAAAAGTGTGGAATTCTCGCCCACTCTATTGCAATAAGATCATCTACTACTACATTTGGGCCATAGTATTTTTCATTTAGTTTCTTATAGGTTTCACATAAATAATCAGCAGTTAAGGCTCCTCCCTTTTCAACATGGCCATGTATTAGCATTTCAAATTCAGCAAACATAGTTTGTCTAAATACTGTTGTTCTAAACTGCTCTAGGTAATGATTAAGTAAATATAACTTCTCCTTATCATCTTTAGTATTCTTAAGCATATAATCCAGAAGTAAAGCCTCATTTGTAGTTGATGCTACTTCAGCTAAGAAAATACTATACCCGCTATATACAAAAGGTTGATTCTTACTTGATAAATAAGTATGGATAGAATGTCCCATTTCATGGGCTAATGTAAATACATTATCTAAAGTGTTGTGATAGTTCATTAAAATAAAAGGCTTTGAGTCATAGCTACCACTCGAATAAGCACCAGATCTTTTACCTTTATTTTCGTATACGTCTATCCAGCCTTCATTAAATCCTTCTTTTACAATATCTACATATTCATCCTTTAAGGGCTTAAGTCCCTTTACAACTAGCTCTTTAGCCTCTTCATAAGGAATATTAAAATCTACATCCTTTACTATAGGAGTATATAAATCGTACATGTGGAGCTCTTCAACACCTAAAGCTCTCTTTCTAATGTCCATATATTTATACATACTATTTAAATTATTGTGGACTGACTTAATCAAGTTTTCATAAACAGATACTGGTATATTATTTTCCGACAAAGCTGCTTCCAAGGCTGAGTTATATTTTCTTATCCTGGCATTTACTATATTGGCCTTAACTTCTCCATTTAAAAGCTGAGCAAAGGTATTCTTAAAGCCTTCATAGGTAGTATAAAGGCCTTCAAAGGTACTACGCCTAACATCCCTATTTTTGCTTTCCATTAAAGGAATAAAATTACCATGGGTTATTTCCACTTCAGATCCATCTTCATTTTTAATTTTGGGGAATTTTATATCTGCATTATTGAGCATGCTATAAGCTTTTTGTGGTGCACTATAAACCTCACCCATTTGAGCCAGTATATTTTCTTCTTCAGGAGATAATACATGTTCTTTTTTTCTCAATATGTCTCTTAAATATTGTTCATATAATTTAAGTCCTTCAGTTTCCTCCATAAACTTGTTAAGGATAGCCTCATCTATATTAAGTATTTCAGGAGTCATAAATGAAGTTTTCTCCTCTATTTTTACATAGGCAGCCATGGCTTTGCCATGTAATTCCTGGGATGAACTAACCCTAGTATCCTCATCTAGTTTCATGTTTGCATAAACATATACATTAGAAATTTTTCTATATAACTCCATTTGCACATTTAAAGCTTCTAATAATAGTTCACCAGAATTACTTAATTTTCCCTTATACTTAGTAAAGTCCTCTGCCTTCTTCAGTACATATTCTAAATCTTTTTCCCATTCTTCCTTACTTTTGTACATGGACTCAATATCCCATTTATATTCTTCTGGTATATCTTTTCTCTCCTTTAATTCCACTTTTTCCATATAAACTCCCCCTTTAAGTTAATTATTTATAGTTTTTAGAGCCTCTAAAATAATATTTCTTGCAATTGGTGCTGCAGAACTTCCTCCAGTAGAACCTTCTTCCTCAAGTAATACTGCAACTGCTACTTTAGGGTCTTCTGCTGGTGCAAAACCAATGAACCAGGCATGATCATTACCTGAAGGATTTTCAGCAGTACCAGTTTTACCAGCTACTCTAATATTGTTTATTCTAGCATTTTTTCCAGTTCCCTTATCTACCGAATCCACCATCATATTTTTTAATTCATTTGCAGTAAATACATCAATTGCCCTAGATAGTACTTCTACTTCAAAGGTATCTATTATCTTTCCATTTTTAGATATTACTTCTTTAACTAAAACAGGTTTTACTATATCCCCTTTATTGGCAATGCCAGATGCTATAAGGGCCATATTTAAAGGTGTAACTAATACTTTCCCTTGCCCTATACTAGCAGCTGCAATATCTGTTTTTCCAATATTTCTTTTAGGAAAGGAAGATTTTTTTACAGGAAGATCAAAGTCTATTTCTTTATTTAAGATAAACCTTTCTGCTACTTCTGAAAACCTATCTATTCCCAATTGAAGGGATGCTTCAGCAAAGTAAGGATTACAGGAATAAACTAAGGCTTGTTCTAAATTTATAGAACCATGGCCTTTTCCAGCATAATCCTGTAATTCATAGCCATCTATAATAGTACTGCCAGTACATTCATACTGATTAAGTATAATATTGTTTTCCAATAAAGCTGCAGCAGTTACAACTTTAAAGGTAGAACCTGGTTGATAAAGCCCTGAGGTGGCCCTATTAAGTAAGGGGCTGTTTTCATCTTCTACAATATTTGCCCAGTCCTCCCTTAAAGTTGAAGGGTTAAAATCTGGTAAGCTCACCATGGCATATATTTCCCCTGTAGCAGGATTCATAGCTACTATGGCACCTTTTTTTCCTTTTAGTAAATTTCTAGAATATTCCTGCAAGTGATGATCTATTGTAAGCACCAGGGTATTACCTTCACTATTTGGTTCCACTAGATTTCTTAACTCATTTAAGGCACTGGATTCGCTAATATTTAATAGTACATTATTATAATGAAGTTCTAAATTAGCCTTTCCATAGTCCCTATAGCTATACCCTATTATATGGCTATAAAGATTTCCATAGTTATAAACCCTATTATAGCTTTCCCCATTTTTTTCACTATAGGCTAGTATCCTGCCATTCCTATCTATAATTGAACCCCTAAGTATTTTTTCCTCATTTATCCATAATCTTTTGTTATAGCTATTGGTCTTTATATCTTCAGCCTTAAATACTTGAAAATAGGTTAAATATACCACAAGACTTACAAATAACATACATATTCCTACTAGTACTGTAATTATTCTTTTGATTTCCTTTTCCATATTAAACCTCCTCAATATCCAGCTCCTCTGATGCAACTTGTAAAATACCTAAGGCTATAAAGCTGGATAGCATGGAACTTCCTCCATAGCTAACAAAGGGAATGGTAATTCCAGTTAGGGGTATCATTTTTACTACTCCTCCAAATATAATAAAGGATTGTATCCCAAATAGGATACTAATGCCTAAGGCTACAATTCTAAAGAATTTGTTCCTTTGATTTATAGATATTTTAAAGCCTCTGTAAACTAAAATTAAAAAGAGCATTATTATACCTATACCGGTTAAAATACCGATTTCCTCACAAATAGCTGAAAATATAAAGTCCTTGGATACTTCAGGTATAAAATCAGGATAGCCAAGGCCTAAGCCTGTTCCAAAAAAACCTCCTTCAGCTATGGCAAATAATGATTGGGTTATTTGATAGCCTGTTGTATCAATATCCTTCCAAGGGTCAAGCCATATTTCAAATCTAATTCTTACATGGGGAAAAATTAAATATCCTAATATGCTACTAAAAATTAATACTGTGAGATTTAATAAAACTAGCCTTCTATCTTCATGATATATATATTGAAGGGCTAAAAATAAAGAGCTAAAAATTAGCACACTACCTAAATCCCTTTGTAAAAATAAAAATAATATAAAAAGGTACATTATACCAATTAAATAATAATTTCCCCACTTTTTTTCTTTAAACTTGTCATAATTTATATAATATGATGAGATTAAAAATATAGTAAGAATCTTAATTATTTCTGTTGGTTGAAAAGTAATGCCAGCAATGGAGATCCAGTTTATTGCACCTTTAAACCTATCCCCTAAAAGTAAAGTCATAAGGAACAAAACTATAGAAGCTATAAAATAGTACAAAAACCAGTTTTCCCAGCCTTTGATTTTTTTGACTATAAAATAGGTAACAAAAAACAATACTATACCTAATCCAATCCATATTATTTGTTTAAAACCCTGCCCAGGATTTATTCTATAAATCATTATTATACCTATGCTAGCTAGCATAGTTACTATTAAAAATATATAATTATCCCCTCTAGTTATTTTTAACAATAAAAAATTGGAAGTATATACAATAAATATAAGACTTAAACCATATATTATAATTGACTTATCCAGTGTATTTTTATAGTACATAAACATTAACAATAAAGCCATCATTTCAAATAAAAATAATAAATTTCTTGGTACCTTATAGTTTATTCCTCTACTGAACATAATCCTTCTCCTATTCTTTATTTACAAATAAAAATTCTATCTGCCCGACAGAAATCCTATCTCCATTTTTCAATTTTACCACATCCATTAATCTATGGCCATTTACATAAGTACCATTTGCACTGGCTAAATCCTCCAAAAAATAGTTATCTTCATCCTTTACTATTCTTAGATGTTTTTTAGATATATAAGGGTCCTTTATTACTATTTCATTGTCATTTCCCCTTCCAAGATAAACTTCTCCTCCTAAGGGATAGTATTCCTTTACTTTGAAGGGTAATGTATCTTTTCTATTAATTAGTTTTAAATAAGTGCTATTATCATTAATGGATGCTGGAGAAATACCTTTAATATCTAAATATATCAACCTTATAATACTAAATATAAAAAGGTAAATTATGATTATAAATATGTATTTAAATGCTATAGAAATTATAT
>JAAYFE010000163.1 GCA_012728365.1 Tissierellia bacterium
ATACTATGATATTGAAAGTATTAGTGAGTTTTTGTCCAAAATTAAGGGGTCAATCCGACGACTGAAGTCACGAGTGTGCGTGGCATGAGTATCAATTAATAATTGTTATGGTTCAAGCATAAAGTCTATGGTTCTATTTATGAGGTTTGTATCTAATACCCTTACTTTAACCATATCTCCTAGTCTGTATATCTTTTTAGTTCTTTCACCTATAATATAATAATTTTCCTCATCAAATTCATAATAATCATCAATCATATTTTCAAAATGTACCAGACCTTCTACTGTGTTTTCCAGCTGTACATACATGCCATAAGGGGTCAAGGATGATACCATGCCTTCATATATATTCCCTATTCTTTCAGACATATACTCTGTCATTTTTAGATCATCTACTTCCCTTTCTACTTCCTCTGCTAACCTTTCAGTAGCTGAAGTTTGTTCTGCCACCTTTGGCAATATATTATAAAGCTTATTTATTTCCTTTGGAGTTAGCTCTCCCTTATTAAA
Source organism: Tissierellia bacterium (assembly GCA_012728365.1). Classification (GTDB taxonomy): domain Bacteria; phylum Bacillota; class Clostridia; order Tissierellales; family Tepidimicrobiaceae; genus JAAYFE01. The sequence goes on from JAAYFE010000163.1 coordinate 511, forward strand.
TTTCTTAATTATCCTATGAATCTGCAAATCTGAGTAACGTCTTATTGGAGATGTAAAATGGGTATAATATTGAGCTGCCAAGCCAAAGTGTATATCATGGCTACTACTATACTTAGCTTTTTTTAAGGATCTTAACATAAGTGTATTTATTAAGACTTCTTCCTTTTTGCCTTTTATTTCCTTGGTAATCCTTTGCAATTCCTTTGGATGGATTTCTTGGCTTCCTTTAATTAAATAACCAAAATTACTTATTATCTTATTAAAGGATTCAATTTTTTCTTCATCTGGCTCTTCATGGATCCTATATATAAAAGGTACTTCTGCCCAATACATATGCTCAGCTATGGTTTCATTGCAAACTAGCATAAATTCTTCAATCATCCTATTTGCAATTCTTCTTTCTTCCTTTACTATGTCTACGGGCTTGCCATTTTCATCTAATATTATCCTAGCTTCAGGGAAATCAAAATCAATACTTCCCCTTCTATCCCTTTTTTCATTTAATATATGACATAGCTCTTCCATAATTTTTAAATCTCTTATTATCTCTTCCTTGCCTTTAAAGGCAGTATCATCCCCCTTTTCTAATAGGTCCGATACATCATCATATATTAACCTGGCCTTGCTCCTTATAACTGCTTCCACTACTTCATGTTTAATAACCTTTCCTTTTTGGTCAATGTCCATAAAAACTGATAAAGTAAGCCTGTCTACATTAGGATTCAAACTACATATTCCATTGGACAGCTCTTCAGGTAACATAGGTATTACTCTATCTATTAAATAAATGCTATTTCCTCTCTTTAGAGCTTCCTTATCTATAGGAGAATTTTCCTTTACATAGTAAGATACATCAGCAATATGAACACCCAATCTATAAATATCCCCAATCTTCTCTATGGATACAGCATCATCAAAATCCTTAGCATCAGGTCCATCTATGGTAAAGGTATTTAAATGCCTTAAATCTACCCTTTTTTCTATTTCTTCTTGACTTATGGTATCCTTTATTTTTTTTGCTTCTTTCTTTACCTTTGCAGGAAAGTCTTCAGGCAATTTATACTGTTTTATTAAGGAAAGGATGTCAACTCCCTTGTCACCTATATTTCCTAAAACCTCTATTATTTTTCCTTCTGGATTTCTTCTTTTTTCAGGCCAAGATGTTATTTCTACAACTACTTTCTGATTTGTTTTAGCTCCGTTAATATATTTCTTGGGTATATAAATGTCATAAGCAATTCTAGTGTCATCTGGTATTACAAAACCAAAGTTCTTACTATCTTCATAGGTACCAACTATAGTCTCATTAGCCCTAGAAAGTATCCTTATTACCTCTCCTTCATCCCTTTTGCCTATATCACCTGTATCTGTAAGCTGCACAATTACCCTGTCTCCATGCATTGCACCATTTGTTGCCTCAGCTGGTATAAATATATCTTCCCTTTCTTTGTCTTCAGGTATAAGAAAGGCAAATCCCCTTTGATTCCCTTCTATCCTTCCTACAATTAAATTAAGTTTTGATACTAGACCATATCTACCATTTTTGGTTTGAATTATAATACCTTCTTTTTCCATTTCCTCTAATATTTTATAAAAATCCTTTATTTCATTATCTTTAATGCCAAATTGAATAGCCAATTCTTCCTTTAGCATTGGTTTATATAGTTTTTCTTCCATAAAATCTATAATATTTGATTTTATTCCCATGTACATCCTCCAATCTTATCTTAAAATTAATATGATTTAAGTATACTAAGTTTCTACAAAAATGGACTCTAGTTTCGATATTCCTTTCTTTATTTCATTAAAATTTAATCCTAAGGCATATGCAATACTTACCCCTGCCAGTATATTATATATATCGTATTTATCTGTAACCTTTGTACTACATTTAATACTATGTCCATCCTTGTCTTTAATAGTAAAATCCATGCCTTCTTCTGTTACTTCAATATTTTCTGCATATATATCTAGCTTGTTTATGTCATTCATACCATATAATATTTTTTCTTTAAAAGTTTTGTCTGCAAGTTTCTTAACATATTCATTATCATAATTAAATACAGCCAATCCATCAGCTGGTAATGCTTCAACTATTTCATATTTTGCCTTCATTACATTATCAATATTCTTAAAAGTTACTAAATTTGTTTGTTCTATAGTTGTTATAACACCAATATTAGGTTTCACAAGGGTGGATAGCTTCCTTATATCTCCTATATTTTTTGTATCCATTTCTACTATTAAGATCTGATGCTTATTATTTAGTTTTTCATTTATTGTTCTGCTTATATCTAGGAAGGTATTATGATTTTCTGGTATATTTAATACCCTGTATTTGTGTTTTAAAATAGCTGTAGAAATTAATTTTGTACTAGTCTTCCCAAGACTGCCTGTAATACCTACTACTTGCAATTTATCAAGGGATTCTATCTTGCTTTGTGCCTTTACAATATAATATTTATTTATACCCATTTCTAAAGGACTTACTATAATATTAGAAAAATATATAATATAAGGCTGGAGAAAATATATTAGAGCATATATAAATAATATAAAGGGTAAATATAATGTTTCACCACCATATGAAGTAATGTATATATTGAGAACAATAAATAATAGTATTAAATTAAGCATAATATTAGTTATAAACAATCTTTTAGCTCTATTTGTAAATTTGAAAGGTCTTTCTAGCTTTTCTTGGTTTATACATGATAAAAAGAGAGAAAGGGCCCAAATAATAAAATATAAAATAGGTATAGTATTTTTTGTATAGCCCCTGTAGATTGTTGAAATAATTATAAGCAAATACATAAAAGTTATAGTGAGTATTAATATAAAAATATTTCTTAAATCCCTATTATTTAAATTGTTTTTATTTATCTCCTTTAAATGTATATTTAGTTCATTTCCTTCTAACTGCATTCTATGTAAATGTAGCCTTGAAGCTTTAACTATAAAATTGAGCCACAAAAGGGAAGAAAATAACATCCATATCAAATAATTCACCTCCAAATAGATCTACTCCATTGATCTATATCTTTTAAATAATAGTATCCCTTATAAAGCTCCTAAAGGGGAATAATTCTACATAAATATTATTATCCCTTTTTATTCCTATTAATAAATATTATTAACTATATACATACTAATATAACGCTAGACTTATTAATATATTCTAATAAAAAAGCTCTCCTTTTGGAGAGCTTTTTTATTAGAATAAGCCAGCATTTATAAATAATTGTGCAAATACTAAACTAACTATGGTCATAAGTTTTATTAAAATATTTAATGAAGGTCCAGAAGTATCCTTAAATGGATCTCCCACTGTATCTCCAACTACTGCAGCCTTGTGTGCTTCGCTACCTTTTCCACCATGGTGTCCTTCCTCAATATATTTCTTTGCATTATCCCATGCACCACCAGAGTTGGACATAAATATTGCCATTAGAACACCAGTAATTAAAGCACCTGCTTGCAGGCCACCTAGAGCTTCTGCTCCTAATATAAATCCAACAGCCACAGGTACTACTACTGCTAGTACTCCCGGCACAATCATTTCTCTTAAAGCAGCCTTTGTACTAATATCAACGCAAGTAGCATATTCTGGTTTTGCTTTTCCTTCCATAATTCCTGGAATTTCTCTAAATTGTCTTCTAACTTCTTCAATCATATCATTGGCAGCTTTTCCTACTGCATCCATTGTCATAGCTGAGAATAGGAATGGTAACATTCCACCAATGAAGGCACCAACAATTACTACCGGTTTAGTTAAATCTATTCCAGATAATCCAACAGCTTGTGTATAGGACGAGAATAAAGATAATGCTGTTAATGCAGCAGAACCTATGGCAAATCCTTTACCAACAGCTGCAGTTGTATTTCCAACAGCATCTAATTTATCTGTAATTTCCCTTACCTCTTCTGGTAGATCACACATTTCAGCAATACCACCAGCATTGTCTGCAATTGGTCCATAAGCATCTACTGCTACAGTCATACCTGTAGTTGATAACATTCCTACTGCTGCTAAAGCTATCCCATATAATCCTGCTTTTACATCTAATTCAGCCCCACCAGCAGCTGAAGCGTAAAAAGCAACTACAATACCAACGCATATAACTATAATTGGTATAGCTGTAGACATCATACCAACAGATAGTCCACCTATAATATTTGTACTTGAACCCGTTTCAGATTCATGGGCAATTTTCTTAACTGGTTTGTAGTCTGCTGAAGTATAGTACTCTGTAACCCTTCCTATAATTAAACCAACTACTAATCCAGCAACTATAGATATAAATGGTTTTAATGAACCAAATAAATTATTACTCAATAGAAATGCTGCAATAATTGTTATAACTGCACTAGCAAGGGTTCCATTGTTTAATGCTTTTTGAGGATCCCTGTCTCCCCTTACAAAATATACTCCTAATATGGAAGCCAGTATACCTGCTGCTGCTAAAGCTAAAGCATATTTTACTCCTGCATCTCCAAAGGCTGCTAGTCCTAAAGTAATAGCTGAAATAATTGCTCCAACATAGGATTCAAACAAGTCAGCACCCATTCCTGCTACATCCCCTACGTTATCCCCAACGTTATCTGCTATAACCGCTGGGTTTCTTGGATCGTCTTCAGGAATTCCAGCTTCTACTTTACCTACTAGGTCAGCACCAACGTCAGCTGCTTTTGTATAAATACCACCACCAACACGTGCAAATAAGGCTACAGATGAAGCTCCTAAGCTAAAGCCTGTAACAATGCCTGCATCTTGAAATATTAGGTATAAAGCACCAACACCTAATAAGCCTAGTCCAACTACACTCATTCCCATTACAGCGCCACCTGAAAAAGCTATATCTAAGGCTTTGTTAGCGCCTTCTTCCTTAGCAGCATTTGCAGTTCTTACATTTGCCTTAGTAGCTACATTCATACCATTGTAACCTGCAAGAACTGAGAATAGTGCACCAAATACAAAGGATACTGCAGTTTGCCAGTTTATAGCAAAAATTAAAATGACAAAAAGAACCACTACGAAAATTGATATTGCTCTATACTCCCTTTTTAGAAAGGCCATTGCTCCTTGTTCTATGTAGGAAGCTATTTCCTTCATCCTGTCATTACCAGGACTCATCTTCTCAACATAGTTAGATTTATACATAGCAAAAACAAGGGCTAATATGCCTATTACAGGAGCAGATAACAAAAACAAATCCATTTAATACATACCTCCCTAATTTTTATATTGCTACTAATACTAAAGCAGATATCATAAACACAATTGCTGAAATTGTGGTTATTCTATTTAGAATGTAATCCTTGCTTCTTGATTTTGCATTTCCAAAAAAACTATCCTTATCACCAGTTAATACTCCTAAGCCTTCTGATTTATCATCTTGTAATAATACCGATATGATTAATGATATACTGGATATTAAGAATACTGCTGTAAAAAAAGTTGCCATCTCTACACCTCCTATGTCCATTAGTATTATCTATTATTATTGCCATAAACAAGAATATTTTAACATACAAGCTTTATAAAATCAATATGATTAATTATTGGCAAACATAAAGAAACAGCAAGGTTTCCCTTACTATTTCTTTATGTTATAGAAAGCTTCTCTTCCTTTATAGTCAGCATTCATACCAAGATTATCTTCAATTCTTAACAACTGATTGTACTTAGCAACCCTATCTGTTCTTGATGGAGCACCAGTTTTGATTTGACCTGCATTAGTTGCTATGGCTAAATCTGCTATAGTAGTATCTTCTGTTTCTCCAGATCTGTGAGATATAACTGCAGTATATCCATGAACTTTTGCCATCTCAATGGTATTCAAAGTTTCCGTAAGGGTTCCAATTTGGTTTAGCTTTACTAAAACTGAATTTGCAACACCTAGTTCAATCCCCTTCTCTAGCCTTTTTGTATTTGTTACAAATAAATCGTCCCCTACTAGCTGAATTTTACTACCTAATCTTTCAGTAAGCTTCTTCCATCCATCCCAATCTTCTTCAGACAATCCATCTTCAATTGATATAATAGGATATTTTTCCACCAATCCTACATAATAGTTAATCAACTCATCAGAAGTAAACTCTCTTCCTTCCCCTTCCAGCCTATATACTTTTTTATTTTCATCATATAATTCTGTAGCTGCCACATCTAAAGCCAACATTATATCTTCACCTGGTTTATATCCTGCTTTTTCAATAGCTTCCACTATTGTCTTTAAGGCTTCCTCATTGCTCTTTAGATTTGGAGCAAAGCCGCCTTCATCACCGACAGCAGTATTTAATCCCTTTCCTTTTAATACAGACTTCAAGTTATGGAATATTTCTGCTCCCATTCTTAAAGCTTCTCTAAAATTTGCTGCTCCAACTGGCATAATCATAAACTCTTGTATGTCTACATTATTATCAGCATGCTGTCCACCATTTAATATGTTCATCATTGGAACAGGAAGGACCTTACTATTTACTCCACCTATATATTTATAAAGGGGTAACCCTAGTTCATCTGCTGCTGCCTTTGCTACAGCTAAAGACACTGCTAATATTGCATTTGCACCTAATTTACCCTTATTTTCAGTTCCATCTAGCTCTATTAATAGATTATCTATTCCTACTTGGTCAAATACATCCAGTCCAATTATTTCCTCAGCTATAATATTGTTTACATTATCTACAGCCTTTAAAACACCTTTTCCCAGGTATCTTTTTTTATCTCCATCCCTTAGCTCTACTGCTTCAAAGGCTCCAGTACTTGCTCCAGATGGAACAATGGCCCTTCCATAGGCATCCAATTCTGTCCATACTTCAACTTCAACTGTTGGATTTCCTCTTGAATCCAGTACTTCTCGTGCATATACATCTGTAATTAAGCTCATTTTCTAACCTCCCTCTTTCTTAATGGACAATAGACATTGACAGCTAGCAATTAGTTAATATTGTCCATTGTCCATCCTCATTTATCAATTATATATTAGGCTTTCTCCTGTCATTTCCTTTGGTTTTTCCAGTCCCATTATATCTAGAATGGTTGGTGCTATATCTGCCAATATCCCTTCTTTTAGTTTAACATCTCCTATACCCACTGCTATCAGTGGTACCATATTAGTAGTATGGGAAGTAATAGGGCTATTATCTCTTTCATCAATTAACATTTCAGCATTTCCATGGTCTGCTGTAACCAGTGCCTTGCCTCCCTTTTTAAGCAGTAGGTCTATTATCTCTCCTAAGCATTTATCTACAGTTTCTACAGCTTTTATAGCAGCATCTACATTGCCAGTATGTCCAACCATATCTGGATTGGCAAAGTTTAATATTATTAGATCATATTTATCCATATTTAATCTATTTAATACCTCGTCCTTTACTTCTATGGCACTCATTTCTGGCTTCAAATCATAGGTAGCTACCTTAGGAGAAGGTACTAAAACCCTATCTTCATTTTTGAAAGGTTCTTCCCTTCCCCCATTGAAGAAAAAGGTTACATGGGCATATTTTTCAGTTTCCGCAATTCTAAGCTGGCTTAAGCCTAAATTACTTATATACTCTCCTAAGGTATTAGTTGGCATTTCAGTTTTAAAGGCAATATGAACATTTTTTATGGTTTTATCATATTCAGTCATTGTAACAAAGTAGGTTTCTACTTCTTTTTCCCTCTTAAAGCCATTAAAGTCTTTATCTACAATGGCACGGGTTATTTGTCTGGCCCTATCTGGCCTAAAGTTGAAAAATATAATGGAATCTCCACTATCAATTGTTGCAGCTGGTTTTCCTTCTTCTGTTATTACTGTTGGTACAATAAATTCATCATATATTCCATCCTGGTAGGATTTTTCAACTGCATCAACAGCTGAAGTATTTAAATTACCTACTCCCTGTACCAAGGCCTTATAGGCTAATTCTGTCCTGTCCCACCTTTTATCCCTGTCCATGGCATAGTACCTACCAGATACTGTAGCAATTTTCCCTACACCTATTTCCTTTATTTTCTCCTCTAGTTCTAGTAAATGAGCCTTTCCAATGGTTGGTGGTACATCCCTTCCATCTAAGAAGGCATGAATATATACTTTATTAAAGCTATTTTTTTTGCACAATTGAAGCAGCCCATATAAATGCTTAATATGGCTGTGAACTCCTCCGTCGGAGACTAGTCCCATCAGGTGCAGCTTTGAATTGTTTTTCTTGGCATTTTCAATAGCCTTTAGGAATTCTTCCTTTTCAAAGAAGTCTCCATCTTCAATGGATTTTGTAATTTTAGTTAAGTCCTGGTATACAATCCTTCCCGAACCAATGTTTAAGAGGCCTACTTCAGAATTTCCCATCTGCCCTTCAGGAAGGCCTACAGCTAAGCCACTGGCCTTTAATTTAGTAGATGGATAATCTTTAATAAGTTTATCAAAATTAGGAGTTTTAGCTAAATAAATAGCATTACCTTCATAGTTTTTTCCTATTCCCCAACCATCAAGTACTATTAACATTACTGGAATTTTTTTCATATTACTTCCTCCATTAATAATTTACAATATCTATAAAATCTTCAGCATTTAAGCTGGCTCCTCCTACTAATGCTCCATCTATTTCCTCTTTTTCCATAAGCTCCTTAATGTTATCTGGTTTTACACTGCCTCCATATTGGATCCTTATAGTATTCTTAGCTTCTTCCCCATATATATGGCCTATTGCCTCCCTTATTAAGCTACACATTTTATTGGCTTCCTCACTTGAGGCTGTTTTTCCTGTTCCAATGGCCCAAATAGGCTCATAGGCAATTACTATATCCTTTATATGGTCTTTGTCTACTCCCTCAAAAGCCTTTACTACTTGATTTTTAACTATATCCTCATGGATATTTTTTTCTCTTTCCTCTAAAGTTTCTCCTACACAAACTATAGGCCTTATACCATGTTTTAAGGCTGCTTTTATCTTTTTATTAACAGTTTCATCTCTTTCATTAAAATACTGTCTTCTTTCTGAATGTCCAATTATACAATAGTCAATGCCTATTTCCTTTAACATTAATGGGGATATTTCGCCTGTAAAGGCCCCCTTATCTTCCCAATGCATATTTTGTGCAGCTAGTTTTATTTTGGTGCCCTCTAAAAGTTTTTTTACTTCATAAAGGCTGGTAAAGGGCACTGCCAGCACCACTTCAACTTCTTCTCTTAAATACTTCTCTATAATTTTTTTAACCAAATCTATAGATTGGGAAAGGGTATTATTCATTTTCCAATTACCTGCAATTATAGGGATACGCATTTTATCTCCTCCTACTTGTCATCAATGGCTGCAATTCCTGGCAGTACCTTTCCTTCTAAAAGCCCTAATGAAGCTCCTCCTCCAGTAGATATATGGGTCATTTTATTTGAATAACCTGCCTTTTCTACTGCAGATGCACTGTCTCCACCACCTACTATGGTAATGGCATCTACCTCTGCCATTGCCTTAGCTATTGCTTCTGTACCTTTTTTGAAGTTTTCCATTTCAAATACACCCATAGGTCCATTCCATACTATGGTTTTGGCCTTTTTAATTTCTTCTGTAAAGGCCTTTATACTTTCCTCTCCCATGTCCATTCCCATCATGTCTTCAGGTATTTTGTCTATAGGCACCGTTTTAAATTCCGTATCATTTTTAAATTCTGATGCAACAACTATGTCTACTGGCAATAATAGCTTTACACCCTTTTCTTCTGCCTTTTTCATAATTTCCCTTGCTAACTCTAATTTATCATCTTCTACTATACTGGTTCCAATTTCATAATCCTGTGCTTTAAAGAAGGTATAGGCCATTCCTCCACCAATAATTATTGAATCTACCTTGTTCAACAAATTTTCTATTACACCTATCTTATCAGATACTTTAGCCCCTCCTAATATAGCTAAAAATGGCCTTTGTGGATTTTCAAGAGCATTTCCCATTACTGTAATCTCTTTTTCTACTAAAAATCCTACAGCTGAAGGAAGTAGATTGGCAAGGCCTACATTTGAAGCATGGGCTCTATGACAAGTTCCAAAGGCATCATTTACAAATAGATCCCCTAAAGAAGCCAATTCCTTGGCATAGTCTTCTCCATTTTTAGTTTCTTCTTTTCTAAATCTAGTATTTTCTAATAAAACTACATCTCCTTCTTTCATATTTGAAACGATTTCTTTAACCCTATCACTAACTACATTATTGTCTTTAGCAAAAATAACTTCTTTATTTAATAGCTCTGATAATCTTTTAGCTACTGGTTCTAGGCTAAGTTTAGGATTTGGCTCTCCCTTTGGCCTTCCTAAGTGGGACATAAGTATAATCTTTGCATTATTCTCTATTAAGTAGTTTATTGTAGGTAGTGAACTTGTAATTCTTCTATCATCAGTAATATTTAACTCCTCATCCATAGGTACATTAAAATCACATCTTACTAATACCCTTTTTCCTTTTACATCTAAATCTTTTAAGGTCTTTTTGTTTAGCATAAAATCCCCCCATTAGTAATTCATTGTTTTTTATTCATTATATATCCAGGATGAACATTAAGTCATCCTGGATTTTATTTATTTGCCACTAGTTTAACAAGGTCTATAACCCTTGCAGAATATCCCCATTCATTGTCATACCATGCTACTACTTTTACCATATTATCTATTACCATTGTAAGTAGTCCATCAACTATTGATGAGCGAGGATCCCTTATATAATCTGCTGATACCAATGGTTCTTCTGTATATCCTAGTATTCCCTTCATTTCCCCTTCACTTGCTTCCTTAAGGGCTTGATTTACCTCTTCAACAGTAGTTTGCTTTTCAACTTCAAAGGTTACATCTACAATAGAAACTGTCGGTGTTGGAACTCTCATTGCAAATCCATTTATTTTACCTTTTAATTCTGGTATCACTAAAGCTGCTGCCTTTGCTGCCCCTGTTGTAGTTGGAATAATTGATTCTGCAGCTGCTCTTGCTCGTCTTAAATCCTTATGTCTCTTATCTAGTATTTGCTGGTCATTAGTATAGGAATGTACAGTTGTCATCATTGCATTCTTTACTCCAAACTTCTCTACTATAACCTTTGCCACTGGTGCAAGACAATTTGTTGTACAAGAAGCATTTGAAATAATATGGTGCTTATCAGGATCATAGTCCTTATGATTAACCCCCATTACTATGGTTACATCCTCATTTTTACCTGGTGCTGTAAGTATTACCTTTCTAGCACCTGCATTAATGTGCTTCATAAGTCCTTCCCTATCTCTGAAAGCTCCTGTAGAGTCAATAACAAGGTCTACTCCTAATTCCTTCCATGGAATTTCAGCAGGATCTCTGTGTGCTACAACTTTAATTTTCTTTCCATTTATGACAAATCCATCTTCTACTACCTCTATAGTTCCATTAAATTTCCCGTATAATGTATCATATTTAAATAAATGTGCTAATGTATTCAAATCTCCCGATGCATTTAATGCAACTAGGTCAAAATCATTTGTATGGCCTTCTTCAAAATAAATTCTTAATACATCTCTACCTATTCTACCAAATCCGCTTAACCCTACTTTCATACCCATATAAATTCCTCCTTATAATTTATATTAAAGCTACTTAGTAGCTTTATTAACTATTTCAATAATCTTATTAGCTGCTGCTTCATCCGTTATAATAGTTATATCATCCCTCAAGGAAGATATGGCCATAATTGCTTCAGCTTTACTTTCCCCTCCTGCAACTCCTATTGCAGATTTAATTTTCTTAAAGGACTCCAATGTTATACCAATAGTTGACATTTTCCAAACTACATTACCCTTAATATCAAAATAATGGCCAAAGGCTTCTCCTACTGCCTTTCTTTCATTAAGTAATTTTATTATATCCTTGGAGAGATTTCTTTTGCTTGCCATTATATCTGCTCTTCCTATGCCAAATATAATCATATCCATCTTATCCAATAGTTCCACCACTTCTTTTATATCTGGCAATTCTAAAAGCCCTTCTAAAGTCTTTTGGTCAATGTTATCAGGTACATGTAATAGTTTATAAGTAGCATTTAATTTCTTTGCAATTTTAGCAGCTATGCTATTTGATTGGGTTTCCACATCCTTTCCTAATCCACCTCTAGCAGGGATAATTTGAATATTTTTTGCTATCTTTGCCGCTGGCATTTCTTCAGCAACTTGTGCCATGGTAGTTCCACCTGTAATACCTATTATACAATCATCCTTTATTATCTTTTGTATATATATAGATGTAGTTTTGCCCATATCACTTAGTACTAATTCACTTTTATCTGAATTTCCTGGCACTACTATTACCCTTTTTATATTTAATATATCCTTTAATTTTTTCTCCAACTCAGAAATTCCTCTTAATTCCCTTATAATATTATCTAAATTCTCAATAAGATCTTTACCTTCTTCTGTTAACTGCATACCTATATTGCCAACTGTTACAAGGCCCTGCTTTTTTAAAATATTAACTTCTGTCCTAATGGTTCTCTCTCCAATATTTAGTTTCATTGCAAGACTTCTTCTTCCAATAGGCTCATTGTATAAAATATTTCTTAAAATATTATATCTTAATTCCAGTAATTCCACTATTTCTGGAACTATTTTTTTTTGAAGCTTTATAAGACTCATGATAACACCTCTTGTAGTGAGTAAATTATGTAAATATTTAATGTATACTGTGATTGGGTCGTATTATGACCCTGTTGTTAATATATTGTCCCGGTTCCATCAAAAATATATGCCATATGTTGACAATTTTATTATAAGCCATATACAGTTGAATTTCAAGAGGTAAATAAAAGCTCCACCTTATGTGGAGCTTTGCACCTTAAATTTTATATGCTTCTTTATTTATGACTACCCTAATTGTATAACAATTTTGATATTACTAAATCTATTAGCCTTGGTGTTTTATAAAACAAGTCATCCTTGTTGACCCTTTCGGTATACTTATGAAAATCCTTTCCCCATGGTCCTACATTTAGTACAGGCATTGATATTTCCTTTATTATCTCCAATGGTATGTAGTATATATCCCCCCACATAAGTATGTTTTCTTTTATATAATCAATATCTTCTTTCGTAGAGACAGACATGGCATAGCTTAAATCAGATATACCAGTAAAATAGTTTTCAACCTTGTAGTCTTCCTTAAAGTTTTCCCTTGCATAATCTTTAAGATCCTCTATAATTAAATCTATATCCTTGGCCTTTTCCCCTAGCATTTTATTATTTGTACTTGGATAATAGGGAGGTGTTAGTGCCAGTATAACCATTGGTGATTTATCCTTTATATATTCTAAAGTTTTTTCAATTATCATATTTGCAGAATCAATTATTGTAATTTCATTTCTATTAAATTTATTCTTTATTTCATTCATTAGAATACCATAGGCCTTTTTAAAATCCTCTCCTGAGTCTTTAATTGCATCCTCATATAATTCAGAATAGAACTTAACCTTTGGTTCCCATTTTAATGGTTCAAATTCTATTCCAGCAATTTCTGTATATGTCTTATAATCCCTATTCATGTCATCCAGCACTTTTTTAAAGGCATCTATTGATATTTCCCTAAGTTCTTCCATAATTGTTTTAGGTGATTTGGTTAAAGACAAGATACTCATATATCCACAGGATGCAATTGGCAAGGAAACATCATATACCATTTTCCTATCCTTATGGTATAACCAGGTAGGTGCTGGACTTGTAGTTGTCCCAACCTTCTCAATGAATTTAGGATTTAATTCAGTCCTTCTTATTATTTCAGATAAAAGATTTATTGGATTTAAGCCAGAATATATTTGTCCTACGTGAGCCAGTTTGCCACGAACATAAAGTACTGGCATTATCTTTCCTATGGAACCATCATATATAGTTGGACACAAATCCTTTTCCCTTTCATGGGGTTCAGTATTAAGCATTAGTTTATAGTTAAGATTATATTTATCCTTTAAGGATTTTAAAAGAAGTACCGCTCCTCTCATTCCTGCAGATAAATTTTCTTCATCTGGCACAGCTATTAAAAGAATATTGCCCTTAAAATCAGGGTCTTTACTGTATTCTTCAATAAGTGAAAGCTGGATTGAACCTCCACCCTTCATATCACAAACCCCTCTTCCAAATAGCCAATTTCCACTATCCAGGTCTTTCTTTGCCTCAGCAGGCAGCTGGACTTTGTCTTCCTTTAAGACTTTCATAAGCTCATAGGGCTTAAGGGCTAAAGGTTCTAATATGCCATAGTCCTTTGTTTCCACTGTGTCATAGTGATGAATAAATACTATGGTATCATCTCCTTGTCCTTTTAATAAACACCATGGAACCTTTCTGTCTAAATAATCATCAGGTATTGGAAATAGGCCACACTTATCTGGATTGTTTTTGAAATACTCTACCTTTTCAAACCATTCTTCATAAAACTTTTCCACATTTCCCTCTTCTTTAGAATTAGTATCAGTTCTTATTCCTACATACTTTAATAAATTTTCTTCAATTAAGCTTTTCATATGGTTTTTATCGAATTTCATTAGCATCCCCACCCTCTCATATTAAAATTTTCCTAAAATTAACTTTATCTTTTTACATGATTTACAAAGGAATTAAACTTCTCTTTCCCTTAGCAGGTAACCAAAGCTTTATTTCATACATATATACAGATATCATATTTGTAATATTTACATTTGTCAATCAATTTTCAATCTTGTATTTTTTTAAATCTTTTTAACAATCTATTCTGATGTAAAAGTGCAAATAAAAAACCATGCTTTCACATGGTTTCTCATAATCTAATATCTCTTTCTCATAGTAGATGATGGAATATCCATTTCATCCCTGTACTTTGCTACAGTCCTTCTTGATATTTTTATTCCCCTATCCTTTAACATATTAGATATTTTTTGATCACTTAAGGGTTTTTTAGGATCTTCCCCATCTATTATTTCTTTAATCATAGCCTTAATACTTGTGGATGATACATCTTCTCCTTCTTTTGTAGATAGCCCACTGGTAAAGAAGTATTTTAATTCATACAAGCCCCTGGGAGTTTGTATGTATTTGCCATTTGTTGCCCGGCTAACTGTTGACTCATGCATATTTATATCATCTGCAACTTCCTTTAAGGTTAAAGGTTTAAGAGCTTTTTCTCCATTTTCAAAGAACTCCCTCTGGTGTTTCAAAATAGATTTTACTACATTGTATATGGTCATTCTTCTCTGTTCAATACTTCTAATAAGCCACATGGCCGATGAAAGTTTTTCTTTTAAAAACTCAGATGCTTCTACATCCCCTTCCTTTCTTAACATTTCTCTATAAAACTTATTAATATTCAATCTTGGAGCTGTAACATCGTTTAAAATTATAACATATTCCCCATCAACATACTCTATAATTGCATCTGGAATAATATATTTTACATCACCTGAACTATTTTCATAAAGCCTTCCTGGCTTAGGCTCTAAAGTTTTTATATAATCACATATGTCTTGAACTTCTTTTTCGTCAATATTCAATTCCTTAGCAATCTTTGAAATCCTGTTATATGCTATATCTTTTAAATATTTTTTAATAATAAGTTCAACATTGGGATTTTTTACATTATCTTCTTTAACCTGTATTAAAAGACATTCTTTTAAGTCTCTAGCACCTACTCCAGAGGGATCAAAGGTCTGAACAATACTTAAAACGTTTTCAATCCTCTCAGGACTAACTCCTATTTCCTCTGATAACTGCTCCACTGTTACCATTAAATAACCATTATCATCTATATTTTCTATAATTGCCCTTCCAATTATATAGTCAATAGTATTCAATTTTAGTACATTTAATTGGAACAATAAATACTCTTTTAGAGATGATGAAGTGCTTACAAAGTTCTCATAATTATACTCCTTTTCATTCTTGTCCACTTCAGGCTTGTAACTAATATCGTCATATTTCTCGATAAATTCCTTCCAA
>JAAYFE010000164.1 GCA_012728365.1 Tissierellia bacterium
TACTACTATAATCACCCTTATTTTTGATAAATTGAAAACCGTCGGAAGCCTTGAAAAATCGGGCTATTTCGACTACTTGACTCTTTGTATCTTTATCACGCACTCCACATGCATCGTATGGGGAAACATATCTACTGGCTGAACTTCTACTACCTCGTATCCCTCTTCCACTAAATAACCTAAGTCCCTGGCCAAGGTTGATGGATTGCAGGATACATAGACTATTTTTTCTGGCTTGGCTTCTAAAATGGCATCTACTAATACTTTATCCAGTCCCTTTCTAGGTGGGTCTACTACTATGGCATCAAAGATGATGCCTTTTTTGTTTAGCTTAGGCAACACTTCCTCACTTTTCCCTAATATGAACTCCACATTGTTTACCTGGTTTAATTTTAGATTTTCCCTTGCATCTTCTACGGCATCCTTCACTATTTCTACTCCATATACCTTTTTAGCATATTTGGATATGTAGATAGCTATGGTGCCTATGCCACAGTATAGGTCTGCCACAATTTCCTTGCCTGTAAGATTTAAGTATTCTACTACCTTGTCATATAGGACCTTGGTTTGAACATGGTTTACCTGGAAGAAGGATTTGGGAGATATTAAAAATTTATATTCCCCTATATAGTCAACTAACTTATCTTCACCATATAGCTTTATATCCTTTTGCCCTAGTATTTCAGATGTATCCTTAGGATTAATATTTTGGTATATGCTTACAACTTCTAAACTGGGCTGGCTGGTAAGAATATTTATTAGTTCTTCCCTATGGGGTAGATTTTTTCCTTTAGTAACAACAATGACCATTACCTTATTATCTTGACTGGTCCTTACAATTAAGTTCTTTATAATTCCCCTCTTTCTTTTTCTATCATAGCCTTCTACCCTATACCTTTTCATATATTCCTTCATTAGCCTGATAACTTCATCGGCACTTTCTTTTTGGATGATGGAGCTTTCTATTGGATATATTTCATGGCTTCCCCTTTTAAAGTAGCCTATTTGGTAGTTGGCTCCCACCTTAAACTCCCCCTTGTTTCTGTACCTGTAGGGAGAGTCCATGCCAAAGGTATCTTTCACTAGCATATCTTGGATTTTTCCAATGCGCTCCAGATTGTTTTTAACTATATGCCTTTTTAATTCCAGCTGTTTGTCATACCTTAGTTTGTGTAGTTCACAGCCACCACACTTACCTAAATGTTCACATTTAGAATCTACCCTATAAGGGGATCTTTCTAATATTTCTATAGTCTGGCCTAGTCCATAATTCTTTTTTAGCTTTGTAATTTGAAACAATACCTTATCTCCTAAGGTGCAGCCTTCTATAAAAAAGGTAAAACCTTTGTATTTGCCAATACCGGTACCTTCATTGCTTAAATCTATAATTTCTACTTCTAACTTATCACCTATATTAAAATCCATGTCCATTACTCCTCTCAAAAAAATAAGGCACATGATGTGCCCCTAAAAGAATCAGTTCCCCTACTTTTTTAAATAAGTATATCCATTATTTACTAAAATATTCTTTGACTATCTAATTACCACCTTAACCTTATTCTATTATATCCTTTTAAAATCATATTTTCTATTATTGATCTTATAATTTCCTTATAAAATTTCCTTGTTACAGGTATTACCATGGTTATTCCTACTAGGTCTGTTAAAATTCCTGGCAAAAATAGCATTAGTCCTCCCATTAAAATACATAATCCAGAAAGTATATCATCTGCCGGCACCCTTCTCTGAGACAATGCTCTATTAATATTTCTTAAAACTATCCTTCCTTCTGATATGGCTATAATAATGCCTACCGCTGCAGTAAGTAATAGTAAAAGAATGGTTTCTAACAAACCAATAATTTCAACGGCTTTTATGAGAATATATATTTCTAATACTAGTAAAATTAAGAATAGGGGCAATAGCTTTTTCATATGGTCTCCTTTAAGCGTTTCCAAATATCTGGATGTTGTTTTTTAAAATTAATAGGCCTTATATTCTTATCTACAAAGGCATGGGTTGTGTAACCTGTGGCTATAAGCTCATTGTCCTCTTTCCTATATAGGGAATATTCAAATTCCAGCCTTACATCTGTAAGCCTTCTTATTTTAGTCTTGATTACTATTTCATCATCATATCTAGCTGGCTTAATGTATTTACAGTATGCCTCTGCCACTGCAGTATATACTCCCATTTTTTCCATGTCTAAATACCTTATTCCAAGATCCCTTAAAAATTCCACCCTGCCTATTTCAAACCAGGTAAAATAGTTGCCATTATATACTACTCCCATTTGATCAGTATCCTTATATCTAACCCTAATAGTTGTAGTATTTTCCATTTTCCCCTCCTTATAGTACCTTTGCTTCTCCTTGATAGACCACACCTGTGGCTGCATCTACAGTTACTATATCACCATCTTTTAGTATACTAGTTGCATCTTCAGCCCCAACTATGGTTGGTATACCAAAGTTTAAGCCAACTATGGCTGCATGGGAAGTAAGTCCTCCCCTTTCTACTATTATGGCCTTTGCATCCTTCATAAATTCAACTATATCCTTATCTGTATATTGGCTAACTAATATGTCTCCTTTTCTAAACTTATTTGTTAATTCTTCCCTACTGCTTCCTATACATACCCTACCATAAACAGATTCCTTTGCTATTCCTATTCCCTTCAATAGTATCTTGCCAATGGTATGGACCTTTAAAAGGTTGGTGGTTCCTGATACACCTACAGGTATGCCTGCAGTAATGACTATTAGGTCCCCTTCCTTTACATATCCCTTAAGCATGGCCGAGTGGATAGACATGTCTATTACTTCGTCTGTACTTTCTGTTTTTACTGACAGTACTGGATAAACTCCCCAAACTAAGGCTAGTTTCCTCATAACCTTTTCTGAGGTAGTGGCTGCCACTATTGGGGCCTTGGGTCTAAATTTAGATACTGCCTTGGAGGTATAGCCACTGGAGGTGGCAGTTATTATGGCTGTGGCCTTTAGATCTTCTGCTGTAGCACAGGTGGCCCTGCTAATGGCATTGGTAGTTGATATATATTGGTCTAGGACCCTTTTGGATTTTAAGGTTTCTAAGTATTCCCTTGAGCCTTCAGTCCTTATGGCAATACTGGTCATGGTCTTTACTGCTTCAACAGGATATTTTCCTGCTGCAGTTTCACCAGATAGCATAATGGCATCTGTACCATCCAGTATTGCATTGGCCACATCTGTAACCTCTGCCCTGGTAGGCCTAGGATTTCTTATCATGGAATCCAGCATCTGGGTAGCAATAATAACTGGCTTTCCGGCCTTATTGCACTTTCTAACTATTTGCTTTTGAAGAAGGGGTATTTCTTCAGCATCAATTTCTACCCCTAGATCCCCTCTAGCCACCATTATACCATCAGAAGCCTCAATTATTTCATCTATATTGTCAACAGCTTCTTGGCTTTCTATTTTGGATATTATTTCAATATCCTCTCCTCCATTTTCTTCTAAGACCTTCCTTATTTCAAGTACATCATCTGCCTTCCTTATAAAGGAGGCAGCTATAAAGTCTACTTCATTTTCAATTCCAAATTTTATGTCATTTATATCCTTTTCTGTTATGGAAGGTAAATTAATAGAGGTATTAGGTACATTTACCCCTTTATGGTCTTTTAGTGTCCCACCGTTTATAACCTTACACACTATATCAGTATTATTTACAATTTCCTTTACTTCTAATTCAACCAGTCCATCATCAACTAGGATCCTGCTTCCTACCTTTACATCCTGAGGGAGCCCCTCATAGGAGATGCTTACTATAGTTTCATCTCCTACCAGATCCCTGGTAGTTAGGGTAAAGGTGTCATTGTCTTGTAAGGTGATGGATCCATCCTTAAACTTCTTAAGCCTTATTTCAGGACCCTTGGTATCCAGCGTAATGGCCACTGGTAAATCCAGTTCACTTCTTATTTTTTTAATGGTATCTATTCTCTTCTTGTGTTCCTCATAGGTACCATGGGAGAAGTTTAGCCTTGCTACGTTTAAACCATTAAGCATCAGCCGTCTTAAGACTTCCTCCTTTTCCGATGCAGGCCCTATGGTACATACAATTTTGGTCTTCTTCATGTTACCACCCCTTTTTATATTGATAGTATCTTAGCAGTTTCATACATAGCCTTGTCAAATGCTTTTTTTGTACTTAGAGCTTGATCCAGGTCCATGCTTATTATTTCATTACATTTTATCCCAATGGCCCTTCCTACTTCTTGGGCCAATAATAGTTCAACGGCCTTAAAACCCATTTTACTTGCTAATATCCTATCAAAGGTTGAAGGGGTACCCCCCCTTTGAATATGGCCTAGTATGGTAACTCTCACATCGGTATTGGTCCTTTCCTGTACCGTTTTTGCCACCTCATAGGCATTGCCTACTCCTTCTGCCAAAACAATTATATGGTGTAGTTTTCCCCTATTTCTGCCCTGTATTACCCTTTTACAGACCTCATCTATATTAAAGTCCACTTCTGGTACAATGATGCTTTCTGCTCCTCCAGCCAGGCCTGCATAAAGGGCAATATCACCACAGGCCCGGCCCATTACTTCTACAACATTGGCCCTGCCATGGGAAGTTGAAGTATCCCTTAATTTGCTCATGGCATCCACTACAGTTTCCACAGC
Organism: Tissierellia bacterium; assembly: GCA_012728365.1. Taxonomy (GTDB): domain Bacteria; phylum Bacillota; class Clostridia; order Tissierellales; family Tepidimicrobiaceae; genus JAAYFE01. The sequence goes on from JAAYFE010000164.1 coordinate 4,664, forward strand.
AGTAAAAAAGCCAATGGTATAATCAGTATAGCCTAAATCATTATCTATGGTACAGGGTATACAGACTACTGGCACACCAGCATCACTTAATTTTTTGGCCCCCCTAAAGGTACCATCACCACCCAGTATTACTAGGCCATCAATATCAAATATTCTCAATATATTTAAGGCCTTGTTAAAACCTTCCTCTGTCATAAATTCCTCAGATCTGGCACTTCTTAGCATGGTGCCCCCTCTATGAATTATATCTGCCACAGAGGAAAGGTTCATTTCCTCTAGTTTGCCATTTAAAAGGCCATTGTAGCCTTCCTTTATACCAAATACCTTAAGGCCATTATAGATGGCAGTCCTGACCACTGCCCTAATGGCTGCATTCATGCCAGGAGCATCGCCACCACTGGTTAATATGCCAATTGCTTTCATTCTTCCACCTACCTTTACAGTATTCCTAGATCAAATAATACTTCCTGTATTTCATCAGCTTCAAATTCAGGAGCTAATATTTCATAAAGTTCTTCATCCCTTTCTTTAGTTAATAGATTAATCTTTACTAAAAATCCTTCTTCCTGTAGTCTTTTTGAAATTTTTTCAGCTGTTTCTAAACCTACAGCCACATGTACTACAGTCCACATAGAAAACTCCCCTAACCTTTAATCTTATGATACTTTAACATTTTCTTCCCCAAGTATGTCTACAAGCTCCTTAAAAAGCTCCTCTTCTTCTATATTAACCCAATAGTCTCTTTGGGCCATAACAGTCCTTTTATTAGCTTCCATATATACGTATACAGGTACTTCTCCCTTATATTTTAATAATACTTTTTTAATCCTTTCAAATATATTTAAGGGTTTTTCCTTTGAGATTCTAAGGTAAACTTTGTCCCTCTTGTATTTAATAAGGGGACTTATTTTTTCACAGATTATCTTAGGTTCTTCTTCTTCACTGGTTGTAATCCTACCTTCTATTATAACAAGCTTATCCTCTTCAATTAACCTATTGTACCTTTCATAGGTGGCTGGAAATACTATACACTCAATGGTACCATATAGGTCTTCCAGGCTTATAAAGGCCATCATGTTGTTATTTTTAGTTATCTTATTCTTCTTAGAACTTATAATACCACCTATTACTACCCTTTTTCCATCTAGATCTTCCTTTATATTATCGACTACATCCTCATTTACCTGCAGTATTTCAGATGTATTTATGGTGGTAATCCTTCTAAGCTCTTCTTCATAAGGTTCTAAGGGGTGGCCGCTTATATATATGCCCAAGGTCTCCTTTTCCATAGCCAATAGATTCCTCTTGGGAAACTCTTTTAGCTCTGGTAGATTGTCTTCATTGAGGCTTTCATCTGCCTTGCTAAAGAGGGAAAACTGACCAGCTAAATTTCTCTTCCTATCGTTGTGAATGCTATCTATGGTCTTTTCAAATATGGCCAAGAGCTGGGCCCTATTTCCCTTCAAGCTAGACATGGCTCCACATTTAATTAAGCTTTCTACTGCCCTTTTATTCATAAGGGCTGGGTTTATATTTTCTATCCTTTCACAAAAATCTGTAAAGCTTGTAAAGGGTCCCTTTTCCCTAGCCTTTATAATGCCATCTATTAGGTTTTCTCCTACATTTTTTACTGCCATTAGGCCAAATCTTATTTTCCCATCTACAACAGTAAACTTTTTATAGCTTTCATTTATATCTGGTGGAAGTACTTCTATGCCTAGCCTTTTGCATTCCCTAATATAGAGGGAAACAGAGTTTGTATCCCCCATTACACTGCTTATGAGGGCTGCCATAAATTCCACAGGATAGTAGTACTTTAACCAGGCTGTCCTATAGGCCACCACTGCATAGGCTGCAGAGTGGGACTTGTTAAAGGCATATTTGGCAAAATCTATCATCAAGTCATATATTTTATTGGCAGTTTCCTCATCTACTCCATTTCTAATGGCCCCACTTATGATTACATTGCCCTTTTCATCAGTTTCCCCATATATGAACCTTTTCCTCTCCCTTTCCATAACATCCATCTTCTTCTTACCCATGGCTCGCCTTAAAAGGTCGGTTCCCCCCATGGTAAAGCCACCTATATCCCTTACTATCTGCATTACCTGTTCCTGATAAACTATACAGCCATAGGTTACCTCCAGTATGGGCTTAAGCTTTGGATGTAGGTACTCAATATTTTCTGGATTATGCTTATTTTTAATATATTGAGGAATCTGGTTCATGGGGCCTGGTCTGAAGAGGGAGTTGGCAGCTATTAGGTTTTCAAATCTGTTGGGCTTTAGCTCCTTTAGAATCTGCCTCATGCCAGCACTTTCAAACTGGAAGACCCCTAGGGTTTCCCCCTTGGCAAACATATCAAGGACCTTAGGATCTTCATAATCAATACTGTCAAAATCTATCCTTACCCCATGATTTTTTTCAATTAATTCCACTGCATCCCTGATAACTGTAAGGGTCCTTAAGCCTAAAAAGTCCATCTTTAGAAGACCCAGCTCTTCTAATTCTATCATATCAAACTGGGTAGTAATGGCATCATTGTTCCTTAAAAGGGGCACATAATTGGTTATGGGTTCCTTGGAAATAACCACTCCTGCTGCATGGGTTGAAGTATGGCGGGGCAGGCCTTCTACTGCCAAGGCCAGGTCAATAAGCCTTCTTACTTCCTCATTAGTATCATACATTTCCTTCAGGCTCTTGTTTACTTCCAGAGCCTTTGAAATGGTCATGCCCAGCTCCATAGGTATCTGTTTAGCTATATAGTCCACTTCCCCATAGGGCATATTTAATGCCCTGCCTACATCCCTTATGGCACCCCTGGCTGCCATGGTACCAAAGGTGCATATTTGGGCTACCCTATCGGAACCATATTTTTTCACTACATAGTCTATGACCTCTTCCCTTCTCTCATAGCAAAAATCTATATCAATGTCAGGCATTGATACCCTTTCTGGGTTTAGAAACCTTTCAAAGAGCAGGTCGTATTCTAAGGGGTCTATATCTATAATGCCTAGGGCATAAGATACAATACTACCAGCAGCAGAACCCCTACCAGGCCCTACCATTATGCCATTGTCCTTGGCATATTTTATAAAGTCCCAAACAATTAGGAAGTAATCTACATAGCCCATGTTAACTATGGTATTAAATTCAAAATTAAATCTTTCCTCTATTTCTGGAGTGATAGTTCCATATCTTCTTTTAAGGCCCTCTATACAAAGCTTCTTAAGATATTCCACATTGGTATAACCTTCAGGTACTTTGTATTCAGGTAGGTGTAAGGTATCAAAGTCTAGGGTAACATTGCACCTTTCACCTATCCGCACTGTATTTTCAAGGGCTTCCTTTTTAAAGCTAAATAGTTCTTCCATTTCTTGAGGGGATTTTAAATAAAATTCATTGGTAGGAAACCTCATCCTGTCTGTGTCATCTACAGTCTTGCCTGTTTGTACACATAAGAGAACATCATGGACTAGGGCATCTTCCTTTCTTAAGTAGTGGACATCATTTGTAGCCACTAAAGGAATTCCCGTTTCTTCACTTAATTTTATAAGGAGTCTATTTACTTCTTTTTGTTCCTCCATGCCATGGTCCTGTAGTTCTAAAAAGAAATTGTCCTGACCAAATATATGATTGTATTTTAGGGCTATTTCTTTAGCCTTTTCATAATTGCCATTTAATAGATGGTGCTGCACCTCTCCTGCCAGGCAGGCACTGAGGGCTATTATGCCTTCACTATATTGCCTTAGGATGTCGTGATCTACCCTGGGTTTATAATAAAAGCCATTTATATAGCCTTCTGATACAATCTTCATAAGGTTTTTATAGCCAGTATTATTTTCAGCCAATAGGACTAAATGGTACTGGTTTTTGTCTTTTTGTTCCCTTTCAGTATATTTGTTCATGGCCACATATACTTCTGAACCTAATATGGGCTTAATTCCCTTTGCCTTGGCCTTTTTATAAAAATCTATAACGCCAAACATGGCACCATGGTCTGTTATGGCAATGGTATCCATTCCCAATTCCTTAGTTCTATTTATAAGATCCTCAATTCTAGTAGAACCATCTAGTAAGCTGTACTCTGTATGCACGTGTAGATGAACAAAAGTATTTTTACCCATAACAATACCCTTCCTAAATAAAAGTAAATTTATATATATTTTATCACAAATAAGGCTTATTGACACCCATTTATCCATCTGATAAGATTGAATGGAAGTCTTTATTTTATTGTAATTAGCTGACTTTAACAAGTTAAAGGAGGACAGGGATGAAGATAGAAAATCCTAATGATGAAAAAAAGAAGCCTAATATGAAAAGGGCAATTAGCTTGGAAACCTTTATTTTTCTTGGGATATTTATTGCAATTTTTGGACTATTGGCCAGTAGGATGGGTTTTATAAATATGCTCAATACAATGATGAATACAGCCTATTCCCTCCTAATGGAAACAGTCTTTTATATTATGGCAATAGCCGTTATTGCCGGGGCAATTTCAGGCTTATTCTCTGAATTTGGAGTTATTGCAATGATGAATAAAATATTGTCTCCCCTTATGAAGCCAGTTTATGATTTGCCAGGTGCTGCTCTTATAGGAGTTTTTGCTACATATCTTTCAGATAATCCTGCAATACTAACTTTGGCTAATGATAAAAACTTCCAAAGGTATTTTAAGAAGTATCAGTTTCCAGCCTTAACTAATTTAGGTACTGCCTTTGGTATGGGACTTATAATTACTGCTTTTATGATAGGGATACCCTCCCCCATTGGTGAAAGTTTTATATTGGCAGTTATTGTAGGTAATATGGGTAGTATTATAGGTGGTATTGTTAGTACCAGGCTTATGTTAAGACATACAGCCAAGATCTATGGGAAAAGTGAAATGTATGTTTCTTCTGGGGATAACGTTTCCAATTTTGACCTTAATTACCGTATAGTTCGCAGTGGAGGCGTTGGAACCAGATTTATTGACTCCATGCTAACTGGTGCCAAGTCTGGTGTAGATATGGGCCTGGCCATTATACCTGGGGTATTAACTATCTGTACCCTTGTAATGATGCTAACTAATAGCTCTTCTCCCCAAGGCTATACTGGTGCTGCCTATGAA
>JAAYFE010000165.1 GCA_012728365.1 Tissierellia bacterium
ATTAGGTCCCTTCCAAACATAAGGCCCTTTTCATTTTCATAGCCCATTATATTTAGTATTGTAGGAAGAAAGTCCAATTGGATACCTATCCTAACTATGGTTTCACTAATATCCAGGCCTGGTATATGGATAATTAAAGGTACCTTCATCATTTCATCTAAATCATATTCATATCCAAGATAATGGGTCATAATTTCTTTTTTGTCCTTATCTAAGCTAGATATGGCAAAATGGTCTCCATATATGGCAATAACAGAATTATCATAATACCCTTCTTCCTTTAAACCTTGAAGAAAGTCACCTAAGGCCCTGTCTGCATAGAGGATGGCTTGAAGGTAGTTCCCTAGGATGGTACCTTCATGTTCCTTCCTTATATTTAGGTACTGGTATCCTTCTGGCATTTCAAAGGGGGTGTGGCTAGTTAGGGATATAATAAAGGCATAAAAGGGATTGTTGTTGTCATTGTCCAGCTCCTTAATATATTCTAAGGTTTGCTCATAAAATACCTCATCTATTATTCCAAAGCCTATGGTTTCCTCTTCAGTAAATTCATAATCCTCCTCAGATATAAATCTTTGGAAACCTTGATTTACATAGGCCCTGTTTCTATTCCAAAACTCCTTTTCATAACCGTGAAAGACCCAGGCAGTATAACCCCTATCCCTTAAGATCCAGGGTAGGCCATAGAAGGTATTTTCTTCAAATTGTATATAGGTTGGCTCATCCATGGAAGGATATAGGGAATTGTTACTTACAAATTCTGCATCGGAAGTATTGCCCCTTCCTAAAAGCTGGTAGTAATTGTTAAAGTATATAATACCCTTTTCTTTAAGAAGCCTATTTAAATTAGGGGTAATTTCCTGGCCATCATAGTAATGATTAATAACAAAATTTTGCAATGCTTCCACCTGGATGACTATTAGGTTTTTCCCTTTACCAACTCCTGTATATTTTCCTTCTTTTAATTTAGTTCTTTCCTTTAATTCTTCTAGATCCTTTTCACTAAGGCCATCTAAATTTTCTACATCATCACCAATAGTATAGTACTTAATATCCATAATGTGGTAGGTAAAAAATTCTTGATTGGCAACAGGAACCAATAAATCTTTTTTGTTTAGGATGCTTACCATAACTACAAGTACAAGTAGTATACAGCTTGGTAGGCTTACCCTTAAATAAATATTGTGTTCTTTATATTCTTTTCTGGATTTTAGAATATAGAAACATATTAATGGTAGGTCCAATATAAACAAGATCCTTTTAATGTTTAAAAGCTCCCTTATACTATCCCCTACAGCTGTAATCTGGTCTACTTGGCTTAGCATGCTTACAGATGGTAAAGCATTAAAATATCCATAGTAGACCACATCTACAAACATTATAAAGGACACAAGGGCATAAAAAGAAAAAGCAAACCAGTGCTTTTTCTTTAAATTGCTTAAATGTATAGAGGATAATACAAAGAGTATTATAAGGAAGCTTACCAAAAATACAGGTATCTGATGGCTTACAACTTCTGTATTGTACATGAATATTAAGGTTTTTAAAGTTAATAATATAAATAGTACTATATACAAAATTTTCCCCTCCACTATTTAGCCACTGCCATTTTGTCTTCTAATTCTATATATACAGGTATATTAAGGTTTTGTATATCCTTTATGAATTTCATATCCATGGAACTCTTATTTATTATAACTCCCTTTAATGGGCTTCTGTTTAAGAATTCTAATACTTCTTCCTTAGTGTACTTAGTGCCTACTAAGTTTAACATTATGTTTTTATAGGCATTGTTGGATAACTTAATATGGTGTTCAAAATCAGTCATTTCCACTATGAATCTATCTAATAGCTGACTATACTCCTCTTTTATCTTCATAAATATTGATTCATCTTCCTCATAGGTCCTAAGACTTATATATACATCTTTGTTTTCTTCCATCCATCTGGCTAATTTATCCATATCTGTACCATCACTTAGTACTACCTTATCCTTTTCCCATTTTACCAATACAGCCATTACTTTCTTACCTGAAAGAGTAGCTTGGGTTAATTCTTCTTTTGGATCATTATAGCACTTTAATATATGTTCTTCATTAATAGAAGTGGAACTAATATGGTCTAAGTTTACTTCTCCATCCTTTATATGCTTTAATAGATCTGTCTTTAGTATATAGTTGGACTTGTTTATTTCATCTATTACTAGCTCATAGGTATCCCTTAAGGCACTTAAATCCTCTATTTTTTCCTTACTATCCTTCCATTTTGCCTTGCTATTTTTAAATATGCCGTCCCTTGACATATAGAATATATAGTCATCATCTATGAAGGAACCCTTTAGTACATAGGTAACTGGTGCTACAAAGGTTTTACCCTTGTAGTTTATTAAATCCCTTCCAAACATAAGGCCCTTTTCATTTTCATAGCCCATTATGTTTAATATGGTAGGAAGGAAGTCTATTTGGCTACCTAATTTAGAAATAGTCCTATTTTCCTCTAAACCTGGTACATGGATAATAAGGGGTACCTTCATCATTTCATCTAAGTCATAGGGCTTGTCTAGAAAGTCTGTCATTAGGGATATGCCCGATTCATTTAAGCCTGTTATGGCAAAGTGGTCCCCATAGATAGCTATGACAGAGTTGTCATAATATCCTTCTTCCTTTAAGCCTTGAAGAAAGTCACCTAAGGCCTTATCTGCATAGTGGATGGCCTGCAGGTAGTTGCCTAAAATAGTATCCTTATGTTCATCCCTTATATTAAGGTATGAATACTCCTCTGGCATATTAAAGGGAGTATGGCTAGTTAGGGATATAATAAAGGCATAAAAGGGATTGTTGTCTATGCTGTCCAGTTCCTTAATATACTCCAATGTTTGATTATAAAATACCTCATCTATTATTCCAAAACCTATGGTTTCCTCTTCAGTAAATTCATAGTCCTCCTCTGACACAAATCTTTGGAAACCTTGATTTACATAGGCCTTTTCCCTATTCCAAAACTCCTTCTTATATCCATGGAAGGCCCAGGCGGTGTAGCCATTGTCCCTTAGGATCCATGGTAGGCCATAGAAGGTATTGTCTGCATAGGCCTTGTACACTGACACTTCATTGGAAGGATATAGGGAATTGTTACTTACAAATTCTGCATCGGAAGTATTTCCCCTTCCTATTTGCTGATAATAGTTGTTGAAATACAAGCTTCCCTTTTCTTTAATTAATCTATTTAAATTTGGAGTAATTTCCTGACCATGGTAAAAAAGATTAATAGGGAAATTTTGGAGGGCTTCCACTTGAATGACTATAAGATTTTTCCCTTTGCCAATACCTGTATATTCACCTTCAATAAGCTTGGACCTTTCCTTAAGCTCCATTATATCTTCATCTGTAATAAAGCTTCTTCCTAAAACAACTTCATCTGCCCTTAAGGCATCCCTTATATCCTTTATATGGAAAGTAAATAATTCTTGACTAGTAATGGTAGCCATTAATCCTTTATGACCCAGAAAGGACATTAAGACTACAAGGCAAATACATAAGGACATGGGTACTGCCCATTTAATGTATTTGCTGTAGGTTTTACCTTCCCTACCCTTAATTCTTATTATATAAAGTAATAAAATTGGTAGATCTAGTATAAACAGGGCATTTTTAAAGGTAAATAAGTCCCTTATACTTTCCCCTACAGCCCCTACTTCTTTCATTAAGCTTAAAAGCTTTATAGAAGGTAATACATTAAAGTATGAAAAATACATAACATCCACAAACATTATAAAGGAAATTATTCCATAAATGATAAAAGCTATTAAATTTTTCTTCCTATATGGGCTAAAATAAAGTATACTAAAAAGAAATATTGTAATTAACAAGCTAGTTAAAAAAGTAAAACCTTTATAATTTTCTACATTGGTTATACTCATAAAAAGTAGTATTTTTAAAGCCAATAATGCTGAAAATATCATTGTAATCACCCTAGCAATATGATATTTAATATATTACACCAATGAAAGAATAATTTCAATTGACAAATAACAGTTGATAATGGACAATTTTAGCAATGGATAAAGGGAGGTAGTTTTATGTTTAACACACGAGACTTGGTTTTAGCAGGTCTTTTGCTGGCTATTGGAATTATACTTCCTACTATTTTTCATTTAACAGGCATTAGTGGAGCTGTATTTCTTCCTATGCATATACCTGTTTTAATTTCTGGCTTTGTCCTTGGTCCAGTACTGGGCAGTATAATAGGCTTTGTTACTCCTCTTTTAAACTATAGCTTAACAGGTATGCCTCCAACACCTATCCTGTGGATTATGTTAGTTGAATTGAGTATTTATGGTCTTTTATCTGGCTTATTATATAAAAATATGAATATGAAGCTCATATTGTCATTAATTTTAAGCATGATTGGAGGTAGAATAGCAGCTGCCCTTACCCTGTTAATTTTAGCAAAGGGCTTTGGAATTACCATGCCTCCTCTTATGGCTTATGTATACGGAATGACCATAACAGCCATACCTGGCATATTGACACTCCCCATGACTAAAGTCAGGGGATTCTCTGGTGATTAAATGCCAGTCCATTTCTGGCAGGCAAGTATGACCCAGAGTTAAGGGTGTGTCATCACCCCTCCCTAGGCAGGTCGTATAGACCCTAGGGCTGGTA
>JAAYFE010000166.1 GCA_012728365.1 Tissierellia bacterium
GCTCATATTAGCCATGAAAAAGAAGCCATAAATGAATATATTAGCTTCCTAGCAAGGAAAGGGGAAAAAGTTGAAGAAGATGTAAAGGTAGAAGAGCCTCAAGGGCCTCAAGGTGAAAAGGACCTTTCCAAGTTCTTTCCTGTAAGTTCAGACTATGGTAATTTTTATAAAGATGTGGAAGAGGGCAAGGTAGTAGAGAAGGCAGAAGAGGTTAAAGATCTTAAAGAAGAGCCTGAGAAGGAAATAAAGGAAGAAAAAGACGAGTCTGTGGAAGCAGCAAAGAGGGCTGAAGAAGATGAACTGCTACAAGAGGAAACCTATGAAGTTAAGAAAGATAATGCTGTAGAAGAAGTGGAAGGTAAAAAATATGAATTTATTGGGGAGGCAGTAGCAAAAGTTGAACAAGAAGTTCCAAAGTCTTCTTATGTATATGACCACTATAAGTCTTTAGAATATATGAGGCAGATAAACAATAAAAATCAGATGACAAACTATATATTAAGTGTCCTTAAATATTTCCCTCAGGTACAGCCTTTTAAAATATACTTACATGGTTATACTTGGTGGAGAATAGATGATGATGGTTCCAATGCAAATAGGGGGTTTTTGCCCTATTATAATTATTTATTTAGTGCTAGCTATAAATATCCCTTTTTATACAATTCCACAACCTGCATGGACCAAATACTAAAATATGGCCATTACCTATTTGGCCTATATAAAGAGGGAGAAGAAGTAAAATACTATGTATATGCAGTACCTGGCACATTTACAATAGATGAACATCCCTTTAGAGGAATTACAGGCTTTAATACCTGGTATGAATCCATAGACGGTGTAGGCTACTGGCTTCTATATATTGATCCCTTAACTGGAGAAACCATATATCCTATCAATCCAATGGTACCAACAGAATAAGATGATGCAAAATCATTGGACATGGGTATATTATTTAACAAAGCCTTAAATTAATTGATTAATCTTTAACTTTATAGGGTAGCATATTATAAAGAAAATAAAATAAGAAATTATAAAAAATAACTGTTTTAAGATACCCTATATGGGTATAATAAGACTAGAAAATAAAAAATAAAAAGGAAAAACGTAAGGAGGAATTTTAATGGCACATGATGTAATTGTTTACACAAGCAATACTTGTCCATATTGTGTGAGCGCAAAAGATTATTTGAATGAAAAAGGAATACCTTTTGTAGAAAAGAATATACAAACTGACCTAGAAGCTAGAAAAGAGCTAATGAAAATGGGTCATATGGGAGTTCCAGTAATTATAATCGACGGAGAAGAAATAGTAGGCTTTAATAAGGCAAAAATGGATGAACTATTAAGTAAATAATAAAAAACCTCTCTTAAAATCAAGAGAGGTTTTTTTATTGCCTATTTATTATGAATTTAATGCTTTTAAAAGCTCATCTAAGTCTAAACCGTGAACCATTGCAGCTTCTTCTAAACTTTCCATTTGGCTTGCTGGGCATCCAATGCAGCCTAGACCAAATCTAAGTAATGTATCTACTGCCTCTGGCTTATTTCGAATTATTTCACCGATTAGAGTGTCCTTTGTTATTTCCATTTTAAACCTCCTTAAATATAAGCATATTCTATATATTTATTCTACAGAATAAATACCCTTATTTATACCAAGTATAACACAAGAGGTCTATAATTAAAATATTTTTTTATGTATAAAAAATCATATACTGGTTATTCTTATAGGAGGAGGTGAACTTATGGATAATAATAATTATAATGACAGAAATAGGGAAGTTGATAAGAATAGGACCAATGATTGGAACATAGGTGAGCTTTTAATCAGGTTATTGGTTACTGCAATAGTTGTAGGAATTACGGCATTCCTTACACCTGGCTTTTCAATAGATAGTTTATGGAGCCTAATACTTGCTGCTATAGTCATAGCTGTACTAGATTATCTAATTCAAAGATTTACAGGAGTGAATGCTACACCCTTTGGAAGAGGAATAACAGGTTTTATAGTTTCAGCAATAATCCTATATGCTACCAGATTTATAGTACCTGGATTTGAAATATCAGTTTGGGGTGCTATAATAGGAGCATTAGTAATTGGTATAGTGGACATGATAATACCAGGAAGAGCAATGTAGATTACCCTCTAACTTTTTAGTTAGAGGGTAATAATTTTTGAAAAATAATTTATAATTTATTTTATATAATTATGTTTCAAAATACCCTCATGGGGTATATTATATGTAGTAAAAGAAAAAAAGTGGGAGGATTAGTTATGAAAATAGAAGTGACTCAAAAGGCCAAGGAAGAACTTAAAAAAGCATTAGAAACAAGAAAGGGCAACAATAAGCCTTTAAGAATATATGTTGCAGCTTATGGCTGAGGTGGCCCCTCCTTTGGTTTGGCTCTGGATGAGCCTAAAGAAGATGATATTGAAGTTAAGGTAGATGATTTTACATTTGTTGTAGAAGATGTACTGGCAGAAAACTTTAGCCTTTTTACTATAGACTATAGCGATAGTTGGCTAAGAAGAGGTTTTACTGTAATTCCAGACAGAACAATATCCCCTTGCTAGCTAAAGATTTTTAAATCTTTAGCTTTTTTTTATTCATAAACAAAGGCATTTGTGTTAAAATAAGTATGTTAAAAAAATACTCTTCCTTAAGGAGGAACACAAAGGGGTGATGATTAGTGGATTCGGGACCTTTACCTAGTCCTAAGAATAAAATAAAATTAAATATGAAGAACACTAGTCATTACCGTCTAGTGTTCTTCTAAGGGGGGTTAATATGGATGAAAGAAGATTGGAAAATTTAATTAAGGAAAGAAACTATATAACAATCAAAAAGGAATTGGACAAATTAAATCCTGTAGATGTGGCAGAATTATTGGAACCCTTAGATATTTCCACATCCCTTTTGATATATAGGATGCTGGCTAAGGATTTGGCTGTGGAAGTATTTTCTAATTTTTCTTATGAAAAGCAAAGGGACATAATAGACCTAATTACCGATAGGGAATTAAAGGAAATTATAGAAGAACTATACTTTGATGATATGATAGATATGATTGAAGAAATGCCTGCTAATGTGGTAAAGAAGATACTTGCCCATGCAAGGGAGGAGGAAAGAAGCCTAATAAATCAATTTTTAAGATACCCTCCTGATTCAGCAGGCAGTATAATGACTATAGAATATGTGGACCTTAAAAAGGAAATGACTGTTAGGGATGCCCTCAAGCATATAAAGGAAACTGGCCTTGATAAAGAAACTGTCTATACCTGTTATGTAACGGATAAGAATAGGAAATTAGAAGGTATTGTGTCCTTAAGAAAGCTGGTTATAAGCGATGAAGAGGAGACCATAGAGGAAATAATGGATACAGATGTCATATATGTCCATACTCATGATCATCAGGAAAGTGTAGCAGGCGTATTTGTAAGATACGGATTTTTAGCCTTACCAGTTGTAGATAAGGAAGATAGGCTTACAGGTATTATAACTGTAGACGATATTATGGATGTAATAGAACAAGAGGCCACAGAGGACTTTCAAAAGATGGCAGCCATGGCCCCTTCAGAGGAGGCATATTTAGATACAGGTGTATTTACATTGGCCAGACATAGATTGCCATGGCTTTTAGTACTGATGATTTCTGCAACCTTTACAGGAAGAATTATGCTTAAATTTGAAAGCTTATTGTCCTCAGTTGTTATTCTTAGTGCCTTTATACCTATGTTGATGGATACCGGAGGTAATTCAGGAAATCAATCTTCTACTTTAATAATAAGAGGATTGGCTACTGGAGAATTACGTACTAGTGATTGGTATAAAGTATTATGGAAAGAGCTTAGAATTAGCATTATAGTGGGAGTATGCCTTTCCTTAGTAAATTTATTGAGGCTGATTGTTATTGAAAAGGTGTCTTTAACAATAGCGGTCATAATCTTCTTAACTACGATTGTAACTGTTATTTTTGCCAAGTTGGTAGGGGGTCTTTTACCCATAGCAGCAAAAAGAATAGGACTAGACCCAGCTATTATGGCAGGACCATTAATTACAACCATAGTGGATGCCTTGAGCTTAATAGTCTACTTTACCATAGCATCTGCACTTTTAGGATTATAAAAAAGAGAGCTAGAACTAAATCTAGCTCTCTTTTTAATTACATATTTTTCTAATTCATTGCTAAAGTCTTGGGTCTTCTTCAGTACAGCTATACTTATTTTTTCATCATAATATCTTGATGTCCCTTTCAATAAGCCATAAAAATATCCAAACATACCCCTAGGTGATGAATAGATTATTATTGTACTGTTTTCTGCCAATGGTTCTATATTAAGTATTGGAGGTTTTGCCCTAGGATTCTCTTTATGACAATTAAACCCCAATTATCACTAATATGGTATTTTTACATAATATGTATTAATACAGTATTTGGGGGGGTTAATATGAAGAAAAAAGACAACACTATGGCTATGCCCCTAGAAGATATGGTTAGTATTTTGCTGAGCTTGGAATTTAATGCAAGTTTTCATATAGAAGCCTTAAAGGCTCTAGCTGTAGCTATAAGGACTAATATTGCCAGAAGTGGGAATAAATATATAGAAATAAATAAAGAATCTAATTTGGAAAGATCTGATTTTATTAAAAAGGTAAATAGGGCTGTAAGGGAAACGGAAGGAATAGTAATTACCTACAATGGGAATCTTATAGATGCTAAATATCATCTAGCCTGTGGAGGGAGTACGGAAAATTCAGAAAATGTTACTGGTAATCCAGTTCTTTATTTACGGCGAGTCTTATGCAAATACTGCAAGAACTCCCCCTATTGGCAAAATGAAAAAAGCCTTTCCATAGAAGAGATTCAAAGGCTTATTAAAAAGAAATTTCCACATTATACAATGAAAGATGTAGAGATTGTTGGTCTTATGGAAGACATTAAAAGGGATGCTTATGGAAGGGTAAAATATTTAAAAATAGGTAATGAAATAATTTCAGGCCAGGAGCTAATGGAGCTTTTAAACTTAGATTCTACAAGGTTTATAATATTTCCAACGGGGGTTAAATTTATATCTAGGGGTAAGGGTCATGGAATAGGTTTATGCCTTTATGGTGCTAATAAAATGGCAGAAGAAGGCCATTCCTTTGAAGAAATCATTAAGTACTATTATACAGGAGTAGAAATAGAAAGGAACAGACTGCCTACTGTGGCAAAACCCTTAAATGGAAAAACAATTGTTATAGATCCAGGCCATGGAGGAGAGGACTTGGGATTTAAAGGAGACTTTTTAGGTCTACTGGAAAAGGATATAGTTTTTAATATTTCTTTAAAATTGAAGGAAGGTCTTGAAGCTTTGGGGGCCAGCGTCTACTTAACTAGGGAGGGAGACGATAAGATACTTACCACTGAAAGAATAGACAAGGTTAACAAGATAAATCCCCATTTTTTTATAAGTATCCACATGGATTATTATGCTAATTCCACCAGAAGGGGAGTTGAAATGTTTCATTTTAGAAATGATGAGGAAAGTAGAAAAATAGGCCTTTTAATTGAAAAGCATCTTAAGGAAATGAATATTCCAACTAGGGGGGTAAAGGAAGGTAATTTTTATGTATTTAGAGGTATAGGAGCCAGTGCATTAATGGTAGAGGCAGGCTTCTTATCCAATAAGGATGAGGAAATTAAATTTAAAGATGAAAAATATATGAATAATCTAGCTCTATGCCTATCAAGGGGTATAGTAGATTATTTTACTAAATAGTTTTTTCATGAGAAACATTGACAAACAAAAAAATTCATAGTATAATTAACTGTTTAATATTTGACACCACCTTCCTTTTGTGCTATAATATGAATATGAGTGTCCCTTTACACTCCTTCTAATGCCCGATAAGGGAATAAAAAATGGAAGGTGATTCTATTGTTAGAAAAAAATACTTTGGACAGAATTCGTAAAAACGTGGAGGACTGTGTAGGAAAGAAGGTAATTCTTAAAGCAAATAAGGGAAGAAAGAAGACAACAATAAGAGAAGGTATATTGGAAGAAGCCTATCCTAGTTTGTTTGTAGTAAAAATTTCAAATCAGTATGATTCTGTAAGAAGAGTGTCCTATACTTACTCGGATATACTAACTGAAACAGTAGAAATTACCATTTGCGACGACGACAACAAGGAGATTAAGATATCATAAAAAAACAAGACCATGGGTCTTGTTTTTTTATTTTACATTTCAAAAAAGTAAGTTACACTGGCCTTTGGTACCCTTTCATTTAGTATGTCTCCAATGGCATTGGCAATATAATAGGTGTCTTCACTATTATAGGTAATTAGAAACTGCCACTTTTCCATAGTAACCATTCTATATCTTAATATACAAGAATCTAAAAATGCATTTATGGCCTTTTCATACCATTTTTTATCTACAAGGCTACAATCTATTTTAATATCTAGATTGAAATCTGAAGTTTCACTGAAGTTTACCAATATATCAATATTTTGCCAGTTAAAAAATACTTTGCCATCTAACTCTCTAAAATTATTGGGATTGAAAATATTAACTAGAGCATTTCTAGAACCCCTTTGGGGAATTTTTTTATCCAATTTATACAGGTATTTTAAATTTATAAAATTATCAAATAGATAGCTAGTCTTCCAAATATTATTTTGGCCATATTCTTTAAGTATAAAATTTTTAATAAAAGCTTCTAATAGATCCCTAATATCCCAAATATTAAGCTTGGTAACAGAAACCTCTTCCATGTACTTTATATATTTTTTTCTATGTTCTAAAGGAGTTGAGCCATACCATTTTTTAAAATGCTTATAATAGTATTTTACATCTGAAAAGCCAACTCTTTCTGAAATAGCATTTATACTCATGTTTGTTCCCAGTAGTAGTAGTTCTGACATTATAACCCTTTCATAATTTAATCTATCCTTAAAGCTAAAGAAGCTAAAATCCTTCCAAAAATGAGAAAAATAATTTTCAGTAATGTACTCCCTCTTTGCAATGTCTTCTACAGTTATCTTTTTTTCATAATTTTCCCTAATATATTTAATTATCCTTAAATATCTGTTTAATTGGACTTCACTTATGGGTTTTTTGTTTTTCCGCATAAATTTAATCCAAAGAAATTCATTTACAATGGAGGCAGCCAATTGATAAATGGAGTCCATTATAAAGGACTGGGCCATAGGGTCATCATTTAATATATCCAGGAAAAGGCTTGCCAGTAGGTTTAAAAACCTAGTCTTATATCCCTTCCTGGTTTCATCATCAAAATTAGTACTTATAGATCTGGAACTGCCCATTTGATATACATTGCTTCTAAAAAATGTGTGCTTTATGTATTCATAATACTTTTCAAAGTAATTTAAATCTAAATGTATAAATATGCATATGGCATTATCTGTGCTTGTTATATGATGAACATGTAAATTGTTTACAAAGGAAAAATCCCCTTCTTCAACAAGTATTTCTTCAAAGCCTTCAAATATTTTAACAGACCCCTTAATTGGCAGGACTATTTCCAAAACATTTTCATGCCAATGAATAGGAGTCTTATTAATTTTTTTCGCCCTAATGGAATAGGGTACCCCCTCTTGAAATTGAATTTTTTCAGCCTGCATGCCATTCCCCCTTACTAAATAAATTATAACATACAGATAAAAAAATATAAGAAGCATTATTTATATCATGTTTTTGGACACCGATACATATAATTCTTTATAGGAATAAAATGTTATTAATTGGGGGGTTATAGATGGAAATAGTGAAGGATGTTCTTAAGGTAGAAGAGCAAAAAGGATACGAGGAAATAGAAACATTAGTGGAAACAGAACTATACCTTAACCAGACAGCGCCTGAAATTGAAAATATACTGTGGACCGATGGTAAGATTGAGATATTAAGTACTAAAATAGTTCAAGATAAAATACTTGTAAATGGATTGGTTAAATTTAAGGTAGTTTATAAGGTTAAGGAGGAAGAAGGCTTAAATATCCACCCTGTAGAAACTAATGCAGATTTTAAGGAAGAAATATATATGGATGGAATTAATGAACAAATGGCTGTACATGTAAAACCTAGCTTAGAATACATAGAATATGATCTTGAAGATGAAAGAAAGGTAAGTCTTAGGGCATTGGTAAATTTATTAGGCAGGGTAGAGGAGACTAATTCCCTTGAAACAATCAAGGAAGTTAGCAATAAGCCAGATTTGCAGCTTTTAAAGGAAAAGATAAAATACAATGATATTTTAAGTAGGGAAGAATCCTATGCCCTAATAAAGGAAGCCTTTGAGGTGGATGATAATCAGCCAGCCATTGAAAAGGTTTTAAAGGTAGATATACATCCTTATGAAAAGGAGCTAAATATATCCTATGATAGGATTATATTATCAGGAATACTTGAATGTTATGTAATATACTTTGGTGGAGGAAAGTTAAACTCCCTTAAGAGGGAAATTCCCTTTACCCACTTTATTGATGTGGAAAATGCAGAATATGATTCTAAATGCCAATTAAGTATGGAGTTAATTAGTGGAGAATATGAAATAAGGGAGAACTTAGAAGGTGAAAATAAAATATTAGATTTAGAGGCTAAAATAAAGGTAAATTCAAAACTATATAATCAAAGGGAAAAGGAAGTAATTGTAGATGCTTATTCAACTGAGGAGAAAATAAATTTAGAGACAAAGGAAATAAGGGTAATGGAAAATATAAAGAGCATAGTAAGTAGGGAGGAAGTCCTAAAGGACATTACAAACAGGGAATTTAAAGAAATATATGCCGTTGAAGGCAATGCCAAGGTCATAGATAGCCAATATGTTGAGGATAAAATAGTAATAGATGGAATTATTACATTGAATATATATTATCAAGAAGCTATAAAGGATGAAATAACCACCTTTAAGGAAGAAGTACCCTTTAAGTTTTATTTAACAGCAGAGGATTTAGGAAATGACTTAAAAATTGAGGCCATTAGCAACCTTGAAAGCATTAGGTACACCTTAAAGGATAATACCCTATCCATAGACGCTACTATAAAGAATCAGGTATTTGTAAATAGAGAAAGAAAAATAAAAATACTAAGTAATATAGAAGAAACGGGAGAATTAATAGACAAAAAATCCATGCCCAGCATTATAGTTTACATGGTACAAAAAGACGATATATTGTGGGATATAGCAAAGAGATATCATACTACTGTAGAAGAAATTATAGAATCCAACAATATATTGTCCCCATCTAATTTAATGCCAGGAGAAAAAATAATTATAGAAAAAAAGGTAGATGTTAATTTCTAGTAAGCTGATTAAAATTATGTTATAATGTATCCGTCAAGTAGAAAGGAAGAGTAGAAATGGATGAAATTATTTTAGATGCCTTTGGGAAAATAAACTTAGCCTTAGACGTCCTATATAAAAGGCATGACGGATACCATGAAATAAATACAATAATGCAGCAAATAGATCTAAAGGATACTATTATCCTAAGAAATAGGCCTAAGGGAATTAGTATTCAATGTGACGATAATAGAATACCCACCGATGAAAGAAATTTAGTATATAAGGCTTGGGAAAAGATGGTTGAAGAAACCAAGAAGGAAAGAGGACTAGAAGTAATAATAAAAAAGAGAATACCTCCTTCTGCAGGCTTGGCAGGAGGTAGTACAGATGCAGCAGCAGTACTGAAGGGCTTAAATATCCTCTGGGATTTAAATATGTCCCAAAAAGAGCTTATGGAAATAGGTAGGGGAATTGGTGCCGATGTGCCCTTCTGCATATTAGGGGGAACTGCCCAGGCAAAGGGTATTGGTGAAAGGCTAAAAAGCTTAAAAGGATTTTCCAACAAGCTTATACTGCTGGCCAATATAGGGATAGAGATCTCTACCAAGTATGTATATGAAAATTTAAATTTAAAGAGGAAAGGATCCCCAATAGATATAGACCAAATAGCAAAATATATAGAAGAAGATAATTTAATAGGTCTAGCTAAAAATATGGTAAATATACTTGAAACTGTGGTAGTTAAAGAATACCCTATCATAGAAGAGATAAAGAAGGAAATGTTAGAAGAAGGTGCTTTGGGAAGTCTAATGTCTGGCAGTGGACCAACAGTATTTGGCATATTTGATGATGAAGACAAGTTAAATAGATGCAAAAAAGTACTAGAAAAAAAGATAGATATGGTAATAGCCACTAAAACTATATAAGATGTATAATAATCCCACTTTCTGCTAAAGATAAGATAGTAGCAGGAGGTGGGATTTTTGTATGGTCTTTTAAGGGATCTAGGGGATATAGTTGATGATTTTTTGGCTCTTGTATTTATTACCATAGCAGTACTCATACTATTATTAGATAGGAATAAGTACAAGGAAAAAAGTAATAGTAGAGAGTTTAATTTAATAAGAGCCATTTCCTATTCCTACATAGCTCTTGGCATAATAATATTTGTACTTTTAAGGATCTACTAGGAGGGTTTTATGCTAATATCAAAAAACTTACAGGAAAATACTGAAAATATAAAGGCTATATTTAAGGACTGTGATGATATTGTCTATAGGAATATTGAAATAGGCAAAGAAAGGATCAAGGCTCTAATAATATTTGTTGATGGCCTGGTAGATAAGATAGTCATAAGCGAATTTGCCATAGAGTCTCTTTTAAATAGTGAGGATTTGAAAAACAATATGGAAAATATAAGGGCCAATATTGCAGAAAAGGCATCCACGCAGCATCTAGCCATCCATGATGTGAAGGAGGAAGAGGATTTAAACAAGGTAGTAGATGCCATCTTATTTGGAGAAACAGTTTTACTAATAGATGGAGCTGACAAGGCCCTAATCATGTCTACCAGGGCCTGGCCTGCCAGGGGTGTCCAGGAGCCCCAAACTGAAACGGTAGTAAAGGGCCCCAGGGATGGTTTTACAGAAACTATTAGATTTAACACTGCCTTAGTTAGAAGGCGTATTAGGGACCCAAGGCTTAAGGTAAAGACCCTGAGGGTAGGCAGAAGGTCTAAAACTGATGTTGTCATTATGTATATTGAGGATATTGTAAATGAAAAGCTTTTACAGGAAGTATACAAAAGAATTGAAAGTATAGATATTGATGCTGTGGGAGAAAGTACAGCCTTAGAATTCCTCATAGAAGGCAACTACCTATCTCCTTTTCCTCAAGCGGAGAGTACAGAAAGGCCAGATGCTGTAGCAGCTTCAATTTTAGAAGGCAGGGTAGCCATACTGGTGGACAATACCCCCTTTGTCATACTGGTTCCTAGTACCATAGGTACCATCTTCCAGTCTACAGAGGACTATTATACCAAATGGCCTATGGCCTCCATTGTTAGGTCAGTAAGGTTTTTTGCTGCCTTCTTAACAGTTTTAAGTCCAGCTTTATACATAGCAGTTACCTCCTTTCATCCAGGCCTTATACCCAGTGTACTTGCCTTTTATGTGGCTGCCAGTAGGATAAATGTACCCTTTCCGGCAGTGGTAGAATCCTTTTTAATGGAGCTTACCATTGAGCTACTAAGGGAGTCGGGAACCAGGATGGCAGGACCTATAGGTTCTACCATAGGTATAGTTGGAGGTATTATAATAGGGCAGGCATCTGTGGAGGCAGGTATAGTAAGCCCCCTTAAAATAATAATATTGGCCGTAACTACCATTTCCTTTTTTGCCATACCCAACTATGAATGGGCCCTATCCCTTAGGGTTATTAGGTTCATATTCATGATTTTGGCTGCCATATTTGGCCTATATGGGGTGATGCTAGGAATAGTAACTTTAATGGTCCATTTTGCAAAGCTAGAAAGCTTTGGAATTCCCTTTACAGCTCCTTTTTCTGGCCTAGGCTTAAAGGATGGGGACCTGAAGGATACCCTTGCTAAGGCACCGCTACAAAAATTAGCCTTTAGGCCAAAGTTTACGTTCCCTAAAGATAAAAGAAGGTATAGAAGAAGGTGAAAATATGCATAAAAAAAATACTATCTCCAACAACCAAATAAAAAATCTACTTATAACATCTGTTATAGGTGTAGGTATCCTTTCCCTACCCAGCAATATGGCCAGTATACTAGACAATGATGGTTGGTTGGCTATCTTAGTTGGTGGACTTTTAATTGTACCCCTAATATTTATGGTAGATAGGCTATTTAAAATGTTTCCCAACAAGGATATTTTTCAAATAGGGGAGGAAGTATTAGGTAGGATCCTATTTACAATACTACTAATAGTAATAATAATCTATACAATACTAACACTGGCCTATGCTATAAGGGTATTTGGAGAGGTCATTAAAGGATACTTACTTGACAGAACCCCCATCAAGGTCATAATAATAACCATGCTATTAGCTGCATGCTATTTAGCTCGGGCTGAAATAGAAGTGCTAGGCAGGATGGCTACCATGGTTTATCCTATCCTTATAGGTTTAATTATTTTCTTGGTTCTACTTAGTATTGCAGAAGGTGACTTTACCAACATACTACCGGTATTTAATGCAGATTTTACCCTTCTACCTAAGGGTATTTTAATATCCCTATTTTCCTATGCAGGATATGAAATAATACTTTTAGCCTATACTACCTCTGACAATAAGAAGGATGCTTTAAAATATACCTTAAGGGGCCTCTTTATAGTAATAGGCATATATGTAATTACCTTTTTTTCAACCCTGTCCCAGCTTGGAGTTAACCAGCTTAAGAGAAGAATTTGGCCAACCATAGCCATTGCCAATGAAGTGGACCTACCAGGTTACTTTATAGAAAATTTAGATGGTATTGTACTGACCCTCTGGGTTTTAATAGTATATACCACCCTTGGACCAATTTTGTATACTGGAGGCAGGGCCCTAGCCTATATTTTCAATACTAGATCCCATGATATTTTCATACTTCCTTTAATTCCCTTAATATACATAGTTTCTATAATTCCAGACAATATAATATCTGTCTATGAAAATATGGGAATTATACTAGGTTATATGGTTATAATATCTGCCATGGCCATACCCATTTTAATATATTTAGTAGCCCTTATAAAGAAAAGGAGGAGGAAGGCATGAAAAGATTCTTTTTCATTATATTTTTACTACCCCTCCTAGTAGGATGCTGGGATAAGGTGGAAATAGAACAAAGGCTATTTGTAACTGCCATTGGCATAGATCTAAACCATGAAAAGGGGGAGGAAAAGGATAAATTAACTGTGACCTACCAATATCCAAATATAAGTGCCATAGGGAAAAATGCTGAATCTGGTACTTCAACTTTCCTACTTACCGCCAACTCCAGTTCAGTATTTCAGGCAGGAAGGCAGTTTATGAGCAGGGTGCCTTTCCCCTTCCACTACAAGCATCTAAAGGTTATAATTCTGGGGGAGGATATTTTAAAGGAAGAGTCCCTCATGAGAGTTGTACTAGATGAACTAAACAGGGATACCAAGATAAATAAGAGGGTTAGGATCCTGGCTACAGACAGAACTGCCAAGGAAATTTTGGAAGCTATACTTGGCAAAGAGCAAAGGACAGAGGGTACCATCTATGCTACAGTTAGGGACAATACCAAAACCAGTAGTTTTACTTCCAAATCCTTAGCAGATTTAATTACAGATTTTGATATATCCGGAGTAACCCTGGTTCCAAAAGTAAGCTTGGATGAAGAGAAAAATTTTGTAATATCTGGGGGAGCCATCTTAAAGGATTATAAATTTTTAGACTGGCTTGATGCTAATGAAAACAAGATCATAAACCTAATAAATGGCAATATGGTGGTGGATACCATAGATGTTATCTATGAGGGAAATTTAATTTCCTATGCCATAACGGAAACTACCACCAATAGGAATATAAAATTTAATGAGACAATTACAGCCAATATAGATATAACCATAGAAGGATATTTACAAGGTTATATATTAGATGACAAAAATACTGTAAGTGATAATGAGACTGTTTTAAGTATGGAAAAAACCCTGGAGGAGGAAATAATGAAAGTAACAAGGCGGACCCTGGGGCACCTTAAGGACGTAAAGGCAGACTTATTAGGCATAGGGGAGCATTTAAGTAAGTTCCATCCAAGGGAATGGGAAAAAATAGAAGATCAGTGGGATGAAGTTTTTGCCGATGCAAAAATTAATATTAATGTGGATGTAAAAATGAGTCGAACAGGTCTTACAAGATAATTGGTATAAAAAAACAAAAGATGGAAATAATTAATACTAAATAAAAGGCAGTTATTTATGGAGGGTTTTATATGAAAAAGGGACTTATTGTAGGTATAGTATTGATTATTTCCATAATATACATATCAAGTTTCTATTTATTAAATGCAGAAGAAGCCTATATAGATGACATTAGAAGCCAGATCATTAGATTCCATGTAAGGGCCAATAGTGACAGTGAAAGGGACCAGGAATTAAAATTAAAGGTAAGGGACAAAATATTAGAGGAGGTTCAGCCCCTCCTTGAAGAAAGCAAGTCAATTGATGAAACAAGGCTTATTATGATGAATAATTTAGATAATATCAAATCCATAGCCCTAAAGGCCTTAGAAGAAGAAGGAGTAGCATATGATGTTGATGTTAGCCTTGGAATAAAAAGCTTCCCTACAAGGAAATATGGTAGTCTTGTATTTCCTGCAGGAGAATATGAAGCCCTAGTAGTTGAAATAGGTGAAGGTAAAGGACAAAACTGGTGGTGTATAATGTTTCCACCCCTATGTTTTGTTGATATGATAGATAAGACTCCAGCCTATGCTGAGAAAGATATAATGATAGTCTTATCAGAAGGGCAAGTTAGTACCTTAAGAGCTGAAAAGACCCCCCCTATAATATTTAAATCAAAAATAGTAGAGCTATTTACAAGAACTAAAACCTATATAGCTACCCAACTAGCCAGATTTAATTAAAAGCTGTTGCCTTAGGCAACAGCTTTTTCCCTATTTTAACAGATTTATAATTGTTTCATAAACTAACTTTGGAGCCACATTAAAGGAATAATCCTCTTCTAACCTTTCTGTAAACTTGTGGGCATCCTTTCCAAAGGGGCCTATATTTACAACTGGAAGGTTTAACTCCTGCATATCCTCAAGTGGAAGGCTATATTTCACTCCAAAACCAGGCATATTGTTCTTCAGTGAATCTATAGCCTGGGCCTCCCTTGGGGCTGCACCGTAGCTTAAGTCAGAAATATAGGGGTAGAACTTCCTCATTTGTATATCATACTTTGATTTAGTATTTTCTATTATCTTGCTTATTACATCCAGTAGTTTCTTCTCCTTTTCACTTTCTCCCTTAACATATATGTGAGGATAATAGGGTGGTGAAAAGTAAACTATTACTACAGGGGCCTTATCAGACCACAGACTATGAACTGCTTCTACCATTTTTAAAGCATAAATCCTTTCATCTAC
>JAAYFE010000167.1 GCA_012728365.1 Tissierellia bacterium
GAATATACATGTTAAGTGATTTCACCCCCATCGTTTTTTGTTTTGGTGCCACTTAACATATTCGATATTAATGGGGTGAAATCCTTTTTTGTTATCGTAGAAATTAGTAAAATCAACGTTTTTAAATTATGAAATTTACTTAATTAATTATACTTATGAAAGGAATGAAACATATGGATAAAAAGGAACTATTAAAGTACTTAGAAAGCTTAACAGATGAAGTAAATAAAGTTAATTTAGAAATTTGGAGCAACCCGGAAGTTTCTGGACAGGAGGAAAGAGCAGCCAATCTTTATAGAAAAATATTTAAGGAGAAGGGTTTTAAGGTAGTAGATATTCCAGGAATGGAACATGCCTTTTATGCTGAATATGGTAGTGGCCATCCTGTAATAGCCCTATTGGGAGAATATGATGCCCTACCAGGCCTATCTCAAAAGGTAGATACTAAATATAATCCTGTAGAAGAAGATGGGCCAGGCCATGCCTGTGGCCACAATTTATTAGGGGCAGCACCCTTTGGAGCAGCCTTAGCAATAAAGGAGTATCTTGACAGGACTAATACACCTGGTACCATAAGATACTATGGCTGTCCAGAAGAGGAGACTTTAGTTGGAAAGGTTAAAATGGTTAAAAAAGGAGCCTTTGAAGGCTGTGATATAGCCTTAAGCTGGCATCCTATGGCAGTAAATGCAGCTATAAGGGAAGCCTTTTTAGCTATGAATACCATGAAGTTTAAATTCTATGGTATTTCAGCCCATGCTGCCCAATCTCCTGAATCAGGAAGATCAGCCCTTGATGCAGTGGAACTTATGAACGTAGGTGCTAACTACTTAAGGGAACATATAATTGATAAGGCAAGGGTTCATTATACTATAACTAATGCTGGTGGTGCACCAAATATTGTTCCAGCAGAGGCTGAATCCTGGTACTATGTAAGGGCACCAAGAAGGAAGGATGTAGAAGAAATTACAGAGAGGCTTTATGATATAGCAAGAGGTGCTGCCTTAATGACTGGTACAAGGGTTGAAATAGAACACTTAGGTGGTTGCTATGAGTTGCTTCCAAATGATGTACTTTTTGAATTAACCTATAAAAATATGCAGGAAATAGAGCCACCAACATACACTGAAGAAGAAAGGAAGTTTGCTAAGGAATTGCAGGATACATTAGATCCTAAAATGGTTGCAGCTGAAAAAATAAAATACCTTGGAGATAGTGACAATGATATAGTAATATATGAAGGCCTAGTAGACAAAGGGGATTTAGGCAAGGTTTCAGTTTCAGGTTCTTCTGACAGTGGAGATGTTTCATGGATTATGCCTATGAATTTATTCTTAACTGCAAGCTTCCCACTAGGAGTACCTAATCATTCATGGCAAGCAACATCTGCAGCTGGTTCTTCCCTAGGAACCAAGGGTATGATGTATGCAGCAAGTATATTTACTGGTATGATATACGACATCTTAAATGATACTTCCATAGTAGAAAAGGCTAAGGAAGAATTTAATGAAAGAACTAAAAACAACAAGTATGTAAGCCCTCTACAGGACTAAGAAGAAGCCCCTAATATAGGGGCTTTCTATATTATAAAAAGATGTATAAATTTTCTAATCGACAAAAGTTGTCATTTTTCAACAAAATGGTATAATTAATTATTGTACGCTGATAATATAATTGACATACTAAGAATTGGAGGAAGTGAAATATATGACAAGGAAGAAAGGAAGGGATCTTACAAAGATCCGTACGCCACATACTTATGCTATTATTTTTGGGGTAGTTATTCTTTGCTGGCTCTTAACATTTTTAATTCCTGCAGGGAAATTTAGTACACATGAAGTAGAGTATACAGATTCAAATGGAGATATAAAAACAAGGACAGTTTTAAAGGCTGATACCTTCAGATATAGCTATAATCTAAATGATGAATTTTTGTCTATAAATTTACCTAAACTTGCAGATGATCTAGAAACTTTAAATGAACTAGGTGTTGATAAGGAAGCCCTAGAGGAGTATCTGATTTCAAAAGAGGAAAAGGGAGATTTTAAGCAGGAAGAATTAGATCAGTTAGGCTTAACAGATGATGTTTTATACAGCCTATATGGAGAAGATTTTTATGATACAAGCAAAAAGCTTCATAAAACTGCTACAATATGGGGAACCGATGACTTTAATGGATTTGGATTTCTAAATTACTTATTTGAAGGTCTTGTAACAGGTGATAAATATGGTTCTGCCGTTGGTATAGTAGCTTTAATTCTTGTAGTTGGTGGAGCCTTTGGTATAATAATGAAAACAGGTGCTATAGATGCTGGCATCTATGCTTTTATTGCTAAGACAAAAGGTCTGGAAAGATTAGCACTGCCCTTACTATTTTTCCTATTTTCACTAGGTGGTGCAACCTTTGGAATGGCTGAAGAGGTAATTCCCTTTGCCATGGTAATGGTTCCCTTTGTAATAGCCCTGGGGTATGACTCCATTGTGGCAGTTACCGTTACCTATGTTGCTTCACAGGTTGGTAATGCTACATCCTGGATGAGCCCCTTTAGTGTGGCTATTGCTCAAGGTATAGCCGGCATACCAGTACTGTCTGGTGCAAACTTTAGGCTTATTATGTGGTTTGTTGTCACCGCCTTATCTGCAGCTTATATGATGAGATATGCAGAAAAGATAAGAAAGAATCCTAGACTTTCTGTAATGTACGAATCTGATAAGTATTTTAGGGATAGATTGGAACAGGCCACTGAAGAGGAAAGGGAGTTTAATCTAGGACATAAGTTAATACTTCTAGAGATGCTGGCAGTATTAATCTGGATAATTTGGGGTGTTACAGTTAAGGGCTATTATATCCCAGAAATAGCTTCACAATTTTTTGTAATGGGATTTGTTGCTGGAATAACAGCTGTTATATTTAAGTTAAATAATATGACTATTAATGATATGGCCAATGCCTTCCAAAATGGAGGAGCAGATCTGGCAGGTACAGCAGTAGTTGTAGGTATGGCTAAGGGTATTCTTCTAGTGTTAGGTGGTTCAGATGCCAATGTACCATCAGCTTTAAATACAATACTATATAGTATTGGCAGGGCCTTATATGGAGTACCAGCCTTTATTGCAGCTTGGAGCATGTATATATTCCAAAGCTTATTCAATTTAGTAGTAACATCAAATTCAGGTCAGGCTGCCTTGACTATGCCTATTATGGCTCCTTTGTCTGATCTAGTTGGAGTATCAAGACAAACTGCTGTACTTTGCTATCAATTAGGGGCAGGATTTGTTGATGCCTTTACACCAGTGTCAGCTAGCTTAATTGGGGTACTTGGAGTTGCTAAAATCGATTGGAGTAAATGGGCTAAGTTTCAAATTAAAATGCAAGGTTTCTTCTTCCTAATGGGTACTATAATAATATTGATAGCAATAGGAATTAATTTTCAATAGTTAGCTAAAGCCTAGTTTTAATGAGGTGATAAAGTTGGTTATAATTATTAGAAATGTAAGTGTTTATAAGCCAGATCCAGTTGGTATTAAGGATGTATTGATACTGGGAGACAAAATAGCTGCAATTGAAGATAAGATAGACATTAATTTAAATGGACTTGTTGAGATTAAGGAAATAGATGGTACAGGCAAAATACTAGTTCCTGGTTTTATCGATTGCCATGTTCATATATTAGGTGGAGGAGGAGAAGGAGGTTTCTCCACAAGAACACCGGAAGCCACCTTATCTGACCTTACTACAGCAGGAGTGACAACAGTTGTAGGTACCCTAGGAACTGATGGAATTGCAAGGGATATGAATGCTTTACTTGCTAAGGCTAGGGGTCTTGAGGAAGAAGGAATTACTACTTATATTTATACAGGCTCCTATAGGCTTCCTTTGAGAACCTTAACTGGTGATATAATGACAGACATTATGGCAATAGATAAGATTATAGGAATTGGTGAAATTGCCATTTCTGACCATAGATCTGCGCAACCTTCCTTTGAAGAATTTGCTAAGGCAGTTGCAGATGCTCGTGTTGCAGGAATGCTGTCAGGTAAGGCTGGCATAGTAAATGTTCATTTAGGTGATGGTCCAAGAAAACTTGACTTAATAAATAGGGTTGTAGAAGAAACCGAAATACCAATTACACAATTTTTACCAACACATATAAATAGAAGCCAAGAGCTTTTTGAAGAAGGTATAAAATTTGCTAAGGCAGGAGGATGTATAGATTTTACTGCCAGTGAAGACCCAGAATTTTGGGAGGATGAAGATGGGGAAGTGAGATTTAGTAAGGGTCTTAAGAGATTATTAAATGAAGGTGTTTCCCTAGATAATTTTACCCTATCTTCTGATGGACAGGGAAGCTTACCTATATTTAATGAAAAAAGAGAGTTAGTAGGACTTGGCGTTGGAAAATCTACATCTTTAGTTATAGGAATAAAGGAATGTGTATTTAAAGAAAATATACCTTTAGAAATAGCAATTAGGGCAGTTACCTGCAATCCAGCAAAGATTCTTAAGCTAAAGGGTAAGGGTAAAATTGAAACAAGCTATGATGCTGACCTTTGCTTACTAGATAAGGATAGTTTAGATATAGAAACTGTAATTGCTAAGGGCAAGGTAATGGTAGAAAATAAGGAAGTAAAAGTATATGGTACCTTTGAAGAAAAAAGTAGCCTTTAAACAAGTGTAAAAATATAAGGTTTAAATTAACAACTAGGTTTAATTGTTAAATAATTAGACCTAGTTTTCTTATTTTGATATAATTATTCTGAGGTGATTATGTGGGAGTAAGCATAAAGGAGATACTACAGTCAAAATTTTTTCAAGATTATTATATTATAGCTGGAGGCCAAGGTTTAGCTAGAGAAGCCCAAGCTGTTGTGCTATTTGATGCACCAGATGGATATAGGTGGTTGAAGGGTAATGAGTTTGTAATTTCCTCTGGATATTTTTTTAAGGATAATGTGGAGCGCTTTAAAGATTTTATATGCTTTGCCCATAAGAGAGGTGTGGCAGCCTTAGGCATAAAGGTAGATAGGTATATAATGGAAATTCCTGCTGAAATTATAAAGCTATGTAATGAATTAGGTTTTCCTTTAATATACATTCCTTATGATGCACCCTGGACAACCATTATAAATGCAGTTAATTCCATAGCAATAAACCGGTTTATTGTTCGAATAAATGATAGTAATTATATAAAGGAAAATACTACAAGTAATGATTTCTATAAAAAAATTGAAATTATTATTGAAAATCTATCCAGGGAGTTAAAGTGTCCTATTACCCTAAGGGATACTCTGGATAAAAATATAATTAGCCATCCTAGAAATTGCAAGACTGAAGATGAAATAAGTACTTTGTCTGAGGATATATTAACCAATTATAAAAAAGAATTATTGTGTGATAAATTATTTATATATCGCATAACAGATCTGGATAACAAAAGATCCTGGGTTGAAATGGAGATAACCATTGATAGTACACCAGTTACAAGGCTAATTGTATGGGAAGATAAAAGAAAAATAGACTATTATGATTTATTTGCCCTTAGGTTAAGCTATACACTCTTACTAGAAATATATACTCAAATTTATGTAATGAATGCCTTTGAAAGAAAGTTTTATGATGATTTATTAATTTCCCTATTTAATGAAGAATTGAACTCAAAGGAAAAATTAGTTAAAGCCATAAAAGGAATAAAAAACTTCAAATTAAACATAGACAATGAATTTGTGTGTCTAGTTATTAGACAAGGCAAGGACAACCCTTCCTTTTATTCAATAAGGGAGAAAGTTTACAATACCTTACTTCTTAGGGTTCCCAAGGATGAGGCCATATTTGGTATTATTGATGATAATACTATTGCCATTGTTCAGGATGTTTCCAATATAAATGCAGAAGATATTGTTGATAAAGTAAGGCATAATATAAGAGATATATTAAGCAAAATTGAAAAGCACTTTGAAAATAATAATCTAAGGGTAGGCATTGGGGAGGTAACGGAGGATATATGTAGGATTAGACAAAGCTATATCGGGGCATTAAAGGCTATTGAAATAGGGGATTATATTTATCCAGAAAAGAAAATAATAACCTTTGAGGAACTAGGGCCCTTTGGCTTGTTTAGAATTGAAAATATGGATAAGAAAAGCTTTGAAACTAATTTTAAAGGCATATATCCTTTATTAAAGGAAAGTAATAGTGAGGAATTGTTGACAACACTGAAGATTTTCCTAGAAAGTGAATCTAATTATAATACTGCTGCCCAAAAGCTATTTTTACACAGCAATACCATTAGATACCGTATAGGTAAAATACAAGAAATATGTAATATAGATTTAGAAGATCCTATAGAAAGATTAAAGGCAGAAATAAGCTTAAAA
>JAAYFE010000168.1 GCA_012728365.1 Tissierellia bacterium
CATGCCATATAAACTCATCCAAAACCAAACATCCCTTTTATCTTCTGGCTCTTCTTCAGTATCTTCTTCCTTTAGATAATCTATTGCTAATCTATTGTACAAATCTTCTTCATAGGAATCTGAATATAAAAATACATTGTAGTCCATTTGGTAATCTGAAAAATCCCCTATTTTATTGTTATAAAGGGCATCTGTTAAAGTTTTGCCCCCTTCTTCAGTTACAAAGGCATTAGCTGCCTTATGGCCTCCTAAGTCCCACTTGTCTGTATAGGATTGAAGAATACCTGTTACTATGAACTCCTTTTTAAGTATTACATACTGATTTAATAATAGTCCCTTTTCCTTTATGGTCTCTGGAGTAAACTCCTCCCAGGGCATGTGATAGTAAAAGTAATTGTTGTGGACTACAACAGCTACATCCCCCACCTGGTCAAAGGGTTTTTCATTGTGTTCATGTTGGGTAGGGTAAGGAATTTGCCAATGAATAGAATTTATTTGATTAATCAATTCATCTATTTGATTTTGTATTTGTATCCTAGTGTTTTCGTCATCTTCCTCTTCAAGCTTAGCTTCTAGTTCATCAATTTTCTTTTTTAGCTCCTCAATTTCTGGTACATGAGGTTCTATATATTCCTCATAATATTCCTTGTTTTTACCCAATATATAGTCTTTTGGATCTGTTTCAATTCTATGGATGCTTATGACCACATCTATTTTCTGTCCAACTTCCAAATCTAGGTTCATATTGGACATTTGGTTCATCTCTAAGGCTATTTCATTAGGTGCCTCTGGAAGGCGACCTTTGTAGAGAGAAAATCTTCCCATATCTATAAGATCCTCATTAAAGGTGCCTATTACTCCACAATTGGATTCCCCAATAAGAAGGCTGACTCCAGCCTTATCCACTGTAGGTTCATTTAATAGCCTATCTAGGGTTTCCTTATCACTTCCAAGATAGGCAGCATGCCACTGGCCATACAAGTCAAGACGTTGTTCCAATTTTGTCTTTTCTGTACTAGACTGGAAAATAATTGATGCTACAATGAATATAAAGGATAGGGTTACAACTAATTTTAACAAGAAGGTATCCTTTTTCCTTCCCTTCAATCCTTTCTTTGCTATATCTCTCATACTTGTACTAGCCCCCTTTCCATATATTTTTACTAGATTAGCCTTTTCTGAAAGCTGTTAGCATCCTCAATGGAAGTAATCCTTCCATCAGAAATAGTTATAACCCTGTCTGCTTCCGCAGCTATTTCTAGGTCATGGGTTACTAGTACAATGGTTTGATTAAATTTTTTAGCAGATTCCTTAATAAGTTTAATGACCTCCTGTCCCGTTTTCTCATCTAAGTTGCCAGTAGGCTCATCTGCCAGAACTATGGCTGGTTTAGCTATCAAGGCCCTGGCTATGGCAACCCTTTGCCTTTGTCCACCTGAAAGCTCATCAGGGTAATAGTGTAGCTTTTCTTCTATGTCTAAGGATTTTACTACTTCATTGAAATGATCCATATCTGGCTCCTTGCCATCCAGGTGAATGGGCATTAGGATATTTTCAATAACCGTATGCTCCTGTAAAAGATTAAAGGCCTGAAAAACAAAACCTATACGCCTTCTGCGCAAAACTGCCAGCTCTGAGTCCTTTAAATCAAATACACTTTCTCCTTCAAGATACAGCTTACCCCTTGTAGGCTTGTCCAGACCTCCCAATATGTGAAGGAGGGTGGATTTTCCAGAGCCACTTTTGCCAACAATGGCATAAAATAGGCCTTCTTCAATTTCTATGTTGCAAGGCTTTAGGGCATGGACCTGCAAAGGCCCTTTTCCATATATCTTTTCTATCTTTTCCGTCCTAAGTATTACTGCCATAGGTTTCCCTCCATGACTTCAAATATTTTTCTACATTATATCAAAAGATTCTCTCAAAATTCTCTCTTTTTGTGTAATAAAATAAAAAAAAGGTAGGGGAAGCCCCTACCTTTTATTTCTATTCAGCTGCTACTGTGCCTTCTTCAGCCATTCTCTTGTATTTTTCATATCTTTCCCTGGCATCTCTTTCTGCTGCTGCAAATAGCTCATCAGCTATTTCTGGGAAGGTACGCTTCAAGGAAGTATACCTTACTTCTGTTTCTAGGAAATCTCTTAGTGGTTTTGTAGGCTCCTTAGAATCTAGTACAAATGGATTCTTGCCTTCTTCCTTACGTCTTGGGTCGAATCTATATAGATGCCAGTAGCCAGTTTCAACGGCAAGTTTTTCTTGGGCAATGCTTACACCCATACCGCCCTTGATACCATGGTTGATACATGGAGCATAAGCTATAATTAGTGATGGTCCATCATAGGATTCAGCTTCCTTTAGTACCTTCAGTAGATGATTCATATTGGCACCCATGGCTACCTGGGCCACATATACATATCCATAGGAGGC
>JAAYFE010000020.1 GCA_012728365.1 Tissierellia bacterium
AAACATTCTGTAGATATAATGAAGACCCTAAGAAGGTTGGCAGATGAACTGAATAAGACAATTATAATAGTCATCCATGATATAAATTTTGCTTCCTGTTATTCAGATAAGATTGTAATTTTAAACAATGGGAAAATTGCAGAGGAGGGATGTGTAGATACCATACTGAAGGAGGATGTTTTAGAAGACATTTATAAACTTAAATTCTGTATACAAACTGTAGGAAATAACAAAATTTGCGTATATTATTAAGAAATAGGAGGAGTGTAGAATGCCAAAGATAATCAGGAGAAAAGGAATTGTATTGCTTTTGATACTTGTGATTTCAGTACTGGGCTTAGTTGGTTGTAGCACAGAGGCTACTAATACACCAGACATAGAAGGAGCTGAAAAAGAGGCAGAAACTGTAACCATTATCCACCCCCTTGGCCAGGCAGTTGTAGAGAAAAATCCTGAAAGAATAATAGTATTTGACTATGGTATCCTAGACACATTAGATAAAATGGGTGTAGAGGTATTAGGCCTACCTAAGGGCAGTATACCAGAATATTTAAGTAAGTTTAATGATGAAAAGTACGAAAATGTTGGATCCTTAAAGTAGCCAGATTTTGAAAAGATATATGAATTAAATCCTGATGTCATACTTATTTCTGGAAGACAGTCTGAGTCTTATGAGGAATTAAACAAAATTGCTCCTACAATTTTCTTCCAAGTAGATGGGGCAAAATATGTGGAATCCATAACAAATAATTATAAGATATTAGGCCAATTATTTGATAAGGAAGACTTTGTAGAAGAAGAACTTGCTAAACTACAAGCTTCCATGGATGAAATAAAAGAAAAGGTAGTTGAAGGGGGCTATAATGCACTAATTGTCATGGCCAATGATGGTTCCCTAAGTGCCTTTGGTAAAGGCTCCAGATTTGGGATCATCCATGAGGAATTTGGTTTTGAAGCAGCAGATCCAGATCTGGAGGTAGCTAATCATGGTAACAGCATAAGCTTTGAAT
The DNA here is from genome assembly GCA_012728365.1 of Tissierellia bacterium. Taxonomy (GTDB): domain Bacteria; phylum Bacillota; class Clostridia; order Tissierellales; family Tepidimicrobiaceae; genus JAAYFE01. The sequence goes on from JAAYFE010000020.1 coordinate 1,011, forward strand.
ATATATTGGAAAAAAACCCTGATTACATTTTTGTAATAGATAGGGCAGCAACAGTTGGAGGAAATATAACTGCAGAAGAAATATTTAACAATGACTTGATAAAGGAAACTGATGCCTACAAAAATGGTAAAATAGTATATTTAACCTCCCAAGTATGGTATGTAGCCTCCGGTGGTTTAGAAGGAACAAACATAATGATAGAAGATCTTCTAAATGCCCTAGACTAAAGTAGCCAAAAGGCTGCTTTTTTCTTTTCTCAATATAGAAACAAGAGAAAATATAGTGAATATTGAGAGTAGACAGATATTGAAGAAAATAATATAATAGTTACATAAATCGACAAAAATCTACACAAACTAAAACCCAAGGGGTGATATATAATGAACTTTATTGAAAACCTTGTCTCATTAGTTAATGGGATTCTTTGGGATTATATATTGGTTATTGCTTTAGTTGGTACAGGAATTTTTCTATCCTTTATATTAGGTTTTCCACAAATTAAACGCTTTGGTCAAGCAGCCAAAAAAGTTTTTGGTGGCATCTTCAAAAAAGAAGAAATTGACACTCCCCATGACTAAAGTCAGGGGATTCTCTGGTGATTAAATGCCAGTCCATTTCTGGTAGGCAAGTATGCAAATTCTTTTCGTTTTTACGACTCGTTCTTGTCGTGTTTCTGATATTTATTAAATTTTCTAACCGAATTACAGAAATATTGTTTTTTACTGCAAAATTAACTATCTGTCTACTTATTTTATGGTCTTGGTCTTTCATCCATCTTTGCTCTTTATTACCTATTTGTTTAATTTTCTTTAGCTTTTTAGCTTTGCCTAGCTTTTGTCTTAGTGACTTATA
>JAAYFE010000021.1 GCA_012728365.1 Tissierellia bacterium
ATATAGTAGTCCATCCTAAAAAGACTTTAGATGATTTTGAGGACATTGTAACTTTAGAAGAATTAGGGCAAGCAGCTTTAACTTATCAGTATAGGACTAAGGGAAAGTAAGTAGTGCTTACCTTAAAAGAGTTTCAATTCCTCATAGGTAGTCTAGAATCCCGTTATATACATTGATATTACTACATTTTTTATCCTTTGTCAAATTTAGGTTTTCTATAGCAAAATATCAAAAATAAGCCTCCCTTTTTCTTATACCCATTGATACTACTACATTTTATGAAAAAATAAAAATGTCGTCGCTCCCCGGGGTTTTTTGCACTACTGGGGGTCGACGACAGTTTTAATTATATAACAATATAAAAAATATTTGGCATTACCACTTGGCTTTAAAGGGCTTATATTCAGTTCCGTATAAAAAATAATTCTCCAAATTCTCAGCTTCTAGTCGAATTAGATTTCTATAGGATATACTGGTTCCTGTTTCTCTGAGGTTTATAATGGAATTCATTTTTTCCTCGTAGTAATCAACAAATACTTTCCTACCTTTTTCTTTCAGCATTATTCCCTCTGACATATATTCAAAATCATCTGACGTAATTATGTTCCTATTAACAACTGTAAATATTACTCTATCAACTATTATTGGTTTAAATATCTCTGCAATGTCTAAGTTTAGAGAAAATCTTCTAAAATTAGAAGTATGAAGGAAACCAATCCTTGGTTCCAAACCTGTGTAGTATATCTGGCTCAAAACATCAGTATAAAGCATAGAATTACCGAAACTGATTAAAGTGTTAAGAAAATTTTTTGGAGGTCTCTTACTTCTTTGTTCAAATACGAAATCTGGATTGTCCAATATTTTATCAAAACCTTGATAATAATAGTTTCGCACATTACCTTCTATGGCCATAAGTTCATCTATAGCACTACATTCTCCAATAAGATTTGCTAAGGATATTATTGATTCTTCAATCCTCTCTAGCTCTCTACCCCTATTTTTATAATATTTAACCACCTGTAAAATATTATGTATTGCTCCCTCTACAAATAATCTTGCAATTTTAAGCCTTTTATAATGATTCAAATAATATTCTGTTTGTTTAATAAGTAATTGGGAATTACAGCTGTGTTCCTTCGGAAAAAATGAACCTGAATAATAACCATAGTAATTGAAAAAATGTATTATTATTTTCCTATCTAATACTGTATTCAAAAATTCTTTATTAATCTTAACCTCTCCTAATATGTATATTTCTTCTATTCCATTAATTGTTATTTCCTCTATACCATCCTCATTTTCTAAGTATAAAGTACCATCTTGAATTTTCAAATCTCCGTGGGAAAATATATAGATCTTATTATTCATCATATTGCCTCTCTCCAAACAAATTATATAATAAACTCATCTCCACCTTTTTTTAATCCCATTTCTATTCTTTCTGAATATCTTAAACTTCTAAAAGTATAAATGATTACAGAATCCTCTTCTGGGTTCATTATGCTATTCAATTCCAGCTTAAGTTTAGTTAGGTTTGCACGGGATATTTCCCCTTCGAAAACAGAGTTTTGTACCCAGTTCAGATACTTTCTTGTAATTTTTAAAGCCTTCGCTACCCTCTTTACATTAAAATCATAAACTAAAATTACAAACGTAAAATCACCAACCTTTACCATCCTATCCTACCACAAGGTTTGGTAGGGCACATAATCTTTTCCCTCTATTATGTGTTTTTGAATCTTATACAACTCCAATCTTATAATTCTTCTATATGAAACATGCCTGCCTATATACCGGTGCTTTACTGTGGTTCTCATCCTCTTATCTAATTCAGTTATAAATTTTGCTTTCCCTTCCATGGTTAAAACAATACTATCTTTATATCTTTTAAAATCATTCTTTGAAACCATTGATTTATTTACCAGTGTAAATATAAGCCTATGAATCATTATTGGTTTAAATATATATAGTATGTCTAAACATAATGGAAAAGTTTCTATATCAGCATTATGAAAATACCCTATTCGCGGATCCAAATGGGTCTTATATATTTCACTTAATACTATGGCTAGTCCCATAGATTCCCCCATTTTTATAAGAATCTTTTTCCTCATATTCTCAATACAATTTTTATTACCACCATCTATAAAGTCAGGGTTGTTGAATATAAAATTAAAACTATTATAATAAGCCTTTTCCACATTCTCGACAATTGACATCATTTCATCGATGTTTGCTTTATCAAGACTAGCTTTTGCCCTTCCTAATTTATAACAAGTTTCTTTTAACTTCTCTTGATTTGTATCCTGCAACCTATTAATATAATATTTAATTATCTTTGAGCATTGCTCCAAATATCCATTAGCAATAGTTTTAGCTAATACTAATCTTTTTTCCTTATTCAAATAAAACTTCACCTGCTTAATTATTATATGTCCCGAATTGTAAAATTCTCTAGGATAATATGTTCCAATATAATCCCCGCTAATGTCAAAATAATGGACTGGGATTCTTTTTTGAGTACAAAAATCTAAGAACCTTTTGGACATTCTTACATTCCCAAATATAAATATATCGTTAGTACCTTCTACTGGAATAAACTTTCTACCTTTTTCAGATTCAAAATATAAACTGTTATCCTTCCTATGCAGTTGCCCATCTTGCAATATATATAATGTTTTCTTCATCTTTTAAACCTCCGACCAACAATACTCATCATAAGCACAATTTTTACAAGCTGCTATTTTCTTTGAGTATAAAGGTATGGGCTCATATGCTAATTTTTCTATCCCCCTTATTGTTTCTTCTAACTTTATTTTGTTGTCTTCTGTCAACTCCACAATTTCCCTTCTTCTCTCTTCTGGAAATAGTAATTCTCCCTTTGCTCTAATCCCCTTTTCCTCTAATATATATAAGTAATAAAGCAACTGGTAGTAAGAACTATAAAAATACTTTGTTGATTTTTTTACTTCCATCACAACCCAAGACCCATCTTCCCTCTTTATACTGTCAAGTTTGATGAAATCAATTCCAATTTCTTTTTTGTTTCTCCCATACCTATACTCATGGATGAACCTTCCTATTTCCATGTTTTCATCTTCTTCATCAGGAAAAACCTTTCTAATACTGAGCCAAGCTCTTCTTTTGCATACAAAATAATACCATACGTCTGTGCCAGTAATAGCTAGTTTATCAAGCATAGTCTCACCCCTAATCCTTTATACAAGAATATTGTCAAATTCTTCAAAAGGTGCCTTCAAACCAATTTTCTCATCATAGGCATAACTATCTAATAGAATTGGTATTTTCGAGTCTAGATAATCATCTTTACCAGCAACCTTTAATGCATGCTTTACCGGTAAATTTAATACGAAATGATAAAATAGAATCATGAATTGTTTTCTATCTTGGAAGGATAATTTTGACATGTAATCATAATCCGAATATTTTTCATATATTTCAATGCTATTCCTTATTCCAAATTTACTTTTTAAAAACAGAAATCTCTTATCTAGGTATTTTTCTTCTTTTGTATCCCAAGGGACAAAAATGGGAAGCCTCAAATAATCATCAGTGAAAGGTTTAAAGTTTGATAGCTCCTCCCACCTGCCAATATATGCTTTGTCTAAATAATATAAAGAACCTTCATAGGTATTTTGTTTAAACATTATTCTGTAGTATTCTCTAATTAAATCATTCAATTCATTTTCCCCAAAGACCTGCTTCTGCTCTAGTAATTTATCGGTTATTTCAATTAACTCCTTTGGGTATACATATCTTCTAGTGTCCCTTTCAAATTGACGATAAAAGGGAAAGACCCAAATCCTCCCTTCCCCTTCTCCATGTCTATTTACCCTACCTGCTGCCTGGACTATTGAAGGCAATATGGCTAGTACCCTAAAAATGTTTTCAAAGCTTACATCTACCCCTGCTTCTATTACCTGTGTAGAAATTAAATACAAGGGATATCTTTTATTCTTTAAATCATCTTTTATTTTTTCTATTATGAATTTCTTATGGATAGGAACCATTAAACCATGTAACAGATATACATCATCCATTTTCATCTCTTTATATACTCTATAAGCATCCTCTATGGTATTAACTATTGCAGCCTGAGAATTAACCTTATTATTCACTAGTAGATTAGCTAATGATACCTCATCTTTTATCTCTTTTTCTACATACAGCTTATAGCGCTCCTTCTTATATATAGGGCCTACTCTAAGTTCAATTGGACTTTCACTTAAACCATAGTCAAAAGGAGGCATTGTAGCTGATACAAATATCACTTTTAGGTTTAATAAATTTGATAGCCCTTCTAAGCCACATAAAAACAAATTCCACATGTTAGGATTAAATATTTGAGGTTCATCAATTATTACAACACAATCCTTCAAAAATGTTCTTCTTAAAGTATCTTGTGCCCTCCTAGGGAATACAGCCTTACAAAATTGATTGAAACTTGTACATACGATAGAATGTGCCCAAGATTCCATCCATAATTGATTTTCTTCAGCTCTTTGTTCTTCACTTTCATCTAGTATTGCTAAAGAATGATGTTCTAACGGCTTTTCCCCCATTGACTTCTCAATTATGTCACTAGTCTGTTCCAATATAGATAAGTATGGAGCCACATATACAATTTTTCTATAATCCTGTTTTTCAATAAACCAACTTGACATTTTTAGAGCCGTTATAGTTTTCCCATATCCAGTAGGCATACATAGGGTATAAAACCTTCCATTGGGATTCCTTTTCAATTCATCCAATACATATTCTTGTGCCCTCATTCGAATTACTGATAAGGGATGGCCTTGATTTTCCGAACAAAAATTTTCTATATTCCTCCTATAAGCATAGTTGTCTTGCTTACTAATCCAATTTTCTTTTACTTCCTCTACATTAAATCGATCTCCCATTATTAAACTTGTGGTCAATAATCTCCATTTCTGTAGCTCAGTTACCAGCTCCAGCAATCCTAAATCTTCTTTTTCTATATACAACACTTCTCTAGCATCTTCCACATATTCTTCTACTTCATCCAACCAGTTATCTAACATATGGCTATTAATAGGAGTATCTCTCAATTCCTCATATAATTCATGTATAAATTTCTCCATCCCTATTAGATCGTACTTATCCCAATAGTAGACTTTAATCCAATGATCATTGGATAAGTTTTTTAAATTGCTGTGGTGATCCGCTATATCTCTAATAAGCCATAACCATTGAACCTGATATTTTTCCCATAAATTTAGGCTGTCTAATAAATGGAAGCCCAGATAAGAGAAAACAAAGGCCCCAAAATCAGAATGGTTGGGGCCCCTAGTCTTATCTTTGCTATCAATATAACTTTGCCAATCAATATTGTTTTTACCAACATCATGACATATGCCTGCTAAGCCTACCAATCTTGCTAATTCTGTATTAAAATCCTTTAAATAATATTCAATAGATATTTTTACCTCTTTAAGGTGATCTACCAAAAGGGAATCAGGTCTTGCTTTAGATTCCTTGAAACTCTTTATACTAAGCATATAAACTCCCCTTCTATATTTGCAACTACACATTCTTCATTATTAGGCTGATAGAAAAACTTTATATTTTTCATATTCTTTTCATAAATATAAGATACTGATTTTTCAAATTGTCTTTCTCCTAAATAGTTCTTCATAAAGCCTCCTGCCCTATTATAGTGGTTATTTTCCTCAAATATTAATTCTTTTATTGCAGGAGTAGGCACTACAGAAGGAGTTTCTACATAGCATTCATTGTAAACTATCTCTACATTTTTGAAGTAACCCTTAAGTTTTGGAAAAGTCAATGCATAGGCTACTCCTAAATAAGTTGGATAAACGGAAGCATTGTTTTTTAATTTATTGTACAATTCTTCTACATATTCTTCCCCTACATAATATATACGATAGGCTGGATTTACTAAAAATTCTATGGTAGTTGGCCTATTAAATGTACTTTTTTCTCCAAGTAGTGACAATTGCTGCACAGAGGTTCTAACTGGCTTTAATATCTGTATTCCAACTTTATCCTTAGTAGTAAAATCGGTAATTCCTAAAATTGCTCCCACCACCCCTTTAGCTGCAAGAGGCGTTATAAAGGGATAGGTTAAATGGGTTACTGTAGTATCAGGTCTCCTAAAATGTGCAATTGTACCTTTAATATCAAAAATTACAGCATTCATATACATTTCACCTACCACAATTCCTGCTTATATTTTTCTATATCTCCAATGATATTCAATTGAGGATTAGCCCATATTCTACAATTTGCTACTTTATCTTTATTTTTTTCAATAACATCTAATAATTCCTTTACATTCAACTTAATCTCTTTTACAGAAGAAGGTTTCTTTCCGCTACCCCTCCATACCTCCTCTCCTGGTTCAAGACTTACTAGCTCTTCAATATAACCTATACGATAAAAGGGATCATTGTATTCTATATGGATTAAAAACAATGGTTGCTGTTGTCCTCTTCCACGGGCTTGCCTATGTAGTGTTCCTTGCCATAGGCTTTTAAGTAATAATTCTTGATCCTCCACTGTCATATTTGTATGTTCAGCATTTTTGGCATTGATTACACCGGGCATGCAGAATACTGCAAAGGGTACTATATAGCTAGTCCATATTGTTCCCTGGCTTTTACCCTCTCCACTTTCTTTTAAATCCTGGCTTGGTATCACCACAGTCCCTTGTACATATTGACTATCCACTGGATGCATAGAATGAGCCCATCCAAATTGCACAGGACCAGTTAAATTAAACTTAGGTGTAACAGAATAAACTACGCCAAAGGTTCGTACATCAAAACAATGGTCTATCAATATGGATTTCATATCTTTTTTAGCTATGTCTTCTTTTTCTACATTTTTGGCAATCAATTTTGCCAGGCTACCTCTACCCAATAGCTTCCCCTTATTATCAAATACCTCTTGGATGTATATATAATTCTTCTTTCCTTCTCCTCCGTCTGGTTCAGCACTTGCTACATAATCCCTACAATCCCTTTTAATACTAACATCAGTTAAAGAAATTCTTCCATCCTCTTCTGGAAATATTCTTCTCACATCGCTATCCTGTAGAGGATCCCTATTTGGTATACCGTCCTTTACCGACTTTATAAATAATAGCTCACCATTATTAACAGCCATTTTTATACCCCTCCTATTTTTTATACATTAAATAACCAGACCAAAATGCTGTCATATATTTATCCCTATACTTGTTTAGCAAATCTTTTCTATCCGCTTCCAATGTAGCCAATAGCACTTGAGATAGATTGGGTCTAAAATTTTCTGCCAATCCCATGTCCCTTTGAATTGCAAGTTCTTCACATTGTAACAAACCATTTTTCCATATCATTTCTGGATTTAATTTACTACCAAATTTCATAACCCTATGCTTTACAAAATCATTTTCAGCACTATGGTAATATGAATTAGAAAATTGCCTAATGACTAATCCTGTAACAAAGCCTAACTCTTCTACGTTTTGTAAATTTTCTGCTTTAATTTCTCCAGCTTTATATTTTTTTAAAAGTCCCTCCCAGTCCGCCATATAATTCACTTCCTTTCCAATTTGTAATATCTCATTATTGTACCTGTTGTAAAAAATTATAAAGCCATAGTAGAATATTAACTCGTTTATCATGCTATGATATTCCTCTTTATTAGCTAATTCATTTAGTTTTCTGGCAGTGGAATGGTGTAGTCTATCTAAATATATAGGCTGTCTAGAAAAAACAGTTTCCAAACTGCTCCATACATACCCAGGTCCATAAGCATTGCCCAGCATAGCCGGTAAGCTCTCTAGAGGATAAAAATTTCTCATATCCTCCCTTCTAAACAGTTTGGCTATTTTACTAATTTCCCTTCTACTTATATCCTTTATAATTTTCTCGAGCCCCTTAGCTACGGAAGGTACCACATCTTCAATTATACTTCTTATATGAATATTACCTTTGGATATTTCTCCAGAATAATACAATAATGTTAAGCGGTATTCGTCATCAATTTCAGGCAAAACCCTGTCAATGCCCGCAATAAGCTCTAAATGCAAATCCGTTTGTGATTTTTCCTTTTTAGTCTCCAAAATGTATCTATATTTTTGTAATCTCTGTTCGGGATTATCTTTTACCAAAGGTAACACAATGGGCACACCATATATTGTGTCAAATTTTGAAGCTTTCACATTTCTTTTAGCTTCTACATTCATGCTCGGCGAGAACATCTCTTTTAGAATAATGTTAGATATAGGAAGAGTGATTTTATTGAGAAACTGGGTCCCATATAAATAAGCTTCATAGCTTGATCGGTCCACTTTAATGCCTTTTGTAAAATCCTTTTTACTCCAGTATATAGAACGGGGTGCTTCCCAAGTGTGAGATAGCCAAGGCCAGTATTTGTTGTATATGGATACTACCTCATCCTCTAATTTGTTACTAAAAGTTGATATGGCTTTGTTTTTATGCCCTAAAGTTTTCGCCTCAGTAATTTTAGCCTCGATTATATTTTTTATGCACTTTTCACTATCTAAATGCAACTCTTCTCCCTTTTTCAATTTACTAGAGGTTAGCCAGAAAAACCCTGTTTTTTCATGGAGCCTTTCTTTATCATTCCTAAATTCAGGTAGTGAATAGTCGTATATATACAAAATCCCATTCTGATCCTTTTCATCTATGAATTCATCATAATGATCCTTTAAATCATATGCTACTTTATAGGATATATCCTCTAATTTTTCCTTTTGATAATCCTTATAAGAGATTGTTCTTTCCAATCTGGGCAATACAAATTTTTCTGCAATATATTCTGCATCCTTCATCTTTTTTATGTCACTGTTATAAACAATATAACAAGGGATTGGATAGTTTCCTTGGGGAAGGGTTGGACTTCCTCCTTTAGTGGCAATAATGGGATATGCATAGTTTCTATATTTGTCTACTTGAAAACTATTATCGCCATTACCTACTCCTACTTTTAAAAAGTGATATTCAACAGAATCTCCATCTAATTCTATAAAGAACACATGCTGGAAAAAATTTTTAAACATTTGATTATCACAGTCTGTTAACAATATTAACCTTTCTTTATTGCTTAGCCTAGAATCCCTTATTGGTTCACCTACCCTAATAATAGATTCAGCTAACATAATCTCACCTCCTTACTTGATTAATCTAATTGCTCCACATCCCTGGCTGTTCTTCCCACCTACACCGCTTTCCACCCCCATTTGCAATAGTGGAATAGGCCCTGACATCTTGAATCTTCCCATATATCCTTTTATAATAAAGTCTTTGTATTTAATAATAGATAGTCTACTATCTCCTATAGGTTCAATTATTACATTTTCCTCAGGGGCATCTTTTAAATAAAAGGCTTCATATTTGTTTTTTAAATTATTGCTTACAATTTGTGAGAATTCCTTTTCTTTTGGATTGAAATAATATGTAAACTTTTTCCCATCAGATCTTATCAAAGTACTATATGTGGTAATAGGAGAGATAGCCTCAACCATTATCTCCTCACTTTCCACAATTTCCATTTCCACCGATAGCTCTTTTGCTTCAAGCTTGTTGTTCCCAATCCTAATATACCTAGAAAACAGAATGCTATTACCAATTGAACTGGAAAATTCATTATAGGGAGAAGAAATAGTAAGTTTAACTGGTCCATTGAATTTTAACAGCCCATCCTTTCTATCCAAATGGTAATTTCCTAATAATCTTGAAAAAGTAAACAGCTTATAATTTCTTTTCTCCTTTCGAAACCCCTCTTCGTGTAAAAATTCTGCTACCTCATCGTCCAGCTGATTATAAATCATAGATTGGATTAAATGATTATAATGAATTGGTAATACTATTTCATCCCTTTCATAAATAGATTGAAAAGTTATGGTTTCCTTCACTTCAATATGACCTCCAATATGAAAATTAATATTATCGATTAAAATCAATAAGTCATTACCCATGATACAATGATAATGATTTAGAGTAGTTCAGTATAAAATCTTATTAATGCTTATATCTTTTTTGTATTGTCATGAATTTCCTGAAAATTCTCTTTAGAATAATTTTTTAATTAGTTAATAACAGCACAAGTTAAATTTATATCATCTTTACATAAACAGGACTTTATTACTATATAATTACTTCTATATAAATCCCCAAATTCCTTCTTTTTCCTATAATTTTCCCATTTCCCAAACATTTTCATTTTCTCCCTATTTTCAGTTAGTGTAAAATAATTGTTGGACAAAAAACAAAAAAATATAGAGAATAATCCTCCATTTGATATAATGTAATCGACTAAAACACATTAAAGGAGGAAATTCTCTATGAATAATATTATACAGTTAATAGCTAAAAAAG
>JAAYFE010000169.1 GCA_012728365.1 Tissierellia bacterium
ATAACCAAGATACCTAAAATGGTACAAACCTACTTTAACTATGTAGATACAAATATTCCAATAACTGCAGCCTTAAAGGCATTGCCCAAATTAAAGGATATAGATTTTGAAAATATAAAGATGGCTACAGTACCAGGTGAAGGTAGAGACATAGGGCCTCAAAACTATTATATACCCTATGAAGAACAGACTAGACAATTGGTAGAGGAAATGTTTGAAGGCTTTGTATTACGTTAAATTTTCCCGGGAAATAAATAGAATTTTGTCAGAAACAGAAGAAACAAAAGGGTCTAAAAAGACCCTTTTAAAATCCTCCAGCACCGCCACCACCAGCGCCTCCTCCGCCACCAGCAGAAAATCCACCTCCCCCTCCAAGGGAGGAAGAAGTATTATTAAAGGATTTATTTATACTACTTCCAAAGGCATTTTCTCCCCTTGAGTTAGTTAAGAAGAACCAATAGGGCCAGTAGCTTGGGGAATGGCTTTGAGGATAAAACTTTTTAAATCTTTTCAAGGAAGTAAAGGGTATCCCTAAGGCTAAGCCATATATGAGGGCTTTATCCAGTGATAACCATAAATCGTCTATATTTAAGGATTTGCTCCTTTTTTCCAAATCTCTTTTGAAGTCCTTCCACTTTTTCACCTGTATATAACCATAATCAGATTTTCTAGTTATTAATACCAAGGCATATATAAAAATTATGGTAGCTAAGGCTAATAGTAGAATTCCGTAAAAGGCTTCAAATACCATAGATATTATGGAAAGGGCAAAAAATAGGGTTGATATTATTAATAAAAGTACTGATATTTTTTTAGTACTATTATCATAATATCCCATTTCCTTTGCTTCTTTACTTACTAATTTAGTCCATTCAGTATGGCCCTTGTAAAATTTCATTCCCTGCATTTTCCTATAGAATTCTATTTCTGTACTACTTATTGTTCTTCCATCTCCCATTTCATCAAATAACCATGTTAAAAGATACCTTTCATGGTCTAAAAGCTCGTTTGTTGCTTCCTTTTCCCTTATTAGTTTAAAATGGTGACTTTTTTTACCTTTACCTAAATCCTCAATCCTAATAAAACTTCTTCTAGCCAGATCCAGTATGGTGGCTACAAAGGCAGTTGGATGATGGTAGCTATTTAACACATAGGATACTATTGCTGGTGAATTATCATCGGGGTAAATTTTATTGTCAAGCCTTTCAAATATATCGGGCCTTCTTCTAAATTTATTGAAAACTAGGAAGAATATTAAAGCCAAAATTCCAGAAGACATAAGGGATATATTGTTAAAGGCTTCCTTCCTTGCTGCTTTTTTGGCTTCCCTTTCCCTAATTTCTTCAATATAGGCTGTCTCTTCTTCTATTATTTCATCATAGGCATCTTTATCTACTATATTAGATGAGGCAGGAATATATTCTGTGGGGAATAGGATCCTTACTTCCACAAAGGTATTTTTGGGGATATGTTCAGCTTCAGCCTTTACAGCATTGTCACCTGAAAAATGTATGCTTCCTTCAACAGAGCCATGGGCAAATATCTTAGTATTTTCAGTTATATTTCCAGGAAGCTTAATATTTGCACTGAAGTAATTAATTTGGGTTTCATTTTCCTCCCCTAAAAATTTATAGTATAGTTCAGCAGTGTCTTTGTATTTTACAGCTACATTTTTAACTATATATTTTAAGCGGAAGGTTTTTTCTTCATCTTTAGCAGGAGAGAAAATTTGAATATATATAAACTCACCCTTATCAATTACTAGAAAAACATCCCTGTCCCCTTTTTCCGCCTTGTCCACTTGAATATACTCTTTTTCATTACCCCTAATAAGTTCTACTACTTTTACATTCTCTACTCCATCAGTTTCATGCAGTAGAATTTCTCTAAATACTCCATTAAAATGCCTGTTGAACCTAAAGCTAATATCTTCAACTACTTGTAAATCTCCATTTTTCAATATTTCAGCATCAACCAACCACCTAGTTATAATTAAATCTTCTTCTGCCCTAGCCTTTAATGGAAAGGTAAAAAGTATCAGGACTACCAGTAAAAATAAGGTAGTTTTAAACCATCTTTTAATAGTACTCACCTCCAATATAATCAATAGACAAGACAAGGGAGGGTTCTTTAACAAGACAGGGGGACGGTTCTGGTGTCTTATTTAGTGCAAATTAAATTTGTCTACTGTACACTGCCAATTATATTAATATTATACCCTTTATATATTGTACTTGTCTTAAATAAAATAAAATCTGATATAATAATTTTATGAATTCTTTGTCATAAGGTTCTAAAAACTAATAAAACAAAGGATGGTAATGAGGGTATGAAAAAAATAGATTTAAAGTCCTATTTAACAACTAATTTCATAGGAAGAAGTATTGAATACCATGAAAGCATATCATCAACTAACACCAGGGCAAAGGAAGTTGCAGAGTCTGTAGATGAAGGGACTGTAGTAATTGCAGAGGAGCAGACCATGGGCAAGGGCAGGCTGGGCAGAAACTGGACTTCTCCCAAGGGAAAGGGGCTATGGTTTAGTCTTGTCCTTAAGCCTGGCCTTGAGGTTGAAAGGCTGCCTAAAATAACCCTAATAGGGGCAGCAGCAGTATATAAGGCACTAAGGGGTATGGGCATCAAGTCCCATATAAAGTGGCCTAATGATATTGTAATAGATGGGAAAAAGGTATGTGGCATATTAACGGAGATGATATTTAAAAATAAAAATACCTACTATGTCATAGTAGGTATAGGCATAAATGTAAATTTGGATAAAAAAGATTTCACTGAAGAACTTAAAAACAAGGCCACCTCCTTAAAACTTGTAAAGGGGCAGAAAATAGATAGGATTAGGCTTTTAGCCCATGTATTAAATAATTTTGAAAAACTATATATTCCCTTTAAGGAAAGGGGAGATATTAGTGAAGCCATAAAGATATCCAGAGAAAACTCCATATTAACAGGCAGAGAAGTAAAAATTATAAGGGCTAGTGAGGAAAAGGTAGGTAAGGTTCTGGATATAGACAATGAGGGCCAGTTAGTAGTCAAGTACAAAGATGGCAAAATAGAAGCCATCTTTTCAGGGGAAGTGTCTATAAGGGGGATGGAAGGATATTTAGACAATTGACCGTTTTAATACCTCTTCTATAGCCATTCTGGGCATGCCAATAGGTTCAAGGACTACATTGTCAAAATCCACCAGCCCCTTTTTCATCAGTTGAAAGCTTACAACTTTATTTGCCTTAACAGAGATACCCAACTCTTTACCAGTGTCAGAGTCTATACCAGATGGTATGTCTACAGACAGTATATACTTGCTATGTTCATTTATAATTGAAATCACATGCCTATACAAGCCTCCTACATCCCTTGTAAGGCCTGTTCCAAATATGGCATCTATGGTCATATCTGAATTTTTAATGGAATTAATTAGCTCTTCTAAATCATCTTCCTTTTCAATTTGTTTTATCCTAACCTTCATATTTTTAAGTATATTGTAATTAATATTAAAATCTCTACTGCCCTTATTTAGCCTTCCAATGACAAAAATATTTACAGTCTTACCCTCTACAATTAAATGCCTTCCAACGGCTAAGCCATCTCCTCCGTTGTTTCCAACCCCACATACAATTGTAAAAGATTTAAACTTGTCTAAATCTATATTTTTGATAACCTTCAGAGCTGCATTTTCCATCAGCACAATACCGGGAATGCCAAGCCTTTCTATACAATAATTGTCTATGGCCTTCATTTGATTACCAGTGACAACAATCATACTATCCCTCCTTAACGCCTATTATACCACAATATATTTGCAAGATGCTTGCCTACAAAGGAAGCCACCACCGTCTTTAATAGATCCCCAGGAAGGAATATTAGGCAGCCAGTTTTTAAGGCTGTTAAAAGTCCTACTTCTATATCAGAAACATAATTTAGGATCAAATACATATAGGGTATTCCAAATAGGTATATGACAAGGCTGCCTACAAGGCTGGCTATGAAAAAGCCCCTAAAGCCTAAGGAGGGCTTTTTATAAACAAGCTTTCCCACCATAAAGGAGGCAAATATAAATCCAATTAAGAATCCAAAGCTTGGCTTAAATATATATTGAATGCCTCCATCAAAATTAGCAAAAATCCTAACTCCCAAGAGGCCTAAAAGAACATATAGTCCTTGGGATATGGCTCCTAACTTAGGCCCCAGCAGCAGGCCAGATAGGAGGGTAAATAGGCTCTGCAGGGTTATGGGGACATGGCCAAGGGGTATGCTTAAAAAGGCACCTATGGCAGTTAGGGCTGTAAATAAGGATGCCAATATCATGTCCTTAATTGATAGTTTCAATTATTTCACCCCCATTATACTGGAATTATATTAAGGCTATAAAAAATTGTCAAACAAAAATTCAAAAATCTATTGACATATATGCTTGTTTATGTATATACTGTACATAGACAGTATATACAGCAATAACACCATATACACTAAAGACAAAAAATAAAGTAAAATAGTCTTTTCCAAACCAGAAGATGAAGCATTAGGAAACTATGCCATGGTAAAGGCAGGTCTGGACATCTTAAAGGGCGATACAATAAAAGGATCTATAGGCATTAGGGAAATTAAAATTGGCTTTAAGTCCTTAAGAAGTACACTTTGGGATAAGGCCTTAATTGGAAGGATTAATTTGGAAGATATTATGGTCTATGGTATAAGGAGGTAAAAAAATGCTTGGAATAATTATAAGGGATATTTCATTAATGTTCTCCAGCAGGCAGATGATACTATTTATGGTCTTGTATGTACCCTTTTTATTGTATATGTTTGGCTCATCTGCATCTGAACAATTATATTTAATGATAATTGTACTTTATACCTATATGATGTCCTTAATGTCCTTTTCCTTCGATATAACTGGTAAATCAAGATACATTATAAATTCCCTTCCTATTAAGAGGGGGAAAATAGTAATATACAAATATTTGTCAGTCTTTGTTTATTTTGCTGTTACAATTGTGTTTGCTGGGATTTATTTGTGGATAATTAATATTTTAAATATAGCAAATGTGGATTATTTCAATTTAAGAAGTATTATAATTGGAATTCCCACAGTAATGATTTCAACTGCAATAGTTTTTCCAGCATACTTCAGATTTGAAGCAAGGATAGCACAGATAATCCATTTTATAGTATTTCTAACATCCTTTACACTCTTTGGCAATGCAGCTTTTGCAGGAGATAAAGGTATATTAAAGTATTTAAGTTTTATAAAATTGGAGCATGTAATGGTAGCAGCCTTGGTACTTTATATTCTATCTTTAATACTATCTGTAGTGCTATATAAAAATAGGGATTTATAGGGGTGGATATTATGATTAGCTTAATAAAGAAAGATTTTAAACTCTCATTTAAAATAAATTTATTTGTTATAATCTATGCCCTCTTCATTTCAGCAATGGGTGTACACTTTAATGAACCACTGGTATCAAATCTTTTATATGCAGTAAGCATAGTAGTTCTGACCTTTGCTACAGTCATATTTACTAATGGATATGATGATAAAAACAAAAGCGAAATAATTTTAAATAGCTTACCACTTGACAGAAGAAATATTGTAAGAAGCAAATATATAATACTCATATTTTACACATTAATGTACGGTTTAGTAACCATATTATTTACAAGAGTATTGATAAGATTAAATGCCGTAGATGGTGGAGGAAGTGTGAGCTTACAAAGTATTGTTGCTGCATTAAATATAGTTTTACTATTCTATGCAATATATTATCCCATATATTTTAAACTTGGGGAAGGCTTAAGAAGCTTTAATGCAATATTGTGGATATTTGTAATGGTAGGACCAACAATGGTTGGAAGGGGAATGGCTGCCCTACATAAGAGGGGGCTACTGGATAGATTGATGAACCTGGATTTAGATAAAATAAATTTATATCTATTGGGAATAGTACTGGTACTTTACTATATATCATTGCAGATTTCTAAAAGAATATATATGAAGAGAGAATTTTAAAAATTGTGCAACAAAAATTTTAAAAATATATTGACATGTAGCCTGTATATGTGTATATAATGAATATAAACAGCATATACAGTAATAGCACTATATACACTAAATTAAAGTATGATAAGGTAATAGGAGGATTTATATGAAGATAATTGTATCTAACTCCTCAAATGAGCCCATATATGAACAGATATCAAAGCAGATAAAGGCACATATTTTAAAAGGAGAACTGAAGGAAGGGGATCTGCTTCCTTCCATTAGGGGCTTGGCAAGGGACTTGCAGATATCTGTCATTACTACAAAGAGGGCTTATGAGGAATTAGAAAAGGAAGGATTTATTGAAACGGTACAAGGAAAAGGCTCCTATGTAGCAGGGCAGAACAAGGAGATAATGAGGGAGAAAAAGCTGAATATAATTGAAGAAAAACTATCCAGGATCGTAGAAGAGAGTAAGGCTTTAGGCATAGGATTTGATGAAATATTGGAAATGTTAAAGATTTTATATGAGGAGGTTTAAAGATGGCTTACATTTTAGAAGTCAATAACTTAAGGAAGGAATTCAAAAATTTTACCCTAGATAATATAAGCTTTAAGCTAGAGCCAGGTTATATTATGGGCTTTATAGGACCAAATGGTGCAGGAAAAAGTACTACCATTAAGCTTATAATGAATCTTTTGAAAAAGGATGGAGGAGAGGTAAAGATATTTGGCAAGGATCATGAAAAATATGAGAAGGAAGTTAAAAATAAGATTGGATTTGTATATGATGAAAATTACTATTATGAGGATTTATCCATTAGGGCTATGAGGAATATAGTGGCTTCCTTTTATTCTGATTGGGATGATGAGAAGTTCAACAAATATCTAAGAGATTTTGACCTAAATCCAAAGGCCAAGATTAAGACCCTGTCAAAGGGAATGAAGATGAAGTTTTCTCTGGCTGTTGCTCTCTCCCACAATGCTGACCTAATAATTATGGATGAGCCAACATCAGGACTGGATCCAGTATTTAGGAGGGAGGTACTTGATATTCTATACAGTGTTATTGAAGACGAAGGAAAAAGCATCTTCTTTTCCACTCATATAACTACAGACCTAGAGAAGATTGCAGACTATATTACCTTTATAAATAAGGGGAAGATAGTTTTTTCCAAACCAAAGGATGAAGTACTGGAAAGCTATGCTATAGTAAAGGGAGGCCTTGACATACTAAATGATAGTACAAGAAAGGAATTTATAGGTATTAGGGAAACTAAGGTAGGCTTTGAAGCTTTAACAGATAATATAGAAAAAACAAGAAAGACATTTGGGGACAGGGTCTTAATTGAAAAGGCCAATTTAGAAGATATTATGGTCTATAGTGTTAGGGGGTAAAAAATGATTGGAATAATTAAAAGAGATATTTTATTGATCTTATCCAGCAAACAGACAATATTGCTTATGTTATTTTATATACCATTTTTGATGATCCTTGCAGAATCCTTTCATCCTGAAAGCTTTTACTTTGTGATAATAGTACTTTACACAGTTTTGCTGTCTATGAGTTCCTTTACCTATGATATAAGTGGCAAATCAAAATATATTATGAATTCCCTTCCTATTAATAGAAAGGAGCTTGTAGTATATAAATACTTGTCCATATTTGTATATTTGGGAATGACAATTGTTTTTGCCG
>JAAYFE010000170.1 GCA_012728365.1 Tissierellia bacterium
AATATTTAAGCTTATACTTATTATAAGCATTGAAAATCTACCTTTAGCCATGACTCTATCCTTTGTAAATAGTAGATTGGTACTAGGTATTATAATATCCTATAAAAAGGTTGCAAAACCTAGCGGTCTAGGCAACCTATTTCACAATAGTAACCCTAAAAATTTAATAATAATCAGCACTATTATTTATTTAATAGCTATAGCATCATTGGACTTAAAATATATAATACCACTTATAGTTAATTTCATTATAGCAGAGTATATTAGCCATATATCCTATAAAAAAATAGGTGGATTAACAGGAGATGTATATGGTGCTATTATTGAAATAGGAGATACAATTTCTCTACTTTCCTTTTGGGGAGTGATGATGTGGATATAATTATGATTAGACATGGAGAAACAGAGGACAATGTAAAAAAAGTATATAGTAGAGATGATACTATTCTAACAGAAAAAGGGATAAGACAAATAATGAGGACAAAGGAGTTATTGAAAAAATATGATTATGAAGAAATACACTATAGTCCACTAAAGAGGACTGTTGAAACTTTAAATCTTTTAGGATTAGAAGGCAAAGAGGATATTAGAATAAGAGAAATAAATTTTGGCATATTTACAGGTAAAACCTTTGAAGAAATATCAAATACTTATCCTGCAGAAACTAAATCTTGGATAGAGGATATTAGTAATTACAAAATCCCTGAAGGAGAATCTTTGCTTGATGTATATGAAAGAGTAAGGGAGTTTTTAGAGGAAATATGTAAAATAGATAAAAATGTACTTTTAGTTACCCACGATACTGTAATCCGTCTAGCCCTATGTTGGGTATTTGATAACCCAGCATACTTCTATAGATTTAAGGTGGACAACGGAAGCATCAGTACTATAACTGTAGACCATGGATTCAAATATATAAGACAAAAGCAGTAGGGACGGTTCCTACTGCTTCATTATTTTTTCAGTTTCAATGCAGTATCTGATGATTTCATGTCAAGCTTTACCTGCTCCAATAGCTCATAGACGTTGTAGTATCCTTTTTTTCAGCATTTTCGACCCGTCCCTGCTGCTTCTAAAAATATGTAAAGTGTACTTGACAAAGAGGAATAAAATAGATTATACTATATGTAAAGTAAACTTTACGTAACGAGGTGATATAATGGCATGAAAAATAGATTAAAGGAGATTAGAGCAACAAAGGGAATTAGTCAGGAGGAGCTGGCAGAGGCACTTGAAGTTTCTAGACAGACCATTAGCTCATTGGAAAATGGAAGGTATAACCCTTCAATTCTTTTGGCGTTTAAAATAGCACGCTTTTTCCAGATGAGCATAGAAGATGTTTTTATATATGAGGAGGGGAATGTTGATGGAAGATAAGCTTAAGAAACAAAAAATTAAGTACTTTTTCTATAGCTTATTTGCTTACCTTTTAGGTGCAACTATATATGATTTAATCTTTAACTATGAGAGGAATGGCTCGAGAGTAATTTTTGCATTTATTTTTGGGTTTGTAATTCGAGCATTATATGATCTTTACGAACATAAAAGATATCCTGAAATGAAGGAGAAGGAAAAGCAATTGGAAAAGGATGAAAGGCTTATAATTATTAAAGATAAAGCAGCTTATGTGACCTACAACATTACAATATTCATACTTGCTATATCTTGGATTGTTACTATAGTCAAGCAAAATGAAGAATTAAATATTTTTATAACTGTTTTGATACTTGTTATGATTGCTACTATGGAATTGAGCAAATACTATTTGAGCAAGAAAATGTAATAATATATGTAGATTAAATCCACTTAGTTTAGGATATAAATATATAGACTAATATTCAAAGGAGTGGTACAGATGAAATACAAAATGCTTCACACCTGTATAAGGGTAATGGATTTGGAAAAGAGTCTAAAATTCTATCAGGAGGCTTTAGGACTCAAGGAAACTGAAAGAAAGGACTTTCCAGAGGATGAATTTACCTTAGTTTACTTAAGTGACGAAGATGGAAAATATGAATTAGAGTTAACCTACAACTACAATCCAGAAAAGCCCTATGACCTAGGCAATGGATTTAGCCATATAGCAGTTTCTGTAGATGATTTAGAAGCTTCTAGGGAAAGGCATAAGGAAATGGGTTACAAGGTTACAGAGCTTATGGGACTTCCAGGTGAACCACCAAGATACTATTTTGTTACTGATCCAGATGGATATGATGTAGAGGTTATAAGGGCTAAATAAGTCAGAGATGAAAAGTCTCTGACTAAAGTATTTCATTGAACTCATTTCTGTTCCAGCCTCTCATCCCTAATATGCAAAGGCTTAGTAGTTATAGAACTTTATAAAGATAGATGATAGTATTAGTATATATGCAAATAAAAAACATGAAAAAC
>JAAYFE010000171.1 GCA_012728365.1 Tissierellia bacterium
GTGGCTTGTCACTCTCTAGAAAAAAATCTAAAGATTAGTAACAAATATCAGGAGTAGCGAGGAGGAAAAAATGGACAATAATTTGGAGATGCTTATTGAATTTTTAGTAGAACTTGTATCAGTGGCTGCAGTTATTGTTGGTGTAGCCTTAGGTATACAAAAGCATTATGTATATTTTTTAATTACAGTCTTAGGTTTTGCAGCAATTTTTAATTACCAGAGGATTAAAAGGCGAATTAAGGACAAAAGGATAAAAGAGATAATAAAGGAACAGTGGGGCAAGGAGAGGAATTTTAAAAGGGATTTTTCAAAGATTAGGCAGCTACATGATCTTTTAATAAGTAAAGAAAAGTTTGATTTTATTATAGATGATATAACCTGGTCTGATTTAGACATGGATATTATATTTTCTAAAATTGACCATACCATGTCTTTCCCTGGGATGCAATACCTTTACCATATTTTAAGAGTCCCTAGTTTTGAAGAGGATTTTCTTAAAAAAAGAAACAACATAATAAATAGATTAATGGAAAACAAAGCCCTTTCAAACAAGTTACAATTTCCCCTTTTTATATTGGGGAAGGAAAAAGGAGAAGATATAATTACATATTTTGAAAAAGGTATTGATGTTGATACCAGACCCCTTAATATTTATAGATTTTTATCTTTCCTGCCCTTAGTAGGAATAGGACTTTTGTTTTACGATATGGGATTAGCCTTTACTGCAATAATATTTATTGTGTCTATTAACCTTTTTTTCTATAACAAAAATAAAAGGGCTATAAATTTGGAAATAGAGAATTTTAAATATATTGGAGATTTAATACTATGTGCTGAATCTATTATAAAAGTAGGTATTAATGAAATAGAATCAGACCTTGATGAAATGAATAAAGTACTGAAGAATTTAAGAGCTTTAAAGAAAAATATAATAAAGCTAAGGCATAATGATTCCTATAGATCAGAACTTGAGCTAATTATAGACTACTTAAACATGCTGGTTTTAAGGGAGCCAAAGATATTTTATAAGACTGTAAATTTATTAAATAAACACAGGGAAGATTTGCTTAATCTATACGTGATGGTTGGCCAAGTTGATGCTTACATTGCCCTTGCTTCATATAAGTCTAGTTTGAAATACCATACTGAACCTACACTTAAGAAAGATAAGGGATTTTACCTATATGCAGAAAAGCTTTATCATCCTCTTTTGGAGGAGCCTGTCCCCTATAATGTAGAGTTAAATAACAAGGGGGCACTAATTACAGGTTCTAATGCTTCGGGTAAGTCTACCTTCTTAAAGACCATAGGTATAAATTCCCTCTTTGCCCAGACCCTTTATTTTGTATTTGCAAAGAAGTATACTGCAAACTACTTCAGGCTATTTTCTTCCATAGGTACAACAGACAGCATAGTAGAAGGGGATAGCTACTTTATGGCAGAGGCTAAGGCCTTAAAGAGGGTAATTGATTCTATAGATGGAGGTTCACCAATATTATGCATACTTGATGAAATATTTAGGGGGACAAATACAGCTGAGAGAATAAGTGCAGCCCAGGTTGTATTAGACTATTTAATTGAAAAAGATAATTGTGTAATTGCAGCAACCCACGATTTAGAGCTTACAAGCCTTGTAAGTGAAAAATATGAAAACTATCATTTTAGGGAAACTATAGATGATGAGGATATAAGTTTTGATTATATATTAAGACCTGGTCCTTGTGTAAGCAGCAATGCCATAGCCATATTAAAATACATTGGATATCCAAAGGATATTTATGAAGTAGCCAAGGAAAAGGCAGAAAAATATTTGATTAAGGCTTAGAGTATTATGATTAGTTGAAATCAATATAAAAATTTGATAATATATAAAAAAGTATAGAAAGGACGGATTTGTAAGCATGAGAATATAACCCTTTTCTACTAAAAGAACATGAATTCAAAGTTTTTAGCCTATATAAATAGGCTTGTTTGTTGTGGAATAATGTTCTGGAAAGGGTTATATTTATCTCAAATGAATAACTTCTATATTCATGCCTATTTTTCATGGGATAAATATGCCCTTTCCATAAAGGAGGGCTTTTTATGTTGGTGTTGGAAATAAGTAATGTGGAAAAATACTTTGGATTAAGAAAGATACTTGAAATTAAGGATTTAAAAGTATATAGGGAAGATAAAATAGGTGTAGTAGGCCTAAATGGAAGTGGAAAAACTACACTACTTAATTTAATAAGTGGAGATGTTAAAGCTGATAAAGGACATATAAGAACCTTTGGAAAAGTGTCCTATATTAGACAATTAGAAAATGAATACAAGGACGCTATAGAAGGAAGATATGAGTCCCACTTTAGATTGAAGGATAAGAAAGTAGAATATATGAGTGGTGGTGAACAGACTAGACTTAAAATAGCTAAAGCCTTTAGCCAAGATCCCCTTTTACTTTTGGCAGATGAGCCTACTTCCAATTTAGATTTTGAAGGAATAGATA
>JAAYFE010000172.1 GCA_012728365.1 Tissierellia bacterium
CCATGCAGTAGATATATTTTTAAAATATGGAATTAGCGGCCCCTTTAGGGATATATCAGTAGAACAGTTAAAACCACATTTAAGAAGTGAACAATGGGCTAGAGATACAAGGCAATTTATTGAAAGCCTAAACAACCTTACCATGTGTATATATACCTGTAGGGGGAAGGCCTTGTCAGGAAAAGGGACTGATAGAAGGTCAATTTCTGCTGCTGTTGAAGCAGTAAATAATAATATTAGAAATATAAAGGACATAGATGAAGACATTCAATTAAAACCCCTGGTACCCTTAATGGAAAAAATAGAAAAAAGACTAGAAATATTTGATAGAAATGATAATTTAAATGTTGGAATAGCTGCTGTAAAATGGGCAATGGAAAACAATCTGATACAGCAAGCTTATACTGCTTTAGATGAAACTATCAAAACTTATGTTTGTGAAAAATATGGATATGATTCTTCAAATGTTGATCATAGAGAAAAAATAGTAAACAAAGCTTTAAAGATTAAAGCACAAGATAAGAGGGAAGAGGAATGGGAGGTAGAAAAAGAATACTGGGAGCAGGTTAAGGAATTGGTAGGAAAACTTGATAAAGAACTAGCAAATTTATCAGAAAACATTGGTAAATTTAGAAATGATATAAACCATTTTGGCTTTAGTAAGGATGCTACAAGATATACTAAACTTCAAAGCAGTATCAATGACTTCTTTAAAGAATTTTTAGCTTATATTGATGCTGACCGCCAATAAAATGTAGTATCTAGTTTTGGAGTAAAATAGATAAATTTCAGCTATAACCCATCCATTAATAGAAGCAAGGGTTAAGCTATTAAGTATATAATTTCAGACAGTCTATAGCTATAAAAAGGAGGTGTAGGCTATGGATAACTATGATATAGCTATTGCTGGACTTTTGCATGATATAGGAAAACTTGTACAACGGGCAGGAGTACCCATAAAGGATAGTTTAAAAGGACAGGAAAGTGTATTTTGTAAAAGACAAGGCAATTATTATGCCTACAAACATGCCCTTTATACAGTACAATTTCTAGAAGAAAATTTAAAAATGATAATCAATGAAGATATAATAAATATGGCTGCTAAACACCATGTACCAGAAAATGAACTGGAAAAACTTATAACAGAAGCTGATTGGCTATCGGCTGGTATGGACAGGGTAGAGAAAGAAACAGCCAACCACAATAAAAGCCACTACATAAATGAAAGGCTCCATTCCATATTTGAAAATATAAACATAGGCAAAGAATATGAAAAACAAAATTATTGCTATAATATTATTCCCCTTAACAATTCTGTTGAAATATTTCCTACAAAAGAAAAAAAGACAAATGTAAAGGAGTCAAAAAAAGAATACAAGCACCTACTGGAACTTATGGAAGAAGAAATTAAAAAGGAAATAGACCAGGACTCCCTCTTAATAACAGCAAGCAATAAGGAAAGGATATACAACAAGCTCTACTACATATTAGAAAAATACACTACCTTTATTCCTTCTTCCACAATCCATTATCCAGACATAAGCTTATTTGACCATTTAAAGACCACATCAGCAATAGCTGTTTGTTTAAATGAATACTATAAAAGCAAGGAACAAAAAGATAAAAAATTCATATTACTTGAAGGAGACATATCAGGTATCCAAAACTTCATATTCCAAGTAACTGAAGGAGAAGAAACAAAAAAATACATTTCCAAAAATCTAAGGGGTAGATCCTTCTATATCAACGTTCTAATAGATTTTATAAGCAAGTATATAATAAGGAAACTTGGACTTACCATTTCAAATATCCTATACTGCGGAGGAGGAAAATTCCAATTACTCCTACCCAATACTGATAAGACTATAGAAGTAATAGAAGAGATAAAGCTAGAAATCCAAAAATACCTATATAAAAATTACAAAACCAAATTAGGGCTAGTAATAGCCTATATAGAAATAGACGAAAAAGGCCTTAAGGACTATTCATACTCTATTGCAAAGCTACAAGATAAAACCCTTTTTGAAAAGAATAGAAAATTTGTAGACATAATAAAGATTGAAAAGGACAATTTCTTTATAAAAAGCAATAGAGTTAAGAATCTATGTAAATACTGCCATGAAAATGAGGCCAAAAGCCGCATCCATATGAAAGAAGAAATAAACATATGTGATGAATGCTATACCCATATCCAGCTAGGAGAAATGCTTGTAAAAGATAGATTTAAGTATATAGTATATGATTTTGATAACACCATAAAAGATGCAGACCTAGCAGTTAAATTTGGCCCAATGGGACAAGTATGTTTTTACCAACAATTAAGAAACAATAATATAGGTTTTATGATTGAAAACATAAATGGAACAGGAGATTTTGGAAGATTAAAATTTGTTGGCAATACTGTACCCTTAAAAGAAAGAACTGTTGCTTCCTTTAACGATATAGGGTCTATGGCAGAAGGGGAAGACAAAATTGCCATTTTGAAGATGGACATAGACAATTTAGGAACCATATTCTCTACTGGTTTAAAAGATGAAAACAAGAGCATCTCAAGAATATCAACCTTAAGCAGAATGATGGATATATTCTTCTGCGGCTATATAAATACCATATGTGAAGATTTGTATAAAGAATATATAGAAGAAAAGGGTAGTGAAGCAGTTACTTTAGACAATCTATATTATATTAATTTCTCTGGAGGAGACGATTTAGCCATAATTGGTCCCTGGGACTGGACAATAAAATTAGCTATAAGAATAAAGGACAAGCTAACCCAATTCGTCTGCAACAATCCAAACATTACCATATCTGCAGGAGTATATTTTGCCGATTCTAAAATGCCAATAAGAGTTTCTTTAAATGAAGGGGAGAAATATCTAGATAAAGCAAAGGATAGTAATACAAAGGATTCCATATGTATTTTTGGCAAAGCCTTTAGGTGGAATGTAGGGCCAGAAAGTATTGAAAAGGTCATGGAAGATGGAAAACTGTATACTAAATGGTTAAAAGAAAAGAAACTGTCAAGAAGCTTAGCCTTTACTATTATGGTAGCTAGTAAGAATATAAAGAGAAAAGGCAATATTAATTTTGATTTGATACCTATAATTGCTTATTCTATAGCCAGAAATGTAAAAGACGATACAGTAAAGAACCCATTAATAGAAAAACTAATAACTGGAGATGTTAAGGCTTCAGAAATAGAATTTGTAAAATATCCGCTTATGATTGCCTTGATGAGAACAAGAAAGATGGAGGGGATTTAGTATGTCTAATGGAAGAAGAGGGTTTAATCAGAAACAGCGTAATAAACCATCACCTATAGAAGGTTTGCTTAATGAAATAAAGAAAGCTGACTCATTAAAAGAAGTCCTTATTCCTGAAAAATATGCCCTACCAGGAGGTTGGGCCCAAAAAGTTGTTTCTGTTTTAGGAAGAGGCCAGGATGCTGCCATGAATTCCAACCAATTAAGAAAAATATTTACTCAGTTGAAAAACATTGAGGAAAAGGTCAGTAAAAATCAAGATGATAATTTAACTGTTGACCAGATGAATGAAATATTGTTATTAATGCCACAGATTGCCTATGCTCGTGGTAGAAATTTAATTTCTCTAGACTTTTATAATCTATTAAAAGAATGTATTACACCTAAGAAGATAAAAGATAAAAATGATTATATTAGCTTTGTAAAATTTTATACAGCAATAGTGGCTTATTCAAAATTGGGTTAGTAATAAGGAGGGGTGATTATGATAAAGAAATATGTTATTGAATATAAATTGCATTGCGAAACTAGTTTACAAATAGGGGCAGGTAACACTTCTTTTGAAATAGGAGGTATGGACAATCCTGTAATAAAGAATCCAATTACAGGACAACCCTATATACCTGGTTCATCCCTAAAAGGGAAAATAAGAAGTTTATTAGAATGGCAGTACTATCCAAATGATGTAATAGAAAATGATGGCAAAGTATTGAACCATCCAAAATATGATGTATGTAAGCTATTTGGCCTTTCACCAGGAAATGAAGAATTTGAAACTGATAACATTCAGGAAAAAGTTCTCATTTCAAGGACAATAGTAAGGGACGCTAGTTTAACAGAAGAGAGTGTTGAAATGCTTCAAACTTATCTAGGGGATAACATATTTACTGAAATTAAGGCAGAAAACAATATTAATAGATTAACATCAAAGGCAACTCCAAGATTTTTTGAAAGGGTACCAAAGGGAGCCGAGTTTGAAGGAGAAATAGTATTTACCCAATATGTAGAAGAAGACAAAAAGCTATTAAAACTATTATTCGAAGGCATGCGTTTATTAGAAGACAACTATTTAGGTGGAAGTGGGTCTAGGGGAGCTGGAAAGGTTAAATTTAGTGAGATAAATATATATATTAGGGAAAAAGAGTACTATATGGGAGAAGGCTCTCAAAAGGAATTAAAGAATTTAAACTTAGAGGAAATAGTAGAAAGATTCCATGAAATCATATCTTAATAGGGGTGAAGCCTATGAATCTATACAAGGTTAATTTAACCCCTTATGGAAGTATGACTACCATTCCAGACTCCCAAACTCTATTTGGAACCATTTGTTGGGCCATTAGGGATTTATACGGAGAAAAGGAGCTAGAAGATTTATTAGATAATTTTATGACCCATGAAAACAGATTCATCATTTCTTCTGCCTTTATGGATGGCCTTTTTAAAGCACCAATAATTATTTGGGCAACTTTAGAGGAACTTATTCAAATTGGTAATAAAGTAGGAGTCCAAGGCAGCGCCCTTTCAAGAAAGAGTAAGGCCTTAAAGAAAATAGGGTATTTTACAGAAAGAGTCTTTAAAGATTACTTAAAAGGAAAATTAAATAGGCTGGAAGTGGCAAAAAGCATTATAACAGGAAAAGGAGCTTATGCTTTCCAAAATGGAATCCTCCATTATAATGATGAGGATATTAAAAAATACAAACTACGAGAAGAACATACTAGAAGAAATATGATAAACAGGTTTAGCGGCACCACAGAAGGAGGAGAACTTTATTACTACCATAGGGTATTTATACAAGAAGGGACAAAACTGTATTTCTTAATAAAAACTGAAGAAATAGATTATTTCAAGCCTATTTTTAGACTCATGTCTGATATGGGTATTGGAGGAGACAAAAGTGTTGGAGCAAACAACTTTAAAGTAGAATTGGCAGGAGAATTTAATTACGAAAAAGCTATTAAGGAAAACATATTACTGTCTAAATACATACCCAATTATGAGGAAGTAGATTGGGAAAACAGTTTATTTACTATTGGTGTAGGAGCTTATAGAGTCGAATCAAGGGATGAATTTTTCAGTGAAAACATATTTAAAGACGAAATAATATATATCTCTGAAGGCTCTACAATAGTATTAAAGGAAGATAAGGACATATATGGAAGAATGCCGGTAGTTAAGGAGATAGGTGAAAAGAAAATAAGGAACAATGGTTTAGGATTTTTCCTATAAGGCAGGTGATTGTATGGCATATAGATTAAAAGCACTGACGCCTATCCATATACATAGTGGAGACGTCCTACAACCTATGGAATACATGGTGCAGGATGAAGAAGTGCTTATATTTGATGAAATGGATGTAATCAGATCTATAAAAGAAAATGAGCTGTTAAACGATGAGCTATTGAGAAGCTATGCTTTTTCATCTAAAAGGTCTGAATACTATAAGAATCTAGATTACTATATTAATAAAGGTATTATTGATGATAGCATTGTAGATAAATATAAGGTTAAAGCAGTTAATAGGTCAGCAG
Organism: Tissierellia bacterium; assembly: GCA_012728365.1. Lineage (GTDB taxonomy): Bacteria > Bacillota > Clostridia > Tissierellales > Tepidimicrobiaceae > JAAYFE01. Next base: position 5,795 of record JAAYFE010000172.1, read on the forward strand.
ATTTAAATGGGAAGCAAATTTATAGAACCATGAGAAATATACAAGGAACCTATATTCCTGGTTCCTCTATAAAAGGAGTAATTAGAACAGCAATACTATATGACTATGTGTTGAAGAAGGACATTGACTACATAAAAGAAGCAGTGGACTTTATCGAAAGAAATCGTAGATCTAGATTTAGTATTGATGACTACATTATTTATTTTACTAATACAAAAAAAGACAATAAGAAAAATATTCAGGGAGACCCTTTTAAATTCTTAATTGTCAGAGATGTCAATATGGCAAAAAATGAAGTAGTTATATATGATGAAACCATATATAACATCAACAGATTTATTACAGGCAATACTATTGAAGCTATTAAGGAAGGAGACTATACAGAGTCTTTTAAATTTGAGATAATAGCAAATGAGAAAAATTCACAGTCTTTGAATAAGAAGGTAGAATACAATCTTGACTTAATCAAGTATTTAAATACTAAAGAGATAATGAGGGTGTTGTACCAGTTTTCTAATGACATCATAGAAGATGAAATAGAGTACTTCAAACAGCAAAATAATAAGCTATTCAATTCAAAAGAGGTCGTAAAAAAGTTGGAAGAAATAAAGGACAAAAATAGCATAGATTCACCAGTAATTAGGATTGGAAAAGGAAAAGGATATAAATCAAATACATTAGGCTTGGCCATAAAGAAGTTGGACAAGGATTATTATAATAGAGAGATAAAAAACATTGCTAAGCCATACAAATATAGAGAAAGATATGAGTTTCCAAAGACAAGGAATTTTGTGGGAAGTTCTGTATCACCGAAGCTATTAGGGTTTACAATATTAGAAAAGGTAGATTAACATGCTAAATATAAAAAGTGTCGAGTATACTATACGCTTTTTAACTGAAGCAAACTTTAGGGAAGCTCCAGAAATTGCAATTTTCAAATCAATATTTAAGAGGCTAAAAAATATTTTGTGCATAAATAGTGAAAGAAGGTGTACAAGCTGTTATCATAGCAACAAATGTTTATACAATTTTATATCAGCAGGGGATTTTTCAAATATTGATATGGTACCTATAATAATAAAAAAGCCTTTAATTTCAAAGATGAGTTTTACTGAAGGAAGTATAATGAAATTAAAGTTTGTATTTTTAGGGGATGCAGCCTTGCATATGGATTTTATAGATTTTGTATTAAAGGAGTTTGAAGTAAAAGGCCTCTTTAAAGAGGGGTATAGATTTTCCATTGCAAATAGGCGCTTAAGCAACAATTGTATGGCTGTAATTAATGGTCCTATAAAAAATATCCAAATATTAACCCCTATAGATAAAGCCAATAATATATTCATCCATGAAAAGGAGAAAATAGAGAAGCTAAACAAATTATATAATATAACCCAGGAAGCCCTAGAAATAATAGAAGAACCTTATAAAACAGACTTTATAGAATTTAATATTAAAAGACCTATATATTTAGGAGCAAATAGGTTTAGAGTAAAAGGTTTTGTGGGGAAAATAAATTTTACTAAGCCTGTTAATTTAACTCCTCTGCTGGCAATAATGAAAACTATTGGGGCTGGTAAGTACTATGCCATAGGTGGAGGTAAAGTAGCCTACCTTTAAAAAAGCAAAATGACACTACCATAGAAATAAATTGTCGTCGACCTTAAGTAGTGCAAAAACCCCTGGAGGTCGACGACAATTTATATTTTTTGAAGAAATGTGATTATTCCAATGCTTACAGCAAAACTTTTTCACAAAAAGGTAATCAAATTTACCCATTTTCTCCTTTGACAAAAAATGGAGAATGTGATAATATCAATATGTGTAATGGTTACTAGACTACCTATAAGGAATTGAAACGAAGTGAGATAGAAACTTTTTTAGATTTAGCTGAACAGTTACTAGACTACCTATAAGGAATTGAAACTGTTAAACATAGACCGTTCATTCATATCCAGAAAATGTTACTAGACTACCTATAAGGAATTGAAACTTTTCAGGTAATTGCTCTACAATCTCCATAACTGCTTTGTTACTAGACTACCTATAAGG
>JAAYFE010000173.1 GCA_012728365.1 Tissierellia bacterium
AACTTGGTACACCATACTATGTGATATTTAATTGAATATACATAACCCCTTCCATGTATTACATCTGCCATATGATAACCTCCTTATGATATAAGGTTAACATATGACATGGACAAAAACAAGTGTATTGCAAATATTTGCACATCTTTTATATTAACATATGTATTCTGCCACTAACTCACGACTGAAGTCACGAGTGTGAGTGGCATGAGTATCAAAAACAAATGAAATGGTATCATTTTCAATTACAATATGGCTTATTCTAGTATCATGGAGGCTAACGGGCAATATTACATTAGGTTTTATATATTCTTTCAATTATTTCACCCTCTTAAAGCCATTATATTCCTTGTTTTTATTATTAATAAATTCTACATAATTGTCAAATTAAGCTGCTACTTACCATATAGCTAATTATATATGATATGAAAACATATATTATGATAATTACATGTAGTCTATAAAATATTTTAAATAGTATACAAGACCTTGAGGGATATATAATTCAAAACTTTTAATAACCTAAGCCTGTTCAATAATATCTAATCTTTCCCTGTTCAATTCTGCTATTCTTTCCTCTGTTACAGTCAGCCTTTCCTTTAAATTTCTTATGATAGTATTCACTCTCATCTTTGTATCTGCAACTCTTTGTATGGCATCATTTATTTTTGACTGAACTGTTAGGTCTGCAAAGAGGCCATCAAAAAAATAATCTGCAAAGGTTAAAAATGAACCTATTTCTATATCAATATCTGCCTGGCCACCTACATCTGCTAATTCTCTATGAAATCTTGACAAGAGGGATTGGGCTCTGGATATTTCCCCCCTTGCCTCATCTATATGTGAATGCTTGGCCATGGTAGAAAAAAAGCCTCCACCAAGTATATCCAATGTCCCCCAGCTTTTGGCATTATCCAGGCTCTCACCTACCCTATCTAGGGCACTTAAAAGCTCCTCTCCAGCATAAATTGCCTCTTCAATTTCCTTTTTCCTATCTATTAAAATAGCTTCCTCTTCTGTTATCCTATCTAGCCTACTTGCTACTTGAAAATCTATAGTCTTAAGCATTTCCCCTTTTTTAGCTATTAAATTCCTATATTCAAAATCTAAATCTCCTAGGCCTTGTATGCTTTTTTCTAAAGTCTTAATTTCCTTAATCAAATCTTCCAACTGATCCTTTACAGCATCATACTTTAGTTTTGCAGCAAGTAGCTCTTCCTTTTCCTTTTCTAATTTTTCAGCCTTTCTACCTATAAGGGTATTGATGAAATTAGTTAAAGTCATGCCTTCCAGCTTTTCCACATCCAATTCTTCTTTTTTCAATTGCCTATATAGCTCTTCCTTTTTCTCTTCTAGTATTCCTTTCTTTTCTTTGGCACTGTCTAGCATTTTCAAAAGCCTTTCCCTTTCCCTACTTTGGGCTTTAATTTCCAATAATCTATCATTTAATTCCTTCATAATACCCTCCCTATGATTTATTTCCTTTATTTTATCACTATTATTAACCTGGGGCAATTTTAAAATTTCATCCTGTAGATAATAAGCTAATAAGTAACAAATAAAGATTAATTATGTAGTGGACAAATTACCTGTTACTATGTCCAAAATAATGTTATATTTTTATGTAAGATGGGCAGATATTGTATAGGGAGGAAAAAATATGACTCATTTAAAATTGAACCCTCAAGATGTTAAGAAAATTCTTAAGGAACAGAGGGACTTTTTTAATTCTGGCAAAACTAAGGATATAGCTTTCCGTTTACAACAACTTAGAAAGCTAAGGGAAGGAATAGAAAGGTATGAAGGAAAAATTACTGAAGCCCTTAAAAAGGATCTAGGCAAGCATCCCTTTGAATCCTATACTACAGAAATAGGATTTGTTCTAATGAGCATTGCATATATCATGAAAAATCTTAGAAAATGGGCAAGGCCTAAGAGGGTAAAAACTCCACTAGCCCTATTTCCATCCAAAAGCACCATTGTATATGAACCCTATGGGACTGTACTTATCATTGCCCCCTTTAACTATCCCTTCCAGCTGGTAATAGAACCCCTTATTGGTGCCATGGCAGCAGGAAACTGTGCTGTGTTAAAGACTTCCAGGGATACCCCAAATGTATCTAATGTCATTAAGGAAATGATAGAAAGCATTTTTGATAGATCCTATATAAGGGTAGTAGAAGGGGGAAGGGAGACTAATACTTCCTTAATAAATGCTCCCTTTGATTATATATTCTTTACCGGAAGCAAGACTGTAGGAAGGGTTGTAATGGAGGCAGCCAGCAAAAATCTTGTACCTGTCACCCTTGAGCTAGGTGGCAAAAGCCCTGCCATAGTAGATAGGACTGCTGATATAAAGGTTGCAGCCAAAAGGATCATATGGGGCAAGACCCTAAATGCAGGCCAAACCTGTGTTGCCCCTGATTATGTTTTAGTCCATGAAGATGTTAAGGAAAAACTTATTGGGGAAATGAAAAAGTGCCTAATAGACTTTTTTGGCACTGATATTGAAAAAAGCCAGGACTTTGCCCGCATAGTAAACACTAAACACTTTAATAGGCTAAAGGATATGATAGATAAGGAAAGGGAACAGATTATATTCGGTGGAAAAAGCAATGCCCATAGCCTTTTTATTGAGCCTACATTAATAGAGGCCACATGGACTTCCCCATCCATGGAGGATGAAATATTTGGCCCCATACTTCCTATAATTGGCTATAGGGATTTAAATGATACTATAGACCATGTTAAAAGACTTCCTAAACCCCTGGCCTTGTATATATTTACAGCTGATAAAGGGGTGGAAGAAAGGGTAGTTAACAGTATTCCTGCTGGTGGTATTAGCATCAACAATACCATACTCCACCTAGCCAATCCAAAACTCCCCTTTGGAGGGGTTGGTAGCTCTGGCATGGGAGCCTACCATGGCTACTATAGCTTTGAAACCTTCTCCCATAAAAAGAGCATATTAAAAACTAGTACTAGGATAGATCTACCTATTTTATTTCCTCCCTATAGGGACAGGACCTTAAAAATAATACGCCGCTTTTTAAAGTAGCTCAGCCCAGTTAATTTACTTAGCAAGTATAGACAGATTGCCTGTCTCCTGTCCACTATAGGACCTTGGATAGGAATTCTATAGTTCTTGGATGCTTAGGATTTTCAAATAATTCCACAGCTGTATTTTCTTCCACTATCTCCCCATCAGCCATGAAAACTACCCTATCTGCCACCTCTTTAGCAAAGGCCATTTCATGGGTTACTACTATCATGGTCATACCAGATTTGGCTAGGTCCTGCATTACCTTCAGTACTTCCCCAACCATTTCCGGGTCCAAGGCTGATGTAGCCTCATCAAATAGCATTATTTTAGGCTCCATGGCAAGGGACCTGGCAATGGCTATTCTCTGCTTCTGTCCTCCTGATAGGGAAGCTGGATATGCATCCTTCTTATCCAACAGGTCCATGGTTTTTAAAAGCTCTATGGCCTTTTCTTCTGCTTCTTTTTGAGTCATCCTGCCAGTTAGAACTGGTGCCAGAGTTATATTTTCTAGGACTGTCTTATGGGGAAATAAATTAAAGTGCTGAAAGACCATTCCTATATTTTGCCTGATCTTATCTATTTCCTTTCCAGCCTTCACAATATTTTGACCATCAACATATATGTCTCCAGAATCTGGCTCCTCTAAGTAATCAATGCACCTAATAAGGGTACTCTTACCTGAGCCAGAAGGTCCTATAAGGGCAAGGACTTCTCCTTCTTTTATCTGTAAATTTATATTCTTCAATACATGCTTGTCTCCAAAATATTTATTCAAATTCTCAATCCTAATCACTGTGTGATAATCTCCTTTCCAAAAGTCCAACTAGTTTAGATAGACTAAATGTAATTACAAAATATAGGGCTGCTACAATTACCAAGGGATCAAAGGCTGTATAGCTACTACTTTGGACTATTTTTGATGCATGCATTAGATCTAATACCCCTATTGTGGAAGCAACAGCCGTTTCCTTTATTAGGGTTACAAATTCATTCCCCAAGGCTGGCAGTATATTTTTCACAGCCTGAGGCAGTATTACATGCCTCATAGTTTGGCTGCTGGATAGACCTAAGCTTCTGCTGGCCTCCCACTGGCCCTTATCAACAGACTGTATACCAGAACGTATTATTTCAGCTACATAGGCAGCACTGTTTAAGGAAACTGCTATTAAAGCAGCTATAAACCTATCCAGGTCCAAATCTAACAAGGCATAGCTTCCAAAGAAAACTAAGGCAATTTGCACCATCATAGGTGTTCCACGAATTAATTCAATATAGGCTGTGGAAACAGCCTTAAGGGGCTTAAACTTTGACAGCCTTAGGAGGCTTAATATACCCCCTAAGGTAGTACCTATTATTAGAGAGAAAAAGGATAACATTATGGTGATTTTAATCCCCTCAATATAGTAATATCTATATTCTACAAGTAATTCTAGAATCTTCACAAGCCTTCCTCCTAGTTATATAGTTCATTTGCTTCTACATACCATTTTTCAAGTAAGCCCTGGGCTTTTAAGTCAGCAATTATTTCATTTAATTTTTCTGTTAGCTCATCATTTCCCTTTTTCACAGCAATGGCTACACCTTCAGCACCACTGTCTAGGGTAACACCTTCAACAACCATTAGGTCATCATTTGCCTTTGCAAAGGATTGGGCAACAGCCTTTTCCATAATAGCACAGTGGATCTTTTTAGTCTTTAGATTCATTACTATGTCAGGATTTGTACTTAAGGACAATATTTCTGCATTTTCTATAGTTTTAGCCACTTCCTCCTGGGTAGTACCCATTTGTACCCCTATATGTTTACCCTTTAAGTCTTCAACTGTAGTTATTTCTGAAGCACTATCCTTATGGATTAAAACAGTATGGGTAGTTTCAAAATAAATGTCTGTAAAGTTAGCTTCTTTTTCCCTTTCTGGTGTTGGATTCATACCAGCAATTACCATATCCAACATTCCAGTTTCTAGTCCACCTAAAAGCTTATCAAATTCCATATCTACTATTTCCAGCTCTACTCCCAACTCTTCTGCTATATATTTGGCTATTTCAATGTCAAAACCAACAATTTGGTCCTTACCATCAATTATGGCATGGGTTTCAAAGGGTGGATAGTCTGCACTGGTTCCCAATATTATTTTTCCTTTTTCCTTAATACCTTCTAGGGTGTAGCTTTCCACTTCAGCTCCACTAGCTACCTTAGAATTGTTATCAGCTGCAGCTTCTTTGCCAGTTCCGCAGCCTACAAGTAATGAAGATAATACAAGTACCAATACCATTAATAAACCTATTTTCTTTGTCATATTAAACACCTCTCCATTTTATTTATTTTTTATATAAAAAAATCGTCTCTAAATACTAGAGACGAGATTACCCGCGTTACCACTCTACTTGGTTTTATAAAAAAACCCAGCTCAAATCAAATAACGCTTTGAATGCGAAACAGGAT
>JAAYFE010000174.1 GCA_012728365.1 Tissierellia bacterium
CTATATTAGAAAAGGATTAAATTACAAAAAAATAGTAAATGAATATAAGAAATATGATGTATTCCTAAATGTGAATTCAGATGATACTAGCCCAACTGCATTTTCCCGAAGGGTGTTTGAACTTTTAGCAGCTGGAATACCAGTTATTAGTAGTTATAACCCTGGAATTATAAATTATTTTAAGGATGTTGTCATGATATCTAAATCAGAAAAGGATACTGAAAACACTTAGAACGATTGCTAAAAGACAAGGAACTTAGAGATAGGTTATCTTTATTAGGTCAACGGAAAGTATTTAGCGATCACACCTATGAACAAATATTTGAAACTGTATTATAAACAGTTGGATTGATAAAAAACCAAAAGGAAGTCAAAGGGGTTTCTGTAATTGCCTACGCCCATTCCCCTTCTTCTTTATATAATATTTTAGATAATTATTTGTGGCAAAATTATCCTAAAACGGAATTAATATTAATTGTAAACAATAAAATATCCGATTTGAAAAACTGGGATAATAGATTAAAACAATATAATCATATCAATGCAGTCAAGAATTCTGAAGACTTTCCAATAGGAAAATGTTTCAATTCAGTGATTAAAAAATCTAAATATGATTATATTTCAATATTTGATGCTAACTCCTACTATGCACCAAATTATTTAACAGATATTCTCAATACTTTTAAATATACGGATGCCCATATTGCAGGAAAACAAACCATATTTTCATATGTAAAGTATGAAAAAAGATTATTTTTGGTAAATCCCAATTATGAATATAGATTTACAAATTCTATTGCAGATTCTACATTAACCTTTAGAAAAGATATATTTCCTAGGATAAAGTTTGAAGATAATAATCAATATTATATTGATTCATTTTTGAAAAGTTCTATAAAGGAAGGATTTAAGATATATTCTTCCGATAGGTTCAATCATATAAAAATAAAAGATCTTGGCTCGGAAAAACTCCCTAGAAAAGCTATAGAGGAAGAGTTTTCATCGGTAATAGTATAACAGGAATAGAGTATAACTATTCCTGTTATTCTTTCATTAAAGCTGTCTGTAATACTAATATTCCATATCTATTATATATTTTTACTAAATCACCTTTACTAATAATTATAAAATCGTAGGACATATTCTCATTATATTCAATTGCCTTTAATACAAAAATAGGCTTCCCACCCATGGTAAACCATGGAATTCCCCACTTAGTAATTCTATTGATAAATTTAAAATTTTTACTAGGCTTTTCTTTCTCTATATTTAGCTTATAATCTTCAATTGTAGGTCTTCTATTATAGAAGCCCTTTTTTAATTCATCATGAGAAATATTAGTTTCATATATTATTACACCTAGCTTATTATAAGATTTTAATATTTTTATTAATAATCTGGACCCCAAAAGGGCTATTTTATAAAATATACTTTCTCCATCCATATCATACTGCAAATTAATTTGTTCCCTTAAAATTATTTTTCCTTTATCAATATCTTCGGTAATATAGTGTATTGTAGCTCCAAAATTATCTTCATTATTTTTTATCATCCAAAATAAAGGATTAGGTCCCTGATAATAGGGAAGATAACTGGGATGTAAATTGATCATTCCATCCTTTGGTATATTAAATATCTCTGGCTTAATAATTTGGTGTAAACTACAAACACATGCTAGATCAATATTATTTTCTTCCAATAAATTAGACACTTTTAAAGAATTAATATTATCTGTAATAATATAATTAATCTTATAATTATTACAAAGTTCAATGCTTAAAGGTACTTCTTTGGACCCTTTTTTAATATTTATGATTACCAAATCTATAGTAACTCCATTTTTCAATAGTTCGCTGAGTATAATTTTTGAAAAGATTCCCCCTGTACCAATAAAGGCTACCTTTTTTGTCATATTAATTCCCCATTTTTTGAATAATTTTACCATCTAATTAATTATAAAATTCTTTATAGATATTATGATATGGTTTTTGGATTCCACCAAACTGCCTAATAAACTTTTCTATATTTTCTTTCATACTTCCTTCAAAATCAAACTTCTTATTCATATTATTAGCTAATTTAATTCCCTCATATATGAGCAAGGTTAAGGACTGGCAATTTTTGTATTTAGGATTTGTACCAGACATTAAGTAATAAACAGATTTATCATCCCATACAAAATAAATTGATGAATGAATATTACCTTCCTTATCAATAGAATAATATATTTTTCTAGCATTTCTTCTGCCACATTCCCTATCTAGTCTTATTAATAAATCTAAAGAATATGGGATTTTTAGCCCCTGTCTTTCAAATGTCATTTTATTTAAATAATAGAATTCCTTAATATCTAAATCTTCTTTTATATCTACATGCTTTTCCGCCTTTCTCAAGTTTTTTCTAACATTGGAATTAAAATTAAGGTATATAGTTTCTAAGTCACTTGTATTTTCTATTACATAGGTATATCTAGTTGTTTGGGAATAACCTCTCCAGTAAAAGGGAAGCCAATTAGTCACTGAGTAGTGAAAATATTGCTGATATCTACTTATATC
>JAAYFE010000022.1 GCA_012728365.1 Tissierellia bacterium
ATATTAAAGGAAAAATTAGCTCCTTTTTCTTCAAATATTCTACCACCATCTATCCACTTCCTCATCTATGGAAAAAATACTTTCTATAAACTTAAAAACATAGCTTCCTGCTAAAATATCCCTTATATCTACCCTATTAACTAATCCAAGGAGGGAAATTATTATTAAGGCTATAGATACAAGGTAAGACCTTCCAAAGTAATATCCTCTAAAAATATTATTTAAAATTATACTAAGGCCAAAGGCAAGTAAAAATATAAAGAAGGCCTTAGCCAAAGTATTTATATCTTTAAATATGCCATTGTATATATTGCATATAAGGCTAGTAGAATTCTTTCTGTCTACAAAGCTCCTAATGCCTTTTATGGTCTTGTTTATAAAGTCAACAAGCTTACAAAAGAGCCTATAGAATATACTTTCTTCTATTACGCTTCTATCGGATGTAAAAAATCTGATAAATATTGAATTTCTTCCTAGTAAAATTAGGCCTTCCTTTATGGGACCTATAAGCCTTTTTAGTAGGCTATATTCATATCCTAGGGACAATATATTCCATAGTCTAATTAGGCTTCTAACTACAAAGCTATTATACATTATATCACTCCTAGCCTGTTACTTTACTTCAACTCCAAGTATAGTGGTAAATACTGCTATCTTTTTATTCTTCAATTTAAACTGGGTTCCTATTCTTGTATGTTCTCCACCTATTATTACTACATCTTCAGTATCTTTAGCCTCTGCTTCTACAGTTAAGGTTACTACATACTTTCCTGGAACTTCTGCCAACACCCATCTTCCATCTCCACTTTCAACAGGCTCCTTATAAGGTTCTACCTTTTTGTCCACTATGGTTCCAAAAAATGTTCCTTTATCATAATGGTATAATGGATCTCCTACTTGAATCCCATCTACAGTAGCATTTCTGACATCTGAAATCTCTAAAGTTACTAAGGCCTTTTTACTTTCAGCTTCAGCAGTTGGACTTTTTTTCAAACGGGTAAATCCTCCATATAAGACTAGTGCAACTAGCAAGATAACAACCAGATCCACAACATTTATAATACCAAATAGCTTCCCTTTATTATCTATTATCTTCAATTTAATTGCCTCCTTTGCTAACTATTCCTTGGTATATTTGATAATGGGCTTTTGCCATGCTTTTGGAAGAAAAGTTTTCTTCCACCCTTTTATAAAGATTCTTCCCCATAAAGTCTATTTTTTCTCTATTTTCCATAAAATATAACAGTCTGTCTCCTAAGGCTTCATAATCCCTAACCCTTATAAGCCAGCCATTATAGCCATCCTCAATTAGATGGCTTATACCTCCTACATCTGTGCTTATGACAGGTTTTTTAAGCTTTGCTCCTTCTAAGATGGCATAGGGAAAACTTTCACTAAGGGAAGTTAGGACATTAATATCTATGGCATTAAAGAAGGAATACTGGTCTTCTACATAGCCCAGAAAGTGGACATATTCTTCTATATCCAGTTCCTTAACCATGTTTTTAATTCTTGCTTCATCCTTTCCTGTGCCAGCTATTAAAAATACTACATCCTTTCTCTTTTCCAGGACCCTTTTTGCTCCTTTTATAAAGGTCTCATGGTCCTTTACTAAATCAAGCCTGGCAATAATTCCAACAATTATTTTATCCTGTGCATCAATATTGTACCTTTTTAGAAATTCTTCCTTACTTACATATTTGACCTCTTCCTCCAGGTCTATGCCATTGTATACAACAAATATTTTATCTTTAGAAAAGCCCCTTTCTACCAGCATATCCTTAAATTCATCTGAAATGGCTATATAGTAATCAAATTTCCTCAAGGCTAGAGCATTTAAGGGGGTAAATACTATTTTTTTATATATATTGTCATTAAAGTCTAGCCTATAATCACTGTGGATGGTAGTAACCATAGGTTTTTTCACCCTATCTTTAAGAAACATGGCTATAAAGTTTGCCCTAGCTCCATGGCAGTGTATTATATCATAATCTTCTCCTTCTATTTCTTCTACCAACCTTTTGGTTACAGACATATCCATTCTACTTTTTTGCTTGAATACTTCTATATTAATACCTTCCTTTAATAGATCGTAATAAAAGGTATCCTCTATAAAACAAATAATCTTGGCGTCTATTAGCCTTCTTAATTCTTTCATTAAGGATAAAATATGGGTCTTAGCCCCTCCAGTATCTCCACCACTTATTAAATGAAGTACTTTCATTATAAATAGCTCTTTTATAAGAGCTGCCTCCTTTCACTAACTTAAGCTATATTCTAGCTCTTACAAATTTGTAATTTTATCATTTCTTTTCAGTATACCATATACCCTATCAGATAGTTCCTTCTTTTTCTTTTTATTTTTCATAAAGGATAATATAAGATTGTATTGGCTACTTAATTGCTTAAAGTCATTAGGATTAAAGCCTTCAGCTTCTAAGGCTAAATCCATAGCTTTAGCAGTATTTACATCAGCCTTTACAAATACTTCTGCAGCATAGGTCTTATTCTCTTCTATTAAAAGTCTTTTACCTCTATCCATTAGCCTAAAGGCATCAAATCCCATGGCCCATTGGGACTTAAATATAGCATACATTTTGCCCTTTTCGTTGTATAAGGAAGGGCCCATAGTTGTAAGGCTTGTTATTAATTTAGGTAAAATTGGAGAATTTACTTCATACATATATATTCTACTAAAGCTAGTATCCCATTTTTCTAAGGCTTTAATAACTAGTCTTGTAGTTTCAACATGGTCCCTATGGCCATCTATTAGGAAAGGAGTAAATATTATAGTGGGTTTTTCTTTATCTAATACATCTACTATTTTTTCTATTAGCTTATCTTTTGTGGAATCTAGCCCTCCATCTGGTTCATCTAAAAAATATATTTTTTCAAAGCCATAGGCCTCCTTTACCCTACAGCCTTCCCTTTTTCTCTCTTCAATAAGCCTATGAGAAGATAAATTGCTAGTACTTCCCCTTCCATCTGTCATATATACTAAGGCCATTTTACTAGCAATATTTTTCCCCTTTAAAAGGGTTCCTCCAAGTCCAATGGTTTCATCATCTACATGGGGGGAAAAGACCAATATACTGTCTAAATGATCTATTATATTGTCAATCTCATATACTCTTCCTAAATTTTTTCTATAAAACCTGTTTACATATATGCTATTGGCTATTTTCAAAGGATATTTAAGGAGTATTTTTATTATTTTTTTAACCACCATTTCACATCCTTAACCTTATTATCTTATTTCATAATCTCCTCTTACTAAATAAACAGAATCTGTTATAGCAAGTATACCTCTGCCATCATCCCTAGGTACTATTAGTAAATGATTTAAGGGCACTTCTTCACCATTTATTAAATCCTTTCCTTGGGTTATATCTGCTAATCCATTTTGGCCTGCTGCCACTATTTTTGCCCTTCCTCTGCCACTACCAGTGCCTCCCCTTAGGATTATTTCTGTACCGCTTTTACCTATAAGGAATTGGCCTGCCTTTAACTCTACTACTTGAAAGGTGGCAGGTGCAGTTGCTTCTGTATCTTTTTCTTCCTTGGCAAGTTCTTTTAGCTTTGAATCTATATAATCCTTTAGCTCCTCCATTTTCTTTTCCAAATAGCTTAAAGAAACTAAAGGGTCATTTACCGTACCTGCATCAGAAAAAACAATGCTTGTCCCCAATAAACCTGTAACTAAGGCTAAAAGTAACAAAGACCTTTTAAATCTTCTCATTATCCCTTTCCTCCCTCTTATTAAAAGTAATCTGCCTTAAATATGGGTATATCTATGTTATCAGCAAAGTCTGCTGCATTGTTAAAGGAAACCACTGTTGCCTTATTTTTTAAGAAATTATTTATAAAGCCTTTTTTGTCTGTGTATTTAAATAAGATTGGTGAATCTGCCCTTTCTAATTGGCCCTGGTATTTACTGTTAAATTTCCCTAATACATAATATATATTATCCTTTCTTCGGTAAAGTAAATAGGACTCACCATCTATTTCACAGTAGGAGTATTTGTTAATGGGGGATTTAATAAATCTCCAATATAAGTACTCATCTTCTATGTATTTATATTCATCCTTTAATTTTTTCTTATTTAAAACAGGTTTTAAATAAAAATATTTATTTATGCTCCAACCTAATTTTAAATATCCTGGCCTTGAATTTTCATTTGGATAATTATATATAAAAGCACCCTTTGTATTGTCTAAGGCCTGTAAGGTCATTTTTGTAAATATGCCTAAGCCTCTGTATTCTTTTAAAACTGCCGTATCACAGGGCTGGAAGCATTTAAATCCATCAATGTCATTTCTCCAAAAAGCTCTAATCCCTACAGCCTTACCATCATAATAGGCAAGGACTATATAGGAATCCCCATATATATTGTCAATATACTTCCAATTAAACCAATCTAAACCATAGTCCTTATCAAAGACTGTATTGAAAATGGTAAGGAAATCTTCCTTTTCACAAGTAGTAAAATTGCTTGTTGCCTTACATATATATACAATGTCTTCCCTGTTGATCAATTACCTGCACCCTCTCTCTCAACTTCCATTCTTCATTGATTATACTATAGTTTAGCTTACTTTTAAAGAAAAAGAAAAAAATAAGCATATATTAATGCTTATTTTAAACATTCATCTACTTTAGCCATCATTTCATCATTAAATCTTCCAATTTTTTCACGAAGCCTTTTCTTATCAATAGTTCTAATCTGTTCCAAGAGTACTACAGAGTCCTTTGGAAGACCATATTCAGAAGCTTTAATTTCCACGTGAGTAGGCAATTTAGCCTTATTAATTTGAGAGGTAATAGCTGCTATTATAATTGTAGGACTATACTTATTCCCTATGTCGTTCTGAATAACAAGTACAGGTCTTATACCGCCCTGTTCTGAACCAACTACGGGACTTAAGTCAGCATAGTACACATCCCCTCTTTTTACGTTCACATTTTTTCACACCCAGTCAAATTTATTTCATACATGGATAATTCCTTCATATCCTGATCGAAGCCAATTTCTGCTAAGGCTAGGTTAATATTGCTCATTTCTAGATACCCATCTTTTAGCCTTTTAGATACTTCCAGCTTTCTTTTTTCACGTAAATAAAATTTCATCGCCTCTTTCACAAATTCACTTCTGTTTTTCTTTTCCATTGCAACTATAAAATCAACTTCCTTCAAAAGACTATCTGGCAGACTCACCATGATTTTTTTAGTTTCAGCCATTAAATTTGCACCCCCAAGAAAAGTCTTTCCTCCGCATAGACAATAAGAAAATAAAATAACATATACCTTGATTATATATTCTATACATTAATTGTGTCAATATATGTCTTCCTTTATACAGTTTTTTCCCTGTTTAAATAATCTTCAATGGCAATTATTTGACCACCTTGCACATAGACCCTTGGCACCCTTCTAGATATCATGCACAATATTTCATAGCTGATGGTACCTAGCAGATTAGCTATATAATCTGCATTAAAGACTCCATCTTCATAGCCAAATATAACTACTTCATCCCCTATATTTATATTATCTATTTCTGTAACATCCAGCATACATTGATCCATGCATATTCTACCTACTACTGGCACCTTCTTGTCTTGTATGCTTACCTTTAACTTTGATGATAGCAGCCTGGTAAATCCATCAGCATAGCCTATTGGAATAGTTGCAATTTTAGATTCCCTTTCTGTAACAAAAATCTGCCCATAGCTTATGCCAGTATTCTTTGGTACCTTTTTTATATGGCATATTCTAGCCTTTAAACTCATGGCTGGTATAAGCTTTACCCTGTCCTTATTAACCTCTTCTGAAGGGTAGTAGCCATATAGCATAATACCTGCCCTTACCATGTTTAAATTAAAGGAAGGCAGATCTATAATGGCAGCACTATTTGACACATGCTTAATTGGTATGGTAAGGCCTCTTTCCTCTAATTTATTTGTTATAGACATGAATCTATCATATTGTAAATTTGCATAGCCTTTATCAGCCTCATCTGCCGTTGCCAGGTGGGTAAATATTCCTTCTATCTTAATATTAGGCAACTTAGAAATTTCTATAATGTCATTAACAGATTCATCTGTTGGCAAAAAGCCTATTCTTCCCATGCCACTGTCAATTTTTATATGAAGGGTAGCAGTCTTATTTAAGCTTTCTGCTGCTTGTGACAAGGCCCTTGCACTTTCTAAGTTGTATATAGTTTGTGTTATATCATGTTTAATTACTAAAGGAAATTGATTATATGGAGTATATCCCAGTATTAGGATGGGTACATCTATACCTGCCCTTCTCAATTCAATGGCTTCAGACAGTGTAGCAACAGCCAATCTATGGGCACCATTTTGAAGAAAGGTTTTTGCTGCATAAATAGAGCCATGGCCATAGGCATTTGCCTTTACTACTGCAGTTATTAAGGTATCCTCCTTAACTATTTTTTTAACTTCCCTCATATTAT
This sequence comes from Tissierellia bacterium, assembly GCA_012728365.1. GTDB lineage: Bacteria > Bacillota > Clostridia > Tissierellales > Tepidimicrobiaceae > JAAYFE01. Next base: position 6,477 of record JAAYFE010000022.1, read on the forward strand.
GTGCCAAATGATCCAAGTTTATTTCAGCCCATACAGGTCTTACTTCATTTAAGGTTAACATCTTGACACCTCTTTTGTAGAATTTTATATAGCCATGTTCTCTTATATTCTACATTTTTATATGGATTTCCTCCTTTTTTGTTAAATTTTTTTTAATTTATAGAACTTTGCCACTACTATCCAAAGCAATTATACTATCAGGAATATGCTCCAGTATATCTCTGGCTACCATTCCATATTCTCCCTTTTTATCCCTTGCCAAGTCTCCAGCCAGCCCATGTAAATATACTGCCAATACTGCTGATTCATAAGGACCTATACCTTGACCTAAAAGGCTTACAATAACCCCTGTTAACACATCTCCACTACCTGCTGTTGCCATGCCAGGATTTCCAGTGGTATTTACATACACTTCCCCCCTTGGACTGGCTACTACGGTGCCTGTACCTTTTAGTACAACTGTAATATTATATCTATTCGCTATCTGCCTAGAATATTCTATACGTTTCTTTTGTATTTCTTTTGTTTCTACTCCTATTAGCCTTGAAAATTCTCCAGGATGGGGAGTTATTATGGTAGGGGCCTTCCTTTTATTCAATAGATCCAAACCTATTTGTGCTAAACAATTTAAGCCATCAGCATCAAGTACAAGAGGCTTTTCATACTTTAAGAGGATTTCCTTAACCATTCCACTTGTATCACTGGAAAGGCCAATGCCAGGCCCTAAAGCCACTACATCCATATCCTCTATTATCCTTAATACTTCATCTAAGGAGTCATAGATAAAATGACCACATCCTTTATCTTCCACAGGTTTAATTATGGCCTCTATTAGTTTTATAGCCAGTATATGGCTAATGCTACTGGGGCATATGGAATATACTAGTCCACTGCCAGTTCTTAGGGCTGCCATGGTTGATAGATAGGCTGCACCAGTCATTCCCTCCTGACCAGCTATAATCCCTACCCTACCATAGGTTCCCTTATGGGAATCCTTTTTTCTTTTAGGAAGTATATTTTTTATCTTTTCAGGAACAAGTAAAGCTTCCTCCTTTTTAGAGGCCTCTCCTACAGCATAGGCTATGGCATATTCCCTTTCATGGGATATGGATATTTGAATATCTTTAATATTTAGGTCTTTAGCTATTTCTTTTCCCCTTTCATGTAATAATACTTGGGGCTTGCCCCTTTGGTTGTGGACAATTTCCATATGCTTAAAGTTTAATTTTCCAATACCTGTTCCCAGTAGCTTTGATATGGCCTCCTTGGCTGCATATAGGCCTGCAATAGTTTGGGGGCTATAGTTTTTTCCCTTAATATACTCTATTTCCTCCTTTGTAAATACTTTATTCAAAAAAGCATCCTTATTTTTGTTTATAAGGCCTTCTATTCTTGTTATTTTAACAATATCCACTCCATTTAAAATAGTCATAAGGCTTCTCCCCTACTCTTCTAATATTTTTTCATCAAGCCTTTCTATCTCATCCCTACCCAGCATGCCATGTAAAAAGGAATAGGCTGAATTTATCCATTCTTCACAATCATATTTTTCATTAATTAAAAGTTTTATCCTTTCCCTTATGAGTTCCAGCTCTTCATTTACCTTTTTTAATTTCTTTTCCTTCTTTTTAATATCCTTATAGCCATAATATACTGTGGCCTTAAGCAGGTTAAAATTTAAAGTCCTTATTTCCTGGTAAAGCTTTTCCAATTCAAAGCTTATTTCATCTAACCTTTCATTAATGCTTTCAATCTTATTTTTATACTTTTCTAATAGGTCTACATTTTCAATTTTGTTTTCATTGTTGATGGAATTAGATATACCCAGGATCATCTTCATAGCATGGGTTTTATCTTTTTTTAGCTTAACTTCCTCCCTTTCTAATTGATCCTTTTTCATTATGGCTTCAATTAGTTTTTCCTTGGCACTTATTATGTCCTTGTTGTCACTATTGTCAAATAGTTTTTTCCATTGCTGGTCATATACTAGCAAGGGTATTTTATTTTTAATGATTATGCTTTCATCTATATCTATATTTCTATAAGGCATTGTATCAACCCCTCTGACTTCTTTAACAAAAAATTAACCCAAAAGGGTTAATTTTTTGGCAGCTATCTATTTATAAGGTCTTTTGATAATTTTTCTGCATTGTACATGATTTTTTCAACATCTAGGGTCTTAATCTCCCTGTTTTCCATTATAATTTTTCCATCTACTATTACAGTATCCACATCGGACCCTTGTACTGAATAGGCCAAGAGGGATATTAGATTATGTAGTGGATATAAATGGGGTTTATCTAAATCTATTAGTATTATATCTGCCTTTTTGTTTACTTCTATAGAGCCTATTTCATCATCCCATTGTAAGGCCTTGGCACCATTAATTGTGGCCATTTTTAAGGCATCTATTGCCTTTACAGATATGGCATCCATATTTACTGCCTTATTTACAAGGGAGGCCAGGTGGATTTCCTCAAACATATTTAAGTTATTATTGCTGGAGGAACCATCTGTTCCCAAGGCTACATTAACGCCCTCCTTTAACATCTTGTCTACTGGTGCAAAACCACTAGCCAGCTTTAAGTTGCTACTAGGATTATTTACTGGACTTACATTATTCTCCTTCAGTATTTTTATATCCTCATCATCAAGGTGGACACAGTGGGCTGCAATGGTAGGTTGTTTAAATAGGCCTAAATCATATACATGCTTTATGGGAGATTTTCCATAAAGCTTATAGCTATCTTCCACTTCTTTTTTGGTTTCAGACAGATGTATGTGTATAGGAGCATTTAACTCTACAGCTAAATCAAGTAATTCTTTTAAATAGCTAGGACTACAAGTGTAGGGTGCATGGGGAGCTACTACTACCCTGATCCTTCCATCTCCTTCACCATTCCATTCCTCATATAGGCTTTTGGTCCCTTCAATTTTCTCCTTTTCCTTGCCCTTCTCTTCTATTACACCACGGCTAAGGACTCCCCTCATGCCTGACTCAAGTAGACCCCTTCCTACTTCCTCCATGAAAAAGTACATGTCTAAGAAGGTAGTAGTTCCAGATTGGATCATTTCAACCATACTTAAAAGGGAAGCCCAATATACATCTTCAGCTGTCAGCTTAGCCTCTTGAGGCCATATTTTTTTAGTTAGCCAATCATGCAGGGGTAGGTCATCAGCAAAATTTCTAAAAAGGGACATGCCAATATGGGTATGAGCATTGATAAGGCCTGGCATGGCTAGTTTCCTGCTACCATCTATTATCCTGTCTACCTTTATATCTTCCCTTATTTCACCTATATGGGCTATTTTATCACCCTTAATATATACATTTGTATTATCTATTATTTCATTTTTCCCATCCATTGGAAGGAGGGTAACATTTTTTATAAGTAAATTCATTAAATCACCCCGTTTATATACAATCTATTTCTTATATTATAGCATACTTAGCCCTTATCCATTGAATTTAGGAAGGCTTCTAGTCTTTCCAATAGTACCTTTTCATCCTTTGATTCTATGGCAATTTTCTCTATGGGACATAAGCCTGTTTTTTTCATATTCATTATATAGGGGCAGGATCTATGGTAGGTAAAGGGAATATTGGCCTTGTTTAATACTTCCATGGCAGCTTCTGATATAAGGGGGGTATAGATTTCCTTAACCCTTAACATTTTACATAAGATTGCTGCACCCTTTCCAATAACCTTATCTGCTATTGAACTTCCCTTTGCCTTATCAAATAGATCTGTCACTAAATAGTACATTGGCCTTATGCCTTTGTCATGGCTTTTATATATTAGTTGAGAATTTTTAACTACTACTAAACTTAAATCTTCCTCATAAAGTAGTTTCCTTGCTAAGTCTATATCTTTCATATTTATTCATCTCCAATTAACATTTTAGTATTGTTTAATACATCCTTCCTTTTAAACAGGATTAAACTACACAGGAATCTAAATACCAAGTCTATTCCAAAAATAATCCATATGAATATAATGTCCATGTTTAAATTATAAGCTACCAACAAGGATAAGGGTACCCTTATACACCATAGCCCTATCATGGCTATTATTGATGGGGCCTTTGTAAGCCCCATGCCTCTTAAGGCCCCTTCAATAACCCCTTTTATATTTTGAGGCATCTGGACAATGCCCATAACAAATAAATATACAGCACCTATTTCTATAATATCTAAATCATTAGTTAATATTCTCATTACTTCTTTAGGGAAGAATATTAATAATCCTCCTGTAAATATAGTAAGTATAATAGTCCAATTCATTAACTTCTTATAATATTTTTTCCCCATTTCCATGTCCTTAGCCCCAATGGCATAGCCAATAAAAGTAGTAGCTGCCACTGAAAACCCTCCTGCAGGCATATAGGAAATTCCTTCAGCCTGTAAGCCCAGCTGATATGCAGCATAAGCTATTTCCCCATAGGTAAGTATGGCCTTTGTTAAAAAAAGTGAAGATGCCTGCCATAATATCCTTTCAGCTGATACAGGCAGCCCAGCTTTATATACTGAAATTACTTCCTGAAACCTCATTCTATTAGAAGAGCTTTTTCCTCGTAAATTTACCATATTTAGCTTATCATTTAATAGCTTAAATCCTATAAAGGCTGCAACAGTCTGTGCTATTAGCAAGGCATAAGCAGCTCCTTTAAGGCCCATGGAAGGAAACCCCAGTTTACCAAATATAAATGTATAGCTAAATACTATATTTAAAAGATTCATAATAATGGCTATCTTCATAGGGGTATATGCATTCCCCATACCTTGAAAGATTCCTGCTACTATTAATACTATGGTTATAAAGGGTAGGCCCCAGGATATTATTTTTAAATACCTTGTGGCATTTAATAATAACTGTTCACTAGGATCAAAAATGGTCAATATACTTTCTGCATTCCAAAAAACAATCTGTTGCAATATAATTACTATTAAAAGGGAAAAAATAAGGGTCTCTATTGATATTCTCCTTATTTTTTCATAATTACTTGCTCCATGGGCTTGGGCAACAAAAACTGAAGCTCCAGTTGCAATTCCCTTAAATAGTGCCCATATTATATTGAAAATATTGTTACTTATGCCTAAGGCACTAACTGCCAGGGAATCAATTCTTCCAATCATGGCCATGGAAATAATGCCTGTAGTCATTTGAAGAATACCTTCTAAAGTTATTGGAAGAATCATTGATAAAATCTTTTTACTTATTACCCTGTCTTCATTATTATACCTATGTGACCTCATCTATTTACTTCCCTTTTCCTTTTTATGGTTATACTAAAAATTCAACAGCCCTAACTATTTCCATATAATCATCTGCTTTGAAGGCAACCTCCTTGGGGCCAATTTGCTCTACACCAGGATAATTCAGAGCCTTCATCAGATCCCTATTTTCCCTGTAACTTATTTCCAGCTGGAAGGACTCAGGCAGCTGAATTTTATATAGTGAAAAGTCCTTCTTTAAGCTTTCTTCAACTCCATCTTTTATTAATTCTAAAGCCAGTTGTGGATGTATGCTAATAGTAGCACCTCCAATACCTTCCTTAACAGGTATAGTAACTATATTAGAATTTATCCTATTAGCTTCATCACAAAGGCCTAAGTCTCCACTTAAGAAGACAACTGGCACATTTAAATAAGTGGCAATATAGGTATGGAATAAAAATTCGCTTAGAATTTCTCCATTTAGTTTTATATAATTAATTTTACTATCGTTCATAGTATGGGCTAATGGATTTGTATTAGTTCCACTGGCAGAGTGATATCCTACAAACAGTAAAGCATCAAAGGTAGGGTCTAGGCCTTGAACCATAGAATACATATGGCCTGTCCAACCTCTTATAAGTTTAGTGTTTTTAGGTAATTGGTTATGGTCTAAATTTCTTCCGCTGTCATGGGCATCCTTTACCCATATTTCATCTGCACCTGCATTAAGGGCCCCCTCGCAAGCAGCCTTTACTTCTAAGGTCATCTGCTGGGCATATTTTTCATATCCTTCTTTTCCCTTTATAGTCTCATCCCAATGGGTAACCCCAGTTACACCTTCAATATCTGCACTTATGTATACCTTCATAGCCGTCACTCCTTCCTCTTAGTATAATATAATTATATCAGTATATTGTTAAATTCTACATGAAAATTTTTAAATTTGTGATATATTATCCTTTGGAGGTAGTTTAAGGGTAAATAATTGTGATCCCATGTAAATATAAAGGGGTATATGGGAGGCCACAGCTTATAAAAATAACTTACAAGGGAGGAATTGCTTTGGAAAAAGTAAAAGTATCCAGATTAGTAAAATCTGAAGACTTAAACCATCATGGCACCCTCTTTGCAGGTAGAATGGCAGAATGGTTTGTTGAAACTTGTTTTGTTTGTGGGGCAATGCATACTGAGAAGCCTGAAAATATAGTTTGTGTTAATATTCATGGCTTAACCTTTACCCAACCTGCTACTAAAGGGGATATAATAAACTTAGAAGCCAGAATTGCAAAGGCTGGTAGGACAAGCTTTGTAGTTTATGGCAAAATAACTAAGAATAATAATTTTAAGGAAATACTTTCTGATGGTTTTATAACATTTGTTTTTGTTGATGAAAACAATAAGCCTGTTCCCCACAATATAGTGCTAGATGAGCCTGAAGATGAGGAAGAAATTAATATTAGAAAAAGGGCTGAAAGTCTAGAAAAATAAGCGTAGTGAAATTCACTACGCTCTTTATTCCAAATTGGCAAGGGTCATTTCAATAACCTTTTTAAGGCCCCTATAGAGTATTAGAGAAGATAGGATAAATATTAGGGCTATTATTATATATATAACAAATATATTGATTATATCCATTAGTTTATAGGCTAATAGTCCAATGCCAAGAATATATAAGGCCCCAATGCCCATACTTATAAGGACATTTAAATTTTGCTTCATAGCCCTTTGAGGATTATCCCAATGGAGCAAGGGCCTATAGGCATCCACTATCATACCTATCTCTCCTGTTGGTATGCTTCCTAGAATTCCAAGTATACCAATTATAAATATTCCTTCAAGGGTTAAGGCCCCTAAATATGCCAAACTTCCATATAAAACTATAATACCTACTGTCTGTACAATTATAGAGGATAGTATCCTTCCTTTAATCTGATCCCTTGGGTCTATAGGCAAGGTTCTTTGTATCCACATATTTTTACCTTCCCTTGAAAATGTAGTAGAACAAACATTGTTAACAATGCCTAGTAAGGTTATAAAGCCTACCCCTATTAGGTTTACAAGTTGCTGATTATTTTTTAAAAGATTCCTTAATAAATTAATAGATTCTTGATCTCCCATGAAAAAAGGCAGTATCATAACAATAGGAACTATTATGACTCCTCCAATGGAATTCATCAGATATACAGGAGTCCTTATAAGCATTTTTATCTCCTTCATGGCAATTGCAACATATGGTAGGGAGCTTCTTTGGAAATCCTCAAGCCTAACTTCTGCACCTTTTCCTGAAGTTGATACTTCTAAGTTACCTATAAGGCCTTTAAAAAATACCCTGTCACTTAAAAATAACATTATAAAAAAGATTAATATTGATACCGCCACAAATAAAAGTATATATAAAAGTCCAGATATATCACTTAAATTGCTTAAGGATAAGGCAGCCCACATACTAGGTGGAAAAACTATTCCTAGGCTTCTTACAAGAATTGTAGAATCTGTAATTAGCTTATATAAAAAATCTTCATCAACTATGGCTCTTTGGGATATAGATTGTAATTTAAGTTGGAAGACAATTAATACAATAATTAATATAATATAGCCAATGGTTCTTAATAGGTCCTTCCTTCCCCCAATATTTGTATATCTCATAAAGAACATAACCAGTATTGATGAAATACATAGGGGGATTATGGGGACAAAGAATATTGTAGCTAAAGAATATAGCCAGTATAGTATATTTACATCAGTCTTAATGCCATATATGATTATGAAGGGTAGTAGTATGGGTAGTACTGTAATATACTCATATACTAAGAGGGATACAAATTTTGCTCCAACAATTTCCTTAGGCCTTAAGGGCAGTGGGACCAGGATATTTAAATCGCTGGAAAAATAGTATTTAGACATAACATAAAGTATGCCAAAGAAAAGTACAATCATTTGGCTTAATAGTATGCCTGTTAGTAAAAACATGGATTTTTGTCCTATATTTAAATAAATATCATATATGTTTGAAAGGCCTGAAACAAGTAAATAATATGTAGGCAGCAGGGATAATAATGCAACTATAACTATAATTATGTGTACTATATCCTCCCTATTTTTAATTTTCTCTTTAAAGGCAGACAATCTAAAGCTATTTCTTAAATCCATTTTAACCAAGGCCCATATCCTATTCATTTTCAGTCAACTCCAAGAAAATATTCTCTAGAGATTCTTTTTCCTTAGAGTGCTGCCTTAACTCATCCATAGTTCCTAGGGCAATAATCTTACCCTTATTTATAATGGCTATCCTATCACAAAGCTTTTCTGCCACTTCCAGTACATGGGTAGAGAAAAATACTATTTTTCCTTCATTACATTTTTCCCTCATTATCTCCTTTAAATTGTATGAGGATTTAGGGTCTAGGCCTACCATAGGTTCATCTAGTATAAAAAGCTTTGGATCATTAATTAAGGCTGATATTAAAACTAATTTTTGCCTCATACCATGGGAATAGCTGCCAATAATATCCCCTATAGCATGCCTTAGTTGGAATATATCTAAATATTTTTCTATCCTTTCCTGCCTAAGATCTGCTGGTATACCATATATATCTGCTATGAAGTTAAGATACTCTATGCCCTTTAGCTTGTCGTAAACCTGCGGTGTATCTGGTACAAAGGAAATCTTACTTTTAGCTTTCAATGGGTCCTCCCACACATCAATATTGTCTAAGTAGATTCTCCCATTATCAGGCCTTAAAAGTCCTACTATCATCTTAATAGTAGTAGTTTTTCCTGCACCATTGGGGCCTAAAAAACCAAATATCTCCCCTGGCCTAACCTCAAGGCTTATATTGTCTACTGCCTTTATCTCACCCTTTCCGTAGGATTTAGATAGATTTTCTAATTTTAGCATATATTCACCCCTCTTTTATAATACATTAGCCTTATCGGCTTTTCAACAAGGCCCTATTATTTCTTTTATTGCGCTCTTTTTGTATCATATTTAAAATAGGAACTATAATTCCTGCCACAATGCCACCAGCAAATCCATTATTATATAAATTAACTCCTCCATGTACTACACCTACATTCATGGAAATGGCCAGGTGCAATACACCGGCAATTATTCCTGCAGTAAAACCATATTTTCCTGCAACAGGAGCTAAGGTAGTTCCAAATAAACCTGCAATAATAACTGAGGTTGAAGAGCTTTCCCAAATGTTAAAATAGGCAGATAACATAACTCCTGCTAGTATGGGTACTGCATTTTTAGGGTGTTTCCCAAAGGCTGAAAATCCAACTACTGTAAATATACCTGCCATTACAGGACCATTAAATACTCCTTTTAAAAGAAATACATATATAATACAAATTATACCCATAAGGCCCATGTTTAAATAGGTAACTGCTTCCCCTTTTAATTTTATAAAATCTGTAGGTGTTCTTCCTTTATGGGAGAATATGCTTATATAATCTGTTAAGCTATTGTCATCTTTATAAATTCCTATAATAATAAATATACCAAATAGTATAATTAGCATTAGGCATATAAATGAACTGTGTTCATAGGATAGTATATTCTGGGTATTGAATATAATGCCAGTCCCTCTCATCAAGGAAGCAATTAAGGTACCTAAAAGGCCTCCTGCAAATCCTATATTGTATAAATTGTAGCCATCATGAAATTTTACCACCTGTTCTGATAGGGGCACTATTGTGAAGCCTATTATTATTCCCATAATTATCCCTAGGGGTATTGCAATAGGCGGTGATAAATTAATGCCAAAGGCTATTTGGCTAACAACTGGTGATAGGGTAGTGGCAAACATGAGTACTATAAAAATACTGTTGAATTTTATATCTTTAAGTTTTGAGTAGATTAACCCTCCTAAATAAATGGGCCAGAAATTAAATAGGTTTTTGCCAATAAAGGAAAAGCCTATGACTGTATATATGGAAGCCATTGCTAGGCCATTCATGGGAATCTTTAACATATACAGTAGCAATGTATTTATTAGCCCCATTAGGCCTGCATTTAAAAAGGCAGCACCAATACCTCCCACAGCTATATAGTCTGTCAGTAGTATATCTGGAGCTATTATTATTTCATACTGGCCTTTAATTAAAGACTGAGGACTGTCCAATAGAAAGGCTAAAACTATAAGAGCAATTGATACCAACAGTGTAACTAGTGAGCCAATACTTTTCATAGTTACCTCCAAAGAAAATATTAATTTTGATAATTATATCACAAAACCAGCAAAAAAATAAAGACATATTATAAATTAAGCTTGATCAATTGCTAACTTAATTTATAATATGCCTATAGTCCTTTACATAATTCCAGCTATTCTATTTTGTAAGGCTTCAAATAATTCTCTTTTATCTATATCTGGCCTTAATCTTGAAAGTTCCTCCAGGGCAATTTTTGCTCCATAGTCCATGCCTTGACAGCCAGCTAAAAGGATCACATCATCCTTAGCTGTTTTAGATAAGGCATAGGATATGGCATCCTTAAGCTCATCATACAGGTAAACCTTTATATTGTTTTCATTCATGACTTCCATGAAGACTTCTAATTCATCATCCCTTACCCTATCCTTTTCTGTAACATGAGATTTACTTAAGGTAGCTATTATTTCCTTTAAATTAAGCTTTTTAGCCCATTTGGCCATAGTTTCTGCATTTTCCCTATTGGTTGTAACTCCTCGGCTTCCTCTAATGGCATATACCAGGTGCAGGTTATTATAATCCATCATACTTAAGGTTTCTAAGGTTACATTTATGTTTCCTGGATTGGCAAAATGATCATCTATAATCTTAAATCCTCTATCATATATGATTTGGAATCTTCTTTCTACACCCTTGAAGGAATTAATGGCATTTTGAATTATTGGTATTTTAATGCCACATAAAAGACCAATGGATATGGCTACTAAGGAATTATATACAGAATGATAGCCTGGAACAGATAGGTTTATATTAAATTCCTGTGGTTTATATTGGACACTTCCAACCCTTATGGCCTTATTAATAACTAGCTTAAACTTTGCCCTACCTGTAGATAGGTCTAGATCCTTAACATATATATGGCCACTTTTATCCCTTACTCCATAGGTTAAAACATTGGCCCTGGTTTCATCTACTAAGGCTTTAGAATAAGGGCAGTCTAAATTAAGGACAGCCCAAGCACCTTCTTTAGCATTTCTAATTAGGTCCTTTTTAACCTCTACATATTGTTCAAAGGAGCCATGTAAATCTATATGCTCCCTGCCAATATTGTTGAGGGTAACAATGTCAAAATCTACCCCTGTAACCCTATGCAACTCTAGGGCCGAGGAGGACACTTCCATTACTGCATGGGAGATCTTTTGCCTTCTCATCTGATAAAAATAGTTTTGTAGATCCAGGGATTCTGGTGTAGTTAGTATAGAAGGTTCAATGTAGTTTCCAAACTTAGTCATTATGGTGCCTATTATACCAGTTTTAAATCCAGCCTTTTCTAATATGGTATTGGTCATAAAAGAACTGGATGTTTTTCCATTGGTGGCTGTAATTCCAATGACCCTTATATCCTTAGTAGGATGATTGTAAAAGGCATCACTTAAGAGGGCCAAGGCTTTACGGCTATTTTTAACACAGATTTGAGGAAGCTTTATATCTGGCTGCATCTCCTCTACAACAAGAGCTACTGCTCCCTTTTTAATGGCTTCAGCTATATATTTGTGGCCATCAGTTTTATAGCCTTTTATTGCAACAAACAAGTAACCTTCTTTTACCTTTCCAGAATGGTAGGCAATTCCTTTTATATCCACATCTTTTAAACGGGAAGTTCCAATTGTATCTATGTCTTTTAACAAGGTATATAGCTTTTTCATTTGTTTCCCCTTCCTTAGTTATATTATCCCTTTCTAAGTAGCTTTTCAAATAGTCGTTTTGCCTTACTGCCTAAGAATACAAAGGCAGGCTTTGGATCCTTCATATCCCATATGGCATAGGCTTTAGGTTTGTTATAAGATTTTAGTATATCTATTAGTTTTAACTGGCCAGTTCTTATATAATTCCTTACTGCAAATAAATCCTCATAGGCATACCAAAAAACTATTCCAGTATCCTCTGTTATGGCCATTGGCTCTAATGGATCTCCTGTTAGCTCCCTATAGGCAATATAGGGCATGTTTAATCCTACCTTGTATAGCATGTTATTAAAATTAGTTGTTCTTGTGTTTACCTCTATTAAGTAAAAGTTGCCAGTCTCTGCATCCTTTTTAAACTCTATTTCTCCAAAGCCTGTATATCCAATGGCTTCCAAAAATTTACCACCTATTTCATAAAGCTCTGGTACAAATTTTTGTTCTGTATATACGCTGGCACCAAAGTTAATGGGAAATTGCCTATGCTTTTGACAGGTAGTCCAATGGGTAACCTTTGAATCTTGATTTAAATAGGCATCAAAGGTATACATGTGGTCATCAAAGCCAGGAATTATTCTCTGTATTATTACTTCTAAATTGGCATCCTTAGCTTTTTTTACTGCTTCTTCCAGCTCTTCCATACTATATACTTTAAAAAGTTTCCTTCTAAACTTAGCAACAAAGCTAGGAGAGTCTGTTGGCTTTACTAAGCATGGAAATTTAATATATTCTTCAACTTTTTGTCTAAAGTTATCATCATCTACCCTTACTGTTTCTGGTACCAAAACATTATGCTCTTTAGCTATTGAATGTAGGAGCTTTTTATCCATAACCTGGGTATGTATTTTTTTCTCCGTTTGATTAAATAGATAGTATTCCTTTAATACTGAGGCATATTTGTCTATAAACTCCACATATCCATCTGCCGATGGAAACAATACAGGCTTTTGTTTTTGTTTCTTTCCATAGTCTATAAGAAAGTCTACCATGCCTTCAGGATCCTCTTTAACATTAGGTCCAATTAAGGTTTCTAAGCAGTATTTTGAATAAAAGCCATAGGTGCCTTCCTTTGAATAATCTACTGCAACAGTATGTATTCCATGAACACCTAAGCAGCGAATAATACTTAGTCCTATATAGTAATTTGCTCCAAGTATAAGGGCTTTATTTTCCATTTTTCCACCTCGTATTCTATTTTCTCCATCTATCTGCAAGTGTAAACTTATTTTCTATAACTATGTCCTATTTTAATTATTTTAACACATATATATCCATTTTTCTACAAAGAAAAAGCTGAGTACTCTCTTATCAAAATCTAATTTAAAAGATATTGGAAAGCAAAAGGTAGTACATATTATACATGTATAGTATGTACTACCTTTTCCATACATCATTGAATTTATTTATAAATTTGTTTGTGGAATTTTATGAACATTATATAAGTGTTGCCACCTATACCATATGACTTTTATCAATACGATATTAAATAATAAAAAATAGTATGGAGATTGATTTTTCATTATAAAAATTCAGCTTTCATTATAGTATACCCTTTTTAATTTAAAGAGGAGCTTCTTTAATGGATTTAAAAGGGTCAATATTATTATAAAGTTGGAAGTACCATGTATTAAATCAAAAAGCAAACCCCTAAGCCAATAGGCCCATCCATAGGCTATGCCATAAAAAAGGGACTCAACTAAGGCAAAGAAAAAGCCAAAGGCATAACCAAATAGGGCTCCTAATATGGCATATCCATATTCAGATTTAATCAGCCTTTTCATTAAGGCTGTTGATAATATGAGCAGGGGCCAGATCAAATAGTAGCCTAAAAGCCAGGTATTAAATCCATATATAAATATTTCTGTAGTGGTAAATATGAGGGATATGAATAGACTTTTCCTGTAGCCAAATACAAGGGTATAGGTAATGAAAAGCAAGGTTACAATTTCTATATTTGGTATAAAGCTTAAGGCTAGCTTCCCTGCTGTTATGGTAGCACTTAAAATTCCTATTAGTACAAGATCCTTGACCTTCATGGCTCTAGAAGTTCTTCAACTCAAAGGTATAAGTGTCCCCATCCTTTAGGGGTATCTCTCCTACACCAGTTGTGGCGTCTTCTCCATTAATATAGATGTGGAAATATTCACTAGCTGGATCTGCTTCATATCCCATCATACCTGCTACCATCTTGCCAAAATCAAATTCCTGAAAGGATATGCCAAGTTCATCCTGCTTTTCCTCTAATAACTGAATCAAAAATTCATAATCTGTATTATAGGAAAAGGTCTCATCTATGCCTTCCTTTTCAACAACAATATTAATGGTTACCTCCTTGGCCCCTTGGACTCCCTTTGGGCTTATAAAGGCCTTATAGCCTACAAAGCCTAATGCAGCCAGTACCAAAACAATAATAATTGCAGTAATTTTTTTGTTCATGTATATTCCCCCTTAATTTTTATTTATATATAATAAAAAAACCTTCCAACTTCCGGTTGAAAGGCAATAAGCATGTATATATTTAGGCTAAAAAGTATTTAGCCACAATATAACAACACCTTCATCCTCCGTGAAGTTTGTTGTTGAAAATATAGGCAGGTCTTCCGGCTCGGCTTTTAAATGTAGTTTGCCTTCCCAGTTTCCCAGTGGCATGATAAACTACATAAGTGCCTCACGGCGGCGGGACCGCACAGGATTTCCACCTGTTTCCCTATTAATGCAAATGCAACCTATATTTATTCCTATTCACTTTTATACATATCCATCATACTACTTTTTTTGAAATTTATCAATACTTTAAAAATAGTCTTTACCCGAAACATATGTTCTGCTATAATATAGGTGGGAGGAAGGGAAATGAAAAATAGGATTATATTTCATATTGATGTTAATTCAGCTTATCTATCCTGGGAAGCAGCCTATAGGCTTCAACATGGAGAAAGTGTAGATTTAAGAACAATACCCTCTGTAGTAGGAGGGGATGAAAAGAAAAGGCATGGCATAGTATTGGCTAAGTCCATACCAGCAAAAGAATATGGTATTGTAACTGGAGAAAGCCTATATTCTGCCAGGCAAAAATGTCCTAACTTAACCATTGTTCCTCCTAACTATGAAAGGTACTTAAAGGCCAGCAATAGCATGATTGATCTGCTTAATGAATACTCCCCCCTGATACAGAGATTTTCCATTGATGAGGTATTTATGGACTGCTCCCACCTTGAGGATAACTTTTTACAAGTAGCCTATGAAATTAAGGAAAGGATAAGGGAGGAATTAGGCTTTACTGTAAATATAGGTATAAGCACTAATAAGCTACTGGCTAAAATGGCTTCAGACTTTAAAAAGCCAGATAAGGTACATACTCTATTTCCAGGGGAAATTGAGGAAAAAATGTGGCCCCTGCCTGTTGGAAAACTCTTCATGATAGGGGTTAAAACCCAAAGGAAATTAAATGACAGGGGCATATATACCATAGGGCAGCTGGCTAAGCTAGATAGGGAATACATATGCTCCTGGTTAAAAAAACCAGGCCTATTGATATGGGAATATGCCAATGGAATAGAAAATTCAAGGGTAAGAAATACTCCTTATCCAGTTAAATCCATAGGAAATTCCACTACTACCGCCTATGATGTGGATAACAAAAAAGAAGCCTATATGTTTTTATTGGCCATAGCAGAAATGGTGGCAATGAGGGCAAGAAATCTAGATTTAATTGGAAAAGTAGTATCGGTTTCACTAAGGGACCAAAGCTTTTTCTCCTATTCCCATCAAAAAAAACTAAATATAGCTACAAACTCCACTAAAATTATCTATGAAACCAGCAAAAAGCTATTTGATGAAATGTGGAATGGAAAACCTATAAGGCGATTTAATATAAGCTTATCTGAACTTTCATCCAATGAATTTTGCCAGCTATCCCTTCTGGAAGATTATGATGAAAGGGAGGAAAAACTTAACAAGGCAATAGATCAAATAAGGTATAAGTATGGCTACAATTCCATAATTCGCTCTTGTTTTCTCCACTCTGGCATTAAACCAATCATTGGGGGAGTAATGGAAGATGAATATCCCATGATGTCTAGTATTATTTAGGGGTGATAGTATGAAGGTTTTAATGAAACCAATAGAAATGATAGCTTGGTTTACAAAAGATAAAAAGCCTATTCCTTTAAGGTATAGAATTATAGATGAAAACAATACCTATAAGGTAATAAAGGTAGACCGAGTCTTGTTTGCTGAGGAAGAAAAGCTGGCAGGCAATAGGATGATTGTCTATAGGTGTGAAAGCAAAATAAACAACCTGAGAAGAATATATGAACTAAAATATGAAATAGATAGCTGTAGCTGGTTTCTGTATAAATTTTAATTTTCAGTACATACTAGATAGGGACGAAGGCTATACTTATGAGAGGATGAATTCCATGGAAAACCAAAAAGCTCTAAAGGAAATATTGGAACAGACCAAAAAAATTGATGAAAATAATTTTAACAATACCCAATATTTAAACAGTATAAGTATGTTACTGGCCTCCAATGATTTAGGCAGCACCAAGGATGAGGAATTAAGTAAAAAATTTGAAGAACTAAATAATAAAATGGAGGATATTAACAAGTTAACCTCCTCTTTACTAGATCAGCTATCAAGGAGGCATAATTAAAATGATGGAGTCTAGGCTCCATCATTTTATATTTTATCAGCAAAAAGAAGGATTTTATAAATAGGCATAGAATATAATATATTAGGTGATGGATATGATGAATATTAGACAAGTTGAAAAGGATGAAAAATATATGTCTAATGAAGAGCTGATAGCTCTTTATCAGAAAAATAAGGACTTAAACCTTAGGAATAAAATAATATTAAACAATATAGGCCTAGTATATGCTGCTGCTAAAAAGAAGGTTAAAAAAAATAACAGTTTTACCATAGAGGATCTGGTTCAAGAAGGCATCATAGGTATGATTAAGAGTATAGAACGCTTTGATATAAGTAAAAATACTAGCTTCTCTACTTATGCCTACTATTGGATTCTTCAGCAAATGGATAGGGCCCTTATGAACAACGGCCATATGATCCGCCTTCCTGCCTATTTACATGAAAAGTTAAATACCCTATCCCAAATAGAAAACAGCTATCTATCCCATAGTGAAAGATTAGACATTGACATATTGTGTAATGAAGCCAATATTACAAAACAAGAGTACTTCCTAATTAACTCCTACAAAACAAACTTTTCCCACTTTATTTCCTTAAATTCCGTCATAAATGTTGATTCTGAAGACAATTATGTTGAACTTCAGGATTATATACCCTGTGACTACTCCATTGAAAATGTAGTAATTTCCCATGACTTAAAAGTTCAAATAACAAATATATTGGACCTATTAACGCCTAAGGAAAAAAATATATTAAAGCTTAGGTATGGCCTAAATGGCCAGGAACCTTTAACCCTTGAAGCCATAGGCAGTAAATATAATTTAACCCGTGAAAGAATAAGGCAAATTGAAAAGAAGGCCTTAGATAAAATAAGAAGATATACCCTAAGATTTGGCCTTAAGGATTATCTTCTAGAATCTTAACATTTTTAAAAAATTCAATTCTCTCTTCCACCGGTGGATGGGTGTAGTACCATATTTTATATATTCTACTTGGACGGGGTATGCTTAAACTTTCTTCACTTAATTTAATCATGGTAGAAATGGCTGCCTCCCTGTCCTTGGTAAGATTTATTTCAAAGGCATCTGCCTCCCTTTCCATATGCCTTGAAGCATAGTTTATGATTGGATTGGCAAAAAACATATAGAAATTTAATACAAATATCAATAATGGTAAAGAAGCTATGGAATAAAGTTTATTGAATCCAAAACTTCCATTGGAATTTATTAATATCCAAGTGGAAGTTTTATATATTAGATATATAAGTAGGACAGAAAACATGCCTCCAAGAATTATGGACTTCCAAATATGACCTAGTACATAATGGCCTATTTCATGGGCAGTAATGGAAAGGATCTCTTCCCTTTCTAATTTATTTATGGTAGTATCCCATAGTACTATTCTCTTGGATGAAAAAACTCCTGTCATATAGGCATTTAGGGTATTGGTATCCCTGCTCTTATCTACTACAAATATACTAGCATCACCTACTCCAGCCTTATCTAAAAGGGCCTTAATATCCTCCCTTAATAATTCGTCTTCTATGGCAGTATACTTATTAAATATTGGGTCTATATAGGTGGGAGATATAAAGATTATAAAGGTAATAATGGGTATAGAAAGTAGTCCTAAATATAGCCACCATCTAGTAGGGCTTATCCTCATTAAATAATATAAAAAGCAAACTGCCATAATAAGGCCAATGGTATTTAGGGCAAAGTTCTTCAAAATAAGCTCTATCCATCTGTATACACTTTGATTTGACAGGCCATATCTAAGCCTTAATAGAAAACTTCCATAAGCTGTTGGCAGGGATATAATTAAATCTATTAGGGAAAAGATTATTATATATATAAGGCCTGTAAGTATTAGTCCCCTGCCCTTCCCTTCTGCAAACAGACCTATCTTACTTGAAAAACCACTTGTAAGGAAAAAGACTGGAAAAAGAAACTTCAAAACTAAATTCACTGCCCAAAGTTTTAAGGCAGCCTTTCTAAAGCTATAATTTTTTTCAGATATATGAGGATTTTCAATTTTTAACCTATCCATATTCCTATATTCACTTACCAGTATTAGGGAGATAAATAGGATCAGAAATATAAAAAATATAATAAGGAATGTGAGTAATTTACCAGTCATATTAACCTCCATATTTTTTATCTATTTTATTATTAATATACAATATGGGCCCTTCTTATGCAAAGAATATGAGGAAGAAAGCTTTTCTAATTTTTATAATATCAAAAAACATACCATTTTCAACCAGATTCAAATGGGATTATAAACAGAAAAAATCCCCAGAATTGGGGATTTTTTTATAAATCTATCTTTCTATCTATTAAATATCCAGTGCCAAGGAATAGAAGTACTGTTGTTACTATCATGTATAATAATCCAGCT
This sequence comes from Tissierellia bacterium, assembly GCA_012728365.1. Classification (GTDB taxonomy): domain Bacteria; phylum Bacillota; class Clostridia; order Tissierellales; family Tepidimicrobiaceae; genus JAAYFE01. Next base: position 25,651 of record JAAYFE010000022.1, read on the forward strand.
ATATTAGTTATGAAGGTACTAGTATCTATACTTAATACAATACTGTTATCAAATTCCAAATAAAACTGGCTTAACTTATCCACACTTCCTATTTTAAAGGTATTTAAATCCAAATAATAAGGAAATAGTTGAGCTATTTTCACTGCTCCCAGGGCCATGACTCCACTTAGTACTAAAAATATTATAAACCATAGGCTGCCAACCCTTTTATTTCTAAAGGTTACCCTGCTAATGGCCATGGAGAAATAGATGATTACTAGCATATTAACTATATTTAAAATAAAGGATAGTACTAAAAACAGTATATTCCTAATGGAAGCAAAATCAAACAACCTTGAAAGCATCTCTAAAATATTTACATCTATTTCAATTGGAACAAAGATCAAAATCATAATGATATTATATAGGCCAATGGCAGCTCCTAAAACTATAAACCATAAGGAGGCTACAATCAGTTTAGAACCAACAATTTGATTACCTGTTAAGGGCAATGTAAAGGTTAAATATCCCCTGTCTTCATATAGTTCCTTTCTAAAGGAGCCTACAATATATAAGAAGGTAGCCAGGGCTGTACCAAATAATATTAGTACTGACAAGACAGTAAACATGCCTCCTAGGACAGACACCTCACCTGTGGAATCTACTCTATTAAAATAAGCATATAAGGCAGTAGTCAGTATTAGCACCAGGGCCAATACCCCCAATATATATCTATAGGTTCCCCTTATTTCATATTTTGCATATTTAAGCATTAAAATCCCTCCATTCTCCAAATACTTCTTTATAGATATCATCTATTTGCTTGCCTCTTTCTTCCCTTAGGCCTTCAGCACTACCTGCAAGAACTATATTTCCTTCCTTTAGAAATACTACTTCATCTAAAATGCTTTCCATATCCCTTACTAGATGGGTAGTGATAATCATGGAGCTTTTTTCGTTATAGTTGTTTATAATGGCATCTAAGATCTGATCCCTGGCAACTGGATCTACTCCTGCTATGGGCTCATCTAATATATAAAGTCTTGCATTCCTCGCTAATACTAGGGATAAATTTAATTTTTCATGCATTCCCTTTGAAAGGGAATCTATTTTCATACCTTTTTCCAATTTCATAAAAGCTAAAAGCTCATTAAACTTTTCTTCATCAAAGTCAGCATAAAAGTCCTTATATAAGTTCATGGCATCCTCTATTTTCATCCACTTATATAGGAAGGTCCTATCGGGTAAATAGGATACTATGGATTTAGTATATACCCCTACGGGTTTGCCATCTATAAGAACCTGGCCTGATGTCTGTCTTAATAGCCCTGTTAATATCTTTATTAAAGTAGTCTTGCCACTGCCATTTGGTCCCAGGACTCCAACTACCCTTCCTTCCTCTATATTTAGATTAATTCGGTATCCCCATTCTTCTAGCTTTTGGTCTAGTTCATTCAGCATAACATTTGCCAAAAGTGGGCTTATTGGTCCACCCTGAGGAACTCCTTCCTCAC
>JAAYFE010000175.1 GCA_012728365.1 Tissierellia bacterium
CATTTTCATCATCAATTACTTCAGTTGGTAAGCCTACACCATCATTGGCAGCATTGAAGTAGGTTACCTTTCCGCCGTATTGATCCCAACTGTTAGTTTTGTAGATAGATTCAAGAACTTGAATTACTGAAGCAGCAAGACCTTTAGTAGCTGATGTTATAACAGTTTCACTATCATATCTTTGGTCAACGTCAACTCCTATAACCTTGGCTCCTGCTTCACTAGCTGCTGACATTACTGATTTTCCAACAGCACCACCACATGCAAATATTACCTCTACTCCTTCTTGATACATAGTCCTAGCTGTTGCCTTATTTGTGTCGTTTTCTTCAAAGTTTCCTGTATAATGGTAGATTACTTCAATTGAGCCATCTGGAAGACCGAGCTCTTTAGCTGCATCTTCTGCCCCTTGTAAGTATCCATATCCAAAGGCTTGAACGGCTGGTACAGCCATACCACCCATGAAACCTAACTTTCTCATTCCATCCATTACTGCTGCATAACCTGCTAAATAACCTGACTGTTCTTCAGCATACATGATACTAGCAACGTTTTCTTTTATGGTAAAATCTGTATAATCTGGATCATGTGGAGATCCATCTAATAGTATAAATTTAACATCTGGATATTTAAACTGTGCTTCATAGATGGGTACTTCAAATAGGAAGCCTGGTGTAACAACTACCTTTGCTCCACCTTGTACAGCAAGGTCAATAGCTGCTAAATATCCTGCATCTGAAGCTTCTTCTGGCTTAATATAGTGATGTGAAATACCTTCCCTTTTTGCAAACTCAACTACACCTTCCCAAGAACCTTGGTTAAAGGATTTATCATCGATATTTCCTTATCTGTAATAAGTACAATTTCATAACTATCACTAGATGATTGATTGCCACTTTCCCCACCACATCCAGTTAAGCTAATAACCAATAGTACCGCTACTAAGAAAATTGATACTAGCTTTTTCACTTAAATTCCCCCTTTTAATATTTTCTTAAATAAATACCCACATATATAATTTACTCATCATAAATTATATATATGTGTAAATACCAGTTAAACTATGTATGTAATTCTTTAACATTATTATTATATAACACTTTTCCGTAAATTTCAATACAGAAAGTACAGGCTAAAACCTTTAAAAACCGCTCCTTGAATTAGGAGCGGTTTTTCTTAACAAATATTGGATGGATTAGCTACATATCCTGCTTTAGCTAGTATATCTATAGCTTTATTTATATTATTCTCATTTACTAATACTACAGGACCTGTACAACCCATTCCACTTTCTGCATATATTCCTTCTTTCCAAAGTACTCTAACAGCATCTTCTAAATCCATAATATCTATACCTGCTATTTCTTCTGTTACAATTTCTTTTGGTGGTGCAACTACCTCTTCTTCATCTGCAGCAGCCTTCTTATCAGTCTTCGTTAATTCTGCTAATATTTCTTTAAGTCCTGCCTTATTTACTTTTTCAAATTCTTCCTTAGCTATAGCCTTAATATTTCCTCTAGCAACACTTGCTCCATAGCTTATTGCATTTGCTATAACAGGAGCTCCTGATGCTCTGGAAATTATCAGTACTACTCTGTCATAGTCTTCACCTATTCCAGGTCCATATCCATATCCTAGGGACTCATAGCTTCCACCAGTTGTATAGGATGAAAATACTTTCATCAATATATTTCCTGTTAGAGTATCTGTTACCATTACATCTGGTACTCCAGCAAGTAGGTCATTTCCTCTCATAACACTACCGCCATCAGCCCTTATAGATTCTGTTAGGTTGATGTCATATCCTCTATTTATAAGCTCTCTATAAGCCCTTTCAACCTGTCTTGCACCATCTACATTTAGTATTCCAACAGTTGGGTTTTCAATTCCCAAAGCCTTAGCTGTAATTATTCCATATATTCCATTTTTAATCATAGCTTCTACTCTATGAGGAGATGAAGTACCAGTAGTAGTTGCTATGATCATCTCTTTACCCTTACCTGGTGTAACTACCCTTCCAACTGTAGAAACACCTATTGGGAAGTTGTAATGCATAGTTACGCATGCATCTAGCTCTCCACTATCCAACATTTCTTCCATCTTTTTATAGCCTTCATCTTCATTTTCTACTACTACTTGGGTTAATTTTGAATCAGACTTTGGTCCAATTAGTACTACTTCTATTGAAGGGTCTCTTTCTTGAGCTAGTTCTGCACCTGCTATAACATTTTCTACACCATGCTCACTGCCTAGAGTTGTAATACCTACTCTTACTTTTTGACCAAATTGGCCAGTTTCTATAGCGTCAGCTATGTCATTAAATACCTTTCCTATTAGCTTTTTTACGTTGTTTTCTGCCATTTTATCACCTCTAATTTTGAAGTAGATGAGAAGCAAATTCTCTCATTGACTCAGCAACAAGTTTTCTTATTTCTTCTTCTGATACACCCTTTTCCTCTTCAACTTTTCCTGGGTTCTTTTCTACCATTATTGATACTCCATCAAATAGGTTAGTCATTCTACCTAAGAATAAGCTTCCTTTACCTACTATCATAGCTCTCTGAATATTTCCTTCTAGAATGTCCTCTCTAGCAAATCCTAGATATGGCACTCCTGAAGGTATATGGCCTTGAGTTGGTGCCCATCCAGACATTCCGTGTTTCTTTATAAAGTCATTTATTTCAGCTCTTTCTAGGTCCTTTCTCATTACACCTAAAGCACCTATCATCTTGTAGTTTGCTAGTGGAACGTCTCCTGCACCAGCTGGTTTGGTAATTTCTGGGTTTTGCATCTCTACTGAGTATTTATCAATATCAGTAATCTTTAGGCCAGCTTTTTCTAATGGTGCTGTTACTAATGCAGACATAACAGCTTGTGGTGAAGAACCTGTTCCTACTGTATGTCTACCTATTAAATCTGTCCTTAAGATTGGGTTTACACCATCGTTTTCACCTAATAGTACTGCAAAGCCTCCAACCATGTCTTCTAGTATTGGCATACCTTTTTCTACGTGGTTTTTACCATTCATACCAAGTTTTGCTGTTGAACCACCAGCAATAACTACTACATTTTTAGCTGCCTTTGATTGAACTAAGGAAGCAGCTACTATTAAGGCATGGGTTGGTGCTGCACAGAAGCTTCTTGTGTCTGAGCCAGTAGCATTTTTAAATCCAACTATTTCAGCTATAGATTTAGCAAAGTTTCCTCCACCTCTTTGGTTCATATCTCCACAGGCTTCTTCTGAACATTCTACTACATATTCTACGTCTTCTGGATTAATATTGTTCTTTGCTATTAGGTTCAATCCTGCTAGAACTGCTGAAGCCTTTGATACAAGGTTTTCTAATAATACATGAGCACTTAAGTTTTCATCTACGTCATGGGCTCTCTTAACACAGCCTACAAGTTTTCCATCTGTTAGAAGGGGTTCCGCATCTTGTTCTTCAATTAATTTCTCAATTGTACTTAAGTCTTCTCCAGTTTTTAATCTGGCAATTAGGTCTTCCCTCATTAGGGGATGTGCTTCCAACTTAGCCTTTACTTCATTAGTAAACTCTTCTGTAAGCTTTACTAAGTCAAAAGCATCTACAATCTTAATAAGGCCAATGAACTCATCTTCTGGCATTATTTCCCCATATTTTCCAAATCTGTCTGCACCTTCAACTGGGTTTTCATACCATGGTTGTGGATGTTTATCTAAATCTTCTGGCTTGTAGTTTCCTATATATACTTGGTTTGGTAGGTAAGCTACTGCCTCTTCAAAGCTACGTAAATGGTTTGGTAACTTTTTTAAATACTCTGAATTTGGATTAATTACCTTTTCTGTGGTTTGAGTTGTCCCATTGTGAAGTACCATATCCCTAGCATGTACTAGAATGTAGCTAGTTCCTTTAACAACTGCATAATTCATATTACTGCCACCTCCGATTATTATACATAAGTTTTATGCTGTTTAATAATTTTATCAAGTTTTAAAAATGGGTGATTATACAATCACCCATTTTTAATTAGTCTTCAAATACTGTTTGATCTTCTACTTCAGTTTGTAGTGCTTTTAATGCTTTTTCTACTAACTTCCTTCTTAAATTCTTTTCATCTTTAGGATCCAATGCTGGATTTCCTAGTAGGTGAGGAATAGCAATTGTTGGGACAATTCTATTTGCTCCAACTGTTAATGAAATTGGCACTACTGTACACATATGAACTACAGGTAATCCTGCACGTTCAATTTCTTTTACCATCGTTGCACCGCAACGTGTACAAGTACCTCAGGTGGAAGTTAGTATAACTGCGTCTACGCCAGCTTCTTTTAGTTCTTTACCTATTTCTTCACCAAAGGCTTTGGCGTTTTTAACTGCAGTTCCATTTCCTACTGTAGTATAGAAGTATCTGTGTAATTTTCCGATTTTACCTTCTTTTTCCATCTCCCTTAGTACATCTACTGGTAATACCCTATCTGCATCTTCGTTTGCATATACTGGGTCATATCCACCGTGGGCTGTTTCATGGGTTTCACTTGTTAAGTCTTCAATTCCCTCTATATCGTATTTACCATATTTTGAAGCAGATGATGATTCAATATGGTCTGGGTTTCCTTTTGGTACAATACCACCAGATGTTACTAATGCAATTGTAGCTTTTGTAATGTCCTTAACTGCAGGGTTTGGCTCAACCCTATCAAAGTCTGGCATTGGATATTCTGTTTCAAACTCTTCTCCCTTTAGCTTCTTAATAAGCATGTCAACTGCTCTTGCAGAACCTCTCTTATCTGCAAAGAAGTTCTTTCTAATGCCTCTAGCATGATAGTGTTCTGCTGCAGGGGATCCTATTTCTTCACCCTTAGCTAATTTTAGTGCTAAAGGAGCCATCTTCTTAACGGCATCCCTCATGCCTGCAGCACTATTCTTAGTAGCTACTATATATATATCTTTTCTGTACATGTCAACGCCAGGGTTTTCTTCATACATAGCAGTTAAAGCTGGAATGCCTAGCTCACTTTGTACAGCTGCTGTAATTGTAGCACAAGCAACTCCATATCTTCCAGCATTAAAAGCTGGCCCTGCTATGAATAGGTCTGGTTCGTATTTTTTTACCATTTCTAGTATTTCAGCTTTAGCTTCTTCAACATTTTCGTTAAAGTAGCTGTCACCACAAATAACTGTAGCAACTATTTCTGCTTCTCCTTTAAATTCTGCATTTAAAGCCATTCCTGGTCCTATAACTTCTTCTCTTACTTCAGGTTTAATATCAGCCTTTTCTTCTCCACCAATTCCAGCAAAGAATTGATTTATATAATGAACAACTTTAATTTTCCCCATTACTTTCCCCCCTCTCTATTTTTTATCCCAGGGAATTAGTCGTTAAATTTGCAGTATTCTTCTCTTATACCTTTTATTTCATTAATAATTTCATCAACGTCAAGAACCATTTCCATCATACCTACTTGTTCATCATATACAGCTGGATCTACAGCCTCTTTGAATTCTGGCTCTACTGGATGATATACTCTAAGTCCTAACTGGACTCCTGCCAATGGACCTGCAAAAGTTGGGTCTCCTGCTGTTACAGTTTCAGCTGCTAA
>JAAYFE010000176.1 GCA_012728365.1 Tissierellia bacterium
ACCAATGGCTAATTTAGTGAGGGGAGAAGTACTTAAACTTAAGCAATATGAATACTCTATGGCTTCTGAATCTTTAGGTGCCTCAAAGGGTTGGATACTAAGAAAGCATATTATACCAAATAGCTTTGGACCAATTTTAGTTATTGGAAGTAAAAGACTTAGCTGTATCTTTCCAAACATACTTTGGGGAAGTTGAAGCAGTACGTGGTGTTAGCTTTTATGTAGATAGAGGAGAAACAGTAGCCCTAGTAGGAGAATCTGGTTGTGGGAAGAGTGTTACAGCAAATTCTATAATGCAACTTCTTCCTGTGCCACCTGCATTTTATAAAAGGGGACAAATATTTTTTGAAGGTGAGGACCTTTTACAGAAGAGTGAAAAGGAAATGCAAAAAATTCGTGGCAATAAAATATCCATGATATTTCAGGATCCTATGACCTCATTGAATCCAACCATGAAGGTTGGAAAACAAATAGTTGAAGGAATAATTAAACATCAAAAACTAAGTAAGGATGAAGCTAAAAAGAAGGCTATAGAAATGTTGGATTTAGTTGCTGTACCCCAGCCTGAAAAGAGGGTAAACCAGTATCCCCATGAGTTTTCAGGAGGTATGCGCCAAAGGGTTATGATAGCCCTTGCTATGGTATCTAATCCAGAGCTATTAATTGCAGATGAACCTACTACGGCATTAGATGTAACAGTGCAGGCCCAAATACTGGATCTAATGAAACAAATTCAAAGGAAGTATGGTACTTCTATTATTTTAATTACCCATGATTTAGGTGTTGTAGCAGATATGAGCGATAGGGTAATAGTAATGTATGGTGGAATGCTGATGGAAGAAGGTACAAGTTATGAAATATTTAAAAATCCAAAGCACCCTTATACAAGGAAGCTATTAGATAGTGTGCCTAGATTAGATATGGATAGATCCGAATCGCTCCATTCAATTGCAGGAACTCCACCTGATTTATATAAGCCTCCCAAAGGTTGTCCCTTCTTTGAAAGATGTGATGAGGCTATGGTTATATGTAAAGATCATATGCCAGAGAAGGAATATCATACTGATACCCACTATAGCTTATGTTGGTTAAATCATCCAATGGCTAAAGGTGCAACTGAAGGGAGTGGTATTTAATGGTGGAACCTTTAATTTCTGTTAGAAATATAAAGAAATATTTTGATGTGGGAAAGGGTAAAACTTTAAAGGCTGTAGATGGAATTAGCTTTGATATATATCCTGGAGAAACCTTTGGGTTAGTAGGAGAGTCTGGATGTGGGAAATCAACGGCAGGAAGGACTATAATTAGATTATATGAACCAACAGATGGAGAAGTATACTTTAATGGAGAAAATATTTATAAGCTATCCCGTAGTGAAATGAATAGGGTAAGACGAGATTTTCAAATGATATTTCAAGACCCTTATGCTTCATTAAATCCTAGGATGCCTGTTGAAGATATTATAGCTGAGCCTTTAGATATACATAAGGCCTATAAGAGTCAAAAAGAGCGTAGAGATAGGGTAATAGAGCTATTAAAGCTTGTTGGCTTAAATGAAGAACATGCTCAAAGATTTCCCCATGAATTTTCTGGTGGGCAGAGACAAAGAATTGGAATTGCAAGGGCCTTGGCTTTAAATCCAAAATTTATAGTATGTGATGAGCCTATATCGGCCTTGGATGTGTCTATACAGGCTCAGATTGTTAACCTGTTAAAGGAATTACAGAAGGATTTTGGGCTTACTTATTTATTTATAGCCCATGATTTATCAATGGTAAGATATATATCTGATAGGGTAGGGGTCATGTATCTTGGTCATATGATGGAATTGGCTACTTCTGAAGAGCTATATAGTGAACCAATCCATCCATATACACAAGCATTGCTTTCTGCAATACCTATTCCAGACCCTGAAATACAAAGAAATAGGCAAAGGATAATTCTTGAAGGAGATGTACCCAGTCCAATAGATCCAAAGGAAAATTGTAGGTTTGTAGATAGGTGCAGGTTTGCAACAGATAGGTGTAGGATGGAAATACCTGAATTTAGAGAAATTAAGAAGGATCACTTTGTTGCCTGCCATAGGGCTGAGGAAATTTTAAAGGGGAATATAAGTTAGGCTGAAACCGTTGGTTTCAGCCTTTTTTAATGTATCAAACCAACAACTCCAACATAATATGTAATGTAGCAAAAAATAATAGGGAGGTTGTAGCATGGACTATGGTTATTATGACAAAAACAGGAGGATGGAATTAGCCAGGGCCTATGTACCCTTTCAAAGGCTAAACCAGGTATACGACCCTAAGGAAGCCTTGATGAAGGGAACCCTCTTTCCTGAACTATTTATGCCCTATAAAAAGGAAAAGGAGGATTTAAGGAGTGAGTATTATGAATAAGGATTATATGGACTTGGAACAAAAAAAACTATTATTGGAAATTATGGAATACAGCTTTGCCTTAGTTGAGACTAATCTTTATCTTGATACCCACCCAAATGATGAAAGGGCATTGAAGCTACACAATAGTTATTCCCAAAGATATCATGAACTATTATCCATATACGAGGCTAAGTATGGACCTTTAAGATATACTCAAATGAGTGGATGCCCTTGGGACTATATTAATGGACCTTGGCCTTGGGATATAGACTTTGTTAACTAATTGATGTATAATATAGGAGGGAAATATATGTGGATATATGAGAAAAAATTGCAATATCCTGTTAAGGTTTATTCAACAAATCCTGCCTTGGCCCAGATGATCCTAGAACAATTTGGTGGGGCAGATGGAGAGCTATCGGCAGGTATACGGTACTTAACTCAAAGATGGACTATGCCAACCAATGAAGGTAAGGCTATATTAACAGATATTGGCACAGAAGAATTAGCCCATTGGGAAATTATAGGAACCCTTGTATGGAAATTAGTAAAGGATGCTACTCCAGAACAAATAAAGGGAACACCCTTTGAAGCCCACTATGTAAATCATGGGAAAAGCCCCTTTCCCCATGATGCAAGCGGAGTACCCTGGACAGCAGCCTATATTAATTCTAAGGGGGACCCAATAGCAGATCTGCATGAAGATATGGCAGCTGAACAAAAGGCAAGGGCAACTTATGAATGGTTAATAAATATTAGTGATGATCCTGGAGTAACAGATGCCCTCAGGTTTTTAAGAGAAAGGGAAATAGTCCATTTTCAAAGGTTTGGCGAAGCCTTAAGAATAGTACAAGAGGAAATGAATAGGAAAAAATATTATTAATATACTTTTTGCCTATATTTTTGACCTATCTCTACTATGTATTGGAGACAGTCAAATTTAAATAAACTATTTATAAAAAAAGGGGGATTACATATGATGAATGCAATGACTGCTAGCAATTTAAGATCTGCTTTCTCTGGTGAAAGTATGGCTGGCCAAAGATACAGAATATGGGCTAAAAAGGCTGATGAAGATGGTTTTCCAACTGTAGGAAGGCTTTTTAGAGCTACTGCAGATGCAGAAGATATACATGCTACTTTACACTTTAAGGCTCTTAAGGAAGAAGTTGGAGGCTTTAATGTATGTGCTGCAGGAGAATTTGGATATGGAGAAACATCAGCAAACCTTGAAGGAGCAATTGCTGGGGAGACTTTTGAATACACACAAATGTATCCTGCTTACATTGCTGTAGCAGAAATGCAAGGAGAAAAGGAAGCTGTTAGAGCCATGAGATTTGCTACTGAAGCAGAAAAAGTTCATGCACAACTATTTACAAAGGCAAAGGAAGCAGTAGACAGTGGCAAGGATTTAGAAGCAGAAAAGATATACCTATGTCCAATATGTGGATTTATAAGTATTACTGGGGAAGAAGATACTTGCCCACTATGTAATGCTAAAAAAGAATTATTTGTAGAATATTAAAAAACAAGGTGCAAAGGCACCTTGTTTTTTAATGAAAACATTTTCTGTAAAAAGTAAATTAAATATTTTTTTACATATATAAAAAATTATGATAAATATTAATAGGAAGATAAAAATCTTTAATAGATTTTGCTAGTGGTATCATATTAAGGAGGATTAAAATGGATGGCATAGGTATATCAGCAGGAATAGCTATAGGTAAGGTATTAGTTTACAAGGAAGCAGAGTTAATAATAGAAAAAAAACAAATTACAAATATAAAAGATGAAATTAAAAGGCTTAAAATGTCTATTGAAAGGGCAACTAAGGAAATAGATGAATTATATAAGGAAATGCTTAGTACAGTGGGAAAATATGAAGCTGCAATCTTTAATGCCCACAAGATGATACTAAATGATCCTAAATTTATAGACAGTATAAAATCAAGAATTAATGAGCATAAGGTAAATGCAGAATATGCCATTAGGGAAATTTCAGATTATTATATCTCCATATTTAAAAATATGGAAGATGAATATTTAAAGGCTAGAGCCTTAGATATTGAAGATATTAGCAAAAGGCTGGTAAGGATTCTATTAGGTGTTAAGAATAAGGATTTAAGATCTATAAAGGAAGAGTGCATACTAGTAGCTGAAAAATTGACCCCCTCTGATATTGCCCAGATGAATAAGGATATGGTTATGGCTATTGTGACAGAGAGGGGAGGAAGGACCTCCCATACATCCATTATGATTAGGGCCATGGAAATTCCCTATGTAACAGGTATAAAGGATATAATTAAAAAGGTAGAGGATGGAGAAAATATAATTGTAGATGGCAGCAAGGGTTTGGTAATAACCAATCCTAGCCAGGAACAAATAGAGGAATACAGGGCTAAAAAGTATGAGTTTGTAAGGATAAAGGATGAGATCAAAAGAATAAAAGGCTTAAGAAGCATATCTAAGGATGGGGTTGAGGTAAGATTAGCTGCTAATATTGGCAATCCAAAGGATGTGGAAAAGGTCCTTGAAAATGATGGCCAAGGCATTGGCCTTTATAGAAGTGAATTCCTTTATTTAAATAGGGATAGTGTACCTTCAGAAGAAGAACAGTTTAATGCCTATAGGTTTGTAGCAGAAAAAATGGGGGGAAAGCCAGTAGTAGCCAGGACTTTAGATGTGGGAGGAGATAAGCATGTTTATTGCTTAAATCTGCCTAAGGAATCCAACCCTTTTTTAGGTTATAGGGCCATAAGATTGTGCCTAGATATGGAAGACATATTTAAGATACAATTAAGGGCAATACTTAAAGCATCGGCTTATGGAAATATAAAAATTGCTTTTCCTATGGTATCGAGTATAGAGGAAATTAGAAGGGCCAAGGCTTTATTAGAAGAGGTAAAGGAAGAACTTAGACTTAAAAGGATACCCTTTAATGAAAATTTAAAAATAGGAATGATGGTTGAAACTCCAGCAGCTGCCATTCATTCAAATATATTTGCTGAGGAAGTTGACTTTTTTAGCATAGGAACCAATGACTTAATCCAGTATACTTTAGCTGTAGATAGGGAAAATGAAGCCATATCCCACTTATATAGCCAATATGATCCAGCTGTACTGAAACTAATAAAGATGATCATAGATAATGGCCATAGGGCAGGAATAAAGGTGGCCATGTGCGGAGAGGCAGCATCAGATGAAAAGCTTATACCTGTATTTTTAGCCATGGGACTAGATGAATTTAGTATGAATCCATCTTCCCTCCTAAAATCTAAATGGATAATAAAAAATACCTGCAAAAAAGAAATAGAACCAATGATTGAAACTATACTTAGCTTACCTACAGCCAAAGAGGTGGAAGAATTTATAGATGAGAATATATTAAAAAAAGAGGAAATGAATCCCTAGGATTAATTCTAATCCATCTACCAATAATATATATAAGTATATTATTGGAGGTGGTAGATTGGATTTGAGGCTGTTTATAATAGCAATTACACCTGCTATTGTCATAATACTAAGCTTGTATTTAAGTGACAGGCATGATAGGGAACCCTTTAAATTGCTGGTATTAACCTATATTTTAGGGGCCTTATCTGTAATACCCATTATTATAGTAGAAGAATTATTGTTAAGGCTAAATGTATTTACAGGCCTTTTATATGCTTTTTATACTTCCTTTGTAGTTGCAGGTCTAACAGAGGAATTTTTCAAAAGATTGATAGTTTTAAAGCTTCCCTACAGGACTAAGTACTTCAATGAAAAATTAGATGGTATCATATATAGTGTCTTTGCCTCCATGGGCTTTGCCACTGTGGAAAATATAGTTTATGTAGTTTACAGGTATGCCAACAATCCCCATGTGGGCCTGTATAGGGGAGTGTTTTCAGTCCCTGCCCATGCTGTATTTGCCATAACCATGGGTTATTATCTATCCCTGGCCAAATACGATAGTGATGAAAGGAGAAGGCGGATTAACCTAAGAAGATCCCTCTACATGCCTATACTTTTGCACGGAACCTTTAACTTTATACTAATGTCTAGAATACCACAACTTACTGCCCTCTTCATACCTTATGTAATATATATATGGTGGATTAATCAAAGAAAGCTTAGTAAATTCCTATATGATTCTAGAACAAGGGCCATAGGTATAAAAAGAGAAGAATAATCAAAGTTGATTATTCTTCTTAATAATTATAAAATAATAATATATGAAGATAGTATAGAAATGAGGTTTATTATGAAAAAAATACTGGCAGTAATCTTAATATTTTTAATAGGGGCCCTTGTTTTTATAAATTTTAGTGGCCTTGATGTATATGTAGATAGGCCAGAAGGCCAAGACCATACTGACCATTATGACTATAGGGAAGATATTGATGAAATTATAGAGGATGAAGGCCCTGAAGAAAAAAACATATCTACAGCCACCCTTTTGGCAGTTGGAGATATAATGCTTCACCTACCACAAGTTAAGTCTGCTTATAATAAAGAAACTAACTCCTATGATTTTACTGATGTTTTTAAATACGTCAAGCCCTACATCAGCTCTTCTGACATATCAATAGCAAATTTGGAGACGGTAACCTATGGAAATCACATAGGTTTTTCAGGATTTCCCCGCTTTAATTCCCCTGTAGAAATTTTATATGCTCTGAAACATGCAGGATTTAACATATTAAATACTGCCAATAATCATTCCATAGATAGAGGCAGGGATGGAATTATTAATACTATTAATTATATAAATAGTTATGGGATGAAAAATATAGGCACCTACAAGGAAGCTACTGAAAATATCCTAATAGAAGATGTTAATGGAATAAAAATAGCCTTCCTATCTTATTCCTATGGATTTAATGGGTTGGAAAGCCTTCTTACAGATGAAGAGCTAAAATATATGGTAAGCAAAATAGATGAAGGAAAAATTAAAGAGGATATAGAAAGAGCAAAAGCTTTAAAGTCTGATATTGTAGTAGTATACATTCACTGGGGAAATGAATATGAAAGAGAACCTTCAGAATATCAAGTTACTCTAGGAAGAAATATGATAAACTGGGGTGCAAATATAGTGCTTGGATCCCATCCCCATGTGATTCAAAGGTCAGAAATTATAGAAAATGCCGGTAAGGACAATTTTATAATATATTCTATGGGCAATTTTTTGTCAAATCAGCGGTTAGAAAGTATGGGAAATAAATATACAGAAGATGGTATAATGGTAAGCATAGAGTTAGAAAAGGATTTGGACAAGGGAGAGACCCTTATTAAGAATATAGACTATATACCTACTTGGATTAGAAGATATAAAGAAGGTAATAGCTTTAAATACGAAATACTTCCTATTGAGGATTTCCTTGAAAATGAAAGTTTTTATATCAGGCTTAATGAAGATGAAAGGTTAAGAATTGCCGAATCCTTTGAAGATACTATGGAAATGATGCTGACTAAGAAAAAGTAATCAATCGTTTAAAATCTAATATATTTATTATATAATGGTATTATCATTATTAAATTTGGAAAAAGGTGGGTAAGCCTTGCAGTATATTAAGGATTTATTTTTAAATATAAGAATTAGGGATATTTTTGATATTTTAATAGTGGCCATAGCTTTTTATAAGCTTTTCATGTTAATAAGAGAAACCAGGGCAGAGCAATTAACTAAAGGGATTTTTATATTATTTGCCCTTACTAAAGTAAGTGAATGGCTGGAGTTCTATACCCTTAATTGGATCTTGGATACAACCATGACAGTGGGAGTACTAGCTATTTTAATTGTATTTCAGCCTGAGGTAAGGAGGGCATTGGAATACATTGGTAGAAGTAGATTTTTTACCAAATCCTTTGCAGAAATTAAGGGAGAAAGTCTAAAGGAAATATTTAGTGAAATTGTAGATGCTGTAGCATCCTTATCTAGGCAAAAAATTGGAGCTTTAATTGTTATTGAAAGGGAAACAGGTTTAAATGAAGTGGCAGAAACAGGTACTAAAATTGAAGGTAAGGTTTCCAGCGACCTTTTAATAAATATATTTATTCCCAATACACCCCTACATGATGGAGCAGTAATAATTAAGGATGATACAATAAAGGCAGCAGGATGTTTTCTACCCTTAACAGACAATACTTCTTTAAGCAAGGATTTAGGCACCAGGCATAGGGCAGCCCTTGGTATTTCAGAAAGGTCTGACTGTTTAGCAATAGTAGTATCTGAGGAGACTGGCTCCATTTCCATTGCTGAAAATGGCAGTTTAGCAAGATATTTAGATATAAAAACTTTGGAACAAATTTTGATGGACATGTATAAGCCAAAGGACCAACAGCCCTCATTTTTGACGAAATGGAGGAACAAATATGAGCAAAGAAAAGAGTGAACTGACCCTTAAAATATTTGCTTTACTTATAGCCATAATCCTGTGGAGCTATGTAATGAGTGAAGTAGACCCTAGAACCAGTGAGACTTTTAATGTAGATGTACGCTTTTTAAATAAATCTTCCTTAGAAAGGCAGGGCTTAGTAGTTCTAGAACCAGAAAATGCCACTGTTAAGGTAAGAGTAACTGGTAGAAGGTCTGAAATTATTAAAATAAAAGAATCAGATATATTGGCCCAAGTAGATTTAAGTGGTTATTCTGAAGGAAAAGTAAAAGTACCTGTATATGTACAAGCTCCAACTTCAGTAGCTATTGATGACTATAGTCCAAGGGAAATTTTAATAACATTTGATAGGATAATTACTAGAGAAATACCCGTTACTGTAGAAACCCAAGGAGAAGTACCTGAGGGAGTGGTATTAGGAACTCCAGAAGTAAGACCACAATATGTGGCCATAGAAGGACCTAGAACATGGCTTAATTCAGTGTGGAAAGTAATTGCTACAGTAGATGTATCTACTGCAAATGCTAATGATATAAGTGTGACAAGATCAATTAGAATAGTAGATGAGGATGGAAATGAGGTAAGGGGCATTTCTCCAAATGTAAATGTAGTAGATATTTCAATTCCAGTTTATAATGTAAAAACTGTACCTGTAGAATTAAGAACAGAAAACCAGCTACCAGAAAACTATGAAATTGTAGATATAATTATAAATCCTAGTACCATTTCAATTATAGGAAAGAAAGATCTACTTCAAAATATAAACCAAATCAATACACAGCCAATAGATATACTTGAACTGATGAATAATGAAAATGTAATTGTAGATTTAGATATACCAGAAGGTGTAAGGCTGGCAGATGGCCAAGGTCAGGTTACAGTTACCTTAAATGTAGATGATATAATAGTTAAGACCCTCAATTTTACTTTAGAAGATGCCAACATAGTAAACCTTTCTCCAGGATTAAGCATAGCTGAAGAAAGTATAAATAGAACCTTTTCCATTACAATACAAGGCAGAAGATCTGTAATCGAAGCCCTAGAGGCAGAAGATATAGAGATTGAATTGAATTTACAAGGCTTAGAGGAAGGAAGCCATAATGTACCACTTACTGTAAAAGAAGAAGGGTTTACCCTAATAGATGTATCGCCTGAAAGCATTCAAATAGACTTGGTTGGGGAATAAGGAGAAGGAAAGTTTAATTTTCCTTCTCCTTATTGAAATTAGAAAGAATAGTTTATTGCTACAGTTTAATAGCTTTTTAAATGGAGAAGTGTTTTTTTATAGAGAGAAAACGTTATCTTTATTATTTCATCCTATTAAGTGGGAGACTTCTCACAATTTATAATGAATTTATTAAATTGAAGAGTTAATAA
Source organism: Tissierellia bacterium (assembly GCA_012728365.1). Classification (GTDB taxonomy): domain Bacteria; phylum Bacillota; class Clostridia; order Tissierellales; family Tepidimicrobiaceae; genus JAAYFE01. The sequence continues at coordinate 10,136 of JAAYFE010000176.1, forward strand.
AATTGTGATTCCCTGAGGGAATAAACAAAGGATTTTAAATGATAAGATAGTAAATAATTTATAATTAAGACGGTGGGATAAATGAAAAGGATACCAATAGCAATACTTATTATGTTTATGATCACAATTACTAATTCCTGTATTGTATTTTCTATGACCAATACTGACCCTCTTATAATAGGGATGGAGGCAAATAATCCTCCTTTTGAATTTATTGATGAAGAAGGTGAATACAGGGGGTTTAATATAGATATAATAAAGGCCCTGTCCCTGGAGATGGAAGTAGATATAGTATTGAAGCCTATGGATTGGGTAGATGTACATGTAGCCTTGCAAAATGGCGAAATTGATGCTATTTTGGGAATGAATTTTAATGAAAACAGAAAGGAGCTTTATGAATTTTCAGATGAATATCTAGTGCATTCTTTAGCCTTATTTGTTAATGAAAATAATAATAGTATTTTTGACATTGAAAATTTGAAAGGGTGTCGTGTAGCAGTACAAAGAAGTGACTTTGCAGCATATGTATTAGCTGATATAGGGGAAATTGAATTAGTATTCTTTTCAGACTTATATGTTGCTTTTAAGGCTCTTATGAATAATAAAGTAGATGCGGTATTTGGGAATAAGCTAACGGGAAAATATTTAATTAGACACAATGAAGATATTAAAAATGTTAAAATTGTAGGCAATGAGTATAATTTTAGTTCCTATGGATTGGCACTTAGAAAGGGCAATACTCAATTAGCCCAGGAATTTAATATGGCTTTAAAAGAAATTAAGCAAAAAGGCATATATAATAAAATTTACTCCAAGTGGTTTGGTAAAGATTTAGAGAGTAGCTATCTAAGACTCTTAAAAATCATAACTATATTTTCTATTATATTTTTTGGTATAATTATAATAGTAGTTAAAATAAATAATTCATTAAAAAAACAGGTTGAAAGAAGAACTTTAGAGTTAAGAAAAGCTAATGCCAAATTACTTAAACAAAAACAGTTAATTAAAGAAAGCAATATATTTAAGGAACAAATACTAAATGGCATAGCCAATGGTTTAATTACATTTGATAAAAATAAGGTTATAACAGCTATTAATAAGAGCTGTGAAAAAATATTAGATATTAATTCTAAAGATTGGATAGGGAAAAATATAGAGTCTACATATTTAAATAAATATTTTAATGTGGATATTATTAAGGAATGTATAGATACAGGAATGAAATTTGACTACCTAGAAAGTAAATTTGTAAAGGATGATAGAGAAGTTACATTATCTTATATATTAAGGCCTATGTTTAATATGAAAGATGAGAGAATTGGAGCAGTCATGACTTTTCATGATATTACAGAATTAAGTATTTTACGTGAAAAGGTAGCAGAAAGGGAAAAAATGAATACAATTAATATGCTAATATCGGGTATTTCCCATGAAATACGGAATCCCTTAACTACTATAAAGACATACATAGATCTATTACCCTATAAATATGATAATGAGGAATTTAGAAATAAAATAACTCGACAGGTTCCATTAGAAATATCTAGGTTAAATGAATTGCTAACAGACCTAATAAATCTGACTAAACCAAAAAAACTTAAGAAAGAAAAATTTAACTTAATTGATTTAGTCAATTATGTATTAGATATTTTTTCAATAAAGTTAGAAAAGGCCAATATATCTTACAATTATTTAGATAAGGATAAGGAAATATTAGTGTATGGAAACAAACAACAAATCTTACAAATCATAATGAATTTAATTCTAAATAGTATAGAAGCAATTGAGGAAAATGGAAAGATAGTATTGAAGATCAACAGACTAAATAATAAATATATATTAAGGATTATTGATAATGGTCAAGGAATAGAAGAAAAACACATGAAAAAGATACTCGATCCATTTTTTAGCACAAAGAAAAGTGGGACAGGCTTAGGTCTGACAATGTGTTATAGATATGCAAAAGAAAATAATATACAACTAAAAATAATAAGTGAATATGGCAAAGGAACAGAAGTTGAATTAACTTTTGACGTGTATACTGATGAGGGGGAAGGTTGCAATGGATAAAATATTGATTGTTGATGATGAAAGGCATCTCTGTGATTCTTTAAGATTTGCATTAGAGGATGACTATCAAATATTTATTTCTCATGATACAAAGGAAGCAAAAGACATTATATCTAAAGAAGACATATCTGTGGTACTATTAGATTTAAAATTAGGAAATGAAAATGGTCTAGATCTACTTAGGGAAATAAAAAAGGATGATAGGGGAATACAGGTTATAGTAATGACAGCCTATGGAACTATAGAATCAACTATACAGGCTATAAAAGAAGGAGCTTACCATTACCTTACTAAACCTTTAGATATGGAAGAGCTACATATTTATATAAATAAAGCCATAGAGTATAGGAATCTTAACTTCTCATTAGACAATCTAAAAAGCTTGGTAGGTGAAAAGTATAATTTTAAGGGCATTGTTGGCAATTCCCAAGTCTTACAAGCTATGCTGCAAAAAGTTAGAAAAGTTTTAAACATTGATTCTACAGTGCTTATAACAGGAGAAAGTGGAACAGGTAAAGATTTAGTAGCCAAGGCCCTACATTTTGAAAGTAATAAGAAGGATAACAATTTTGTAGTTGTAAATTGTGCTGCCATTCCTAACAACCTATTGGAAAGTGAATTATTTGGTTATGAAAAAGGGGCTTTCACAGGTGCTGATAGAAAAGCTATCGGAAAGATCCAGTTAGCCAATAATGGCACCTTATTTTTAGATGAAATAGCAGAAATGGATTTGCAATTGCAGGCAAAAATATTGCGTACTGTTGAAAATATGGAAGTTACCCCTTTAGGAAGCAATAAATCTATAAAAGTAAATGTCAGAATTATTGCAGCTACAAACAAAGACTTATATGAGGAAGTTAAAAAGGGCAATTTTAGAGAAGATTTGTACTATAGGCTAAATGTTATTAAAATTGAAGTTCCACCTTTGAGAGAGCGTAAAGGTGATATACCTTTGCTAATTGAACACTTTATAAATAAATATAATAAGAAGCTTAATAAAAATGTAAAAGGACTTAGTGAAGAGGCTAAAAAGATACTATATAGATATAACTATCCAGGCAATGTAAGAGAGTTGGAAAACTTAATAGAAATGCTAGTAGCATTATCAGATAAAGATATAATAGAAAAAGAGGAAATTCCTGATCATATCCGTAACAATATTTATGACAGATCAGAAAATGGACAAATTTACATAAAAATTGGAACAAGTTTAAAGGAAATAGAAAGAATAGTAATCCAAAAAACTCTAGAGCACTATAATGGGAATAGAAAAGAGACAGCAGAAAAGTTACAAATAAGCGTTAGAAACCTTCAATATAAAATAAAGGAATACAACTTATAATAGAACCTGCAAATATTGCACCTAAGGGTGCAATATTTGCAGGATATTTTTTATATATGACAAGCAAAATAACTAAATTTTGCATAATAATGCCCTTTAATTGATGGCATAAAAATTGCATTAACTAATAAGCAAATAAATTATAAAAAGGAGGAAGTAGAAAATGTTAAAACTTAACAAAACATTACTATTTATTTTATTAGCAGTTTTAGCAATAGGTGCTATTGGATGTTCTAACAAGGATGGTCAAAAAACATCATCTGAAGTAATCGAAATATCTTTTGGTCATGGATTTATGCCAGATACACCTCATCATCGTGCTGCAATTAAATTTAAGGAGGAAGTTGAGGAGGCAACAAATGGCAGGGTTGTGGTAAATGTTTTCCCATCAGGTCAATTGGGTAGTGCTAGGGAAATGTTTGAAGGACTACAAATGGGGACGCAAGAAATAACTTTAGTTCCTACTGCAAGAATAAGTGGTTTTGCACCAGAACTTCAATTATTTGACTTACCATTTTTATTCCCAGATAGGGAAATAGGATATGAAATAATGGACGGGGAAGTTGGGACAGAGCTGTTAAATAAATTATCCAGTCAAAAAGTAATAGGTGTTGCTTTTTATGAGGATGGTTACAAACATTTTACAGCAAATAAAGCTATAAATTCTGTAAAAGACTTCCAAGGTGTTAAATTTAGGACCATGGAGAGCCCTATCATTGTTGAACAATTTAAAGCTTTAGGAGCAATACCAGTTCCAATTGATTTTGGAGAGCTGTACAATTCATTACAATTAGGAGTTGTAGATGGTCAAGAGAATCCATTAGTTACAATAGAGAGTCAAAAATTTTATGAGGTACAGAGCCATTTAATTTTAAGTGAACATGCATACTTAGCACACGTGCTCCTATTTAGTGAAAGTTGGTTTAATGGCTTGCCAGAAGATATACAGAACATTTTATATGAAAAGGGAAGGGAAATAGCAAAATGGCAGAGACAGGCTGTTCAAGAAGAAGAAGAAAAATACCTAGAAACTATTAGGGAATATGGTACAACAATTATAGAATTAACTGATGAACAAAAGGAAGAAATGAAGGAAGCAACCAGATCTGTGTATCAAATATATACTGATGAATTTGGTAGTGAAATATTAGATAAAGTCTTCCAAGAAATAGAGAGACTGCAAAGTAGATAGGAGGATTATATGAAGTCAGTAAATGAACTATTAAAAAAAATAGAACAATATTTTATAGGCACTTTACTTTTACTTGTGGCTGTAATACTTTTCATAAGTGTAGTATTTAGACTTTTTGACACTTCCATTATGTGGGCTGAAGAATTTGCACGCTATGCCATTGTTTGGATTACATTTGTAGGAGCAAGTGTATGTATTTATAAGGGTGCCCATATTGGCATAGATATTTTTTTACAAATGCTAAATAATAAAGGCAAGAAAGCTTTGTTAGTATTTACTATAATATTTTCAATTGTTTTTGCTCTTTTATTCACATATTCATCATTTAAAATCACTATGAATGTACATGAGACAAAGCAATATAGTTCAACAATGGGAATACCTATGTCAGTAGCTTATGCTGCAATGCCAGTGGGAGGAATACTCATGGTGTTAAGATTTATAGAGGAACTGGTAAAATTAGTTAAAGAAGAAGGTGATAAATAAATGACAGCAGTCTTATTTACTTCATTATTTGTATTGTTGTTTACCAGTATTCCAGTATTTATAGCTATGGCTGCAGCAGGAGCTATGGCTCTAGCCCTATTTACATCCATACCATTAGAAGTAGTAGCACAAAGGATGTTTTCAGGCATAGATACCTTTTCTCTAATTGCAGTTCCATTTTTTATACTAGCTGCTAATATAATGAAGGGTGGGGGAATGTCCAGGCGTATTATTAACGTTGCAGATAAGGTTGTTGGACATTTCACTGGTGGATTAGCCATAGCTACTGTTATATCCTGTATGTTTTTTGGTGCACTTTCAGGTTCAAGTCCTGCAACAGTAATAGCCATAGGTGGCTTATTATTACCAGAATTACTCAATGCAGGATATGGAGAAGAATTTTCCTTAGGACTTATAACATCAACTCCAGCAATTGCAGTTATAATACCCCCTAGTATTGGGATGATAATATACGGT